>NZ_CP042435.1:334500-669000 GCF_007971225.1 Panacibacter ginsenosidivorans | reverse complement strand
CTGGAAACAATGAATGATGCTGAAATAAATGCATTAGCTGATAGCAACACCATCGGCACATTATTGCCCACTGCCGCATTCTTTCTTCGCATGCAATACCAGCCTGCAAGGCAATTGATAGATAATGGCTGTGCTATTGCATTGGCAACAGATTTTAATCCGGGATCATCACCAAGCGGTAATATGAATTTTGTTGTTTCGCTGAGTTGTATACAAATGAAAATGTTGCCCGAAGAAGCTATAAATGCAGCAACTATCAATGCAGCACATGCAATGGAAGTACAACAGGAAACAGGAAGTATAACCATTGGTAAAAAAGCAAACCTGATTTTTACAAAACCAGTTTCATCCATTGCTTACCTGCCTTATTCTTTCGGTTCTGATATGATTGATAAAGTGATGATCAATGGAACATTTGTATAAAAGCCGCATAAAGTAAAACAGTACAAGAGTGCGACGCAACAGGTGATGACATAAAGTACAACAGCCGGTAACAAAATAATAAACTTATAAGCACAGCAGATTATGCATATTTCTTCAGAACTTGTTTTGATCATTATTGCTTCGGTGGTTGTAGTGTCTTATCTTTTCTCAATTGCTTCTAATTATATAAAAATTCCTTCCGTACTCTTGTTGCTGGCAACTGGAATTATAGTACGTGTCATCGCAGTTCAACAGCATTGGGCACTTCCTTTACCCGAGCAGCTTACGGAAATGCTTGGCGCCGTTGGTTTGATAATGATAGTGCTGGAAGCCGGCCTGGATCTTAAACTTGGAAGAGAGAAAATCCCGCTTATACGAAATTCGTTTCTTGCCGCATTGTTCATTTTTATTTTATCGCTTGCCGGTATTGGTGCTGCATTGTATTATGTATTGCATGAACCCTTACTGAACTGCATCGTATATGCTATTCCACTTTCCATCATGAGCAGTTCTATTGTTATACCAAGCCTGCACCAGCTTACACAGGCGAAGAAAGAATTTCTTATTTATGAAGCTTCCTTCTCTGATATCATTGGTATATTGGTATTCAACTATTTTATCGGTGAAAAAATTCTTACACTTATCTCAGTGGGTGCATTCTTCCTTAACATTATTATATCGGTAATGCTTTCTTTACTTTTTTCCGTATTATTATTTCTTATTCTTACAAAAGCAAAAACAACCGTAAAATTCTTCCTGATCTTTGCCTTATTGATCATTCTTTATGAGGGTGGCAAAATGATGGGTCTTCCATCGCTCATTATTATTTTGGTCTTTGGTTTGCTGATGAATAACTGGCACCTCGTAAATATTCCCCGTATTGCCAATATGTTCCCTAAAGAAAAGGTAGAAGAAACTACACATCTGCTGCATTCACTTACTGCTGAAAGCTCTTTTCTGATCCGCACTTTTTTCTTTATACTCTTTGGTTTTTCCATAGACCTGAATTTGATTGCTTCTTCTGAAGTTATCATGATCGGTAGCGGGATAGTGGTGGTATTGCTTATTACCCGTTTCTTTTACCTGCGCTTCTTTTTAAGAGAAAGTGTATACCCGGAAGTGGTGTTCATTCCGCGTGGTTTGATAACTATTTTGTTATTTTATAAAATTCCTGCTACATTAGAACTGAAGAACTTTAACGATGGCATTTTATTCTTTGTTATTCTTGTTACCAGCCTTATTATGATGATGGGCATGTTCTTCTATAAAAAAAGAGATAAAGACATTGTATCTGACGAATTATTAATCAACTAAAAAACGTTTGCCATGCAGCATTTTAAAATATATAACAGGCAGGACCTGCTTTCCCTTACACGCCTCCGAAGATTTGAAACCAAACTGGGAGAACGTTTGCAGGTAGTAAATAATATAAACGATATTGACAGGTCACTCAACGAATCAACTGCAAAATTTGTAATCATCGGTGTACCTGAAGATATAGGTGTTAAAGCAAATCTTGGCCTTGGAGGAGCAGATACGGCCTGGATACCTTTTCTGCAGGCTTTCTTAAATATTCAAAGCAATGATTTTTTGCCCGGCGACGATATATTGTTGCTCGGGCATTTTGATTTTAGTGATATGTGTCTTGTGATTGAAGAGAACGCCGGCAGCCATGAAGAAAAAATAGAAGCATACCGCCATGCAGGTCACGCTATTGATGATGAAGTGGAGCATGTGGTGAAACTTATAACAGCGCATAAAAAAATCCCCATTGTTATTGGTGGTGGACACAACAATGCGTATGGTTGCATAAAAGGTGCAGCAAAAGGTCTGTATAAAGCCGGTATAATTCCACTGGCACAGATCAATGCCATTAATCTGGATGCGCATGCCGATTATCGTCCACTGGAAGGAAGACATAGCGGTAATGGTTTCCGCTATGCAGATGAAGATGGATATCTTGAAAAGTATTGCGTAATTGGTTTACACGAAAATTATATTCCACAAAATTGCTGGATAGATATTGTGAACGATCCTTTCATCGATGTGATTACCTATGAAGATATTTTTCTCCACGAAAAAAGAAATTTTATACAGGCAATTGCCCACGCCACGGGCTTTACAGAAGATTCTTACTGCGGTCTCGAACTTGATCTTGATAGTATTCAACATACACTCAGCAGTGCAGCCACACCTGTTGGCATTACCGCATTACATGCAAGGCAATATGTAAGTTTTGCCGCCAGCGATACAAAAGTTGCTTATCTCCATATCTGCGAAGGCGCAAGCCGTTTAAGCGATGGAAGATCAGATAACAGCACCGGGAAACTCATCAGTTATCTTGTCAGCGATTTTGTAAAAGCAGTTGATGTATTGGAGTAGTTTTATGTACCAAGCATTAGTATTTCAATTAAGCTTCGTTGCGTCGCACACTTGTGCTCAAACAAGAAAGGCAACCAGGAGAAAGAAGGCTACTATAAAAATTTTTTATTGTTCATTGCCCACTGTCTATTGTTCATTAAAGCTCCGAACGCACAAGTGAGTGACACAACAGGCGATGCTATGAAATATTTTAGCCTGTAAAGAAAAGTTTATGCAACAACAGAATTTACTGTAGATAAAATAGTGTTCATGTCAAATGGTTTGGCTATAAAAGCATCTGCTTTGCATTCCCTTGCCATCATTTCCAATTGGGTATTGGCAGACATTAATACAACAGGTACATGACTGCATTCCTTCTTTATTTGTTTGCAGATATCAAGACCGCTTTTGCCAATAAGATTAATATCTATAAGATAAACTTCCGGGCACGGTTCGTCTAAAAGATCAAGATCGTTTCCGTTAAAGTCCGCTATTACTTTGTAACCTTTTCTTTTAAAAAAAATATTTAAGATGTTGAGTATATCAACATCATCTTCTATAATGTGGATCATTCTGTTCATTGCCTTTGTTTGAGTAATAAAGCGGTTAGCAATTTTTTAGGCTATTTAATTAAAAATCAACATAAACCGTACCGTTTATTAGCTAATACAAAATGCAGGAAAGGCAGCAGAAATGGGCAATTAATTACTCCTTTGATGTAATGTTCAAAGGATATAAGGCAAATATGTTTTGGTAGCAGGTAATCGTATTGAATTAAATTTTGGTTGCGTTGCAGTTTTGTATGTAATGCTTTTGCTGCAAAAACAATCCTCAACCGCTTTGCTACACAATTAATAAAGGCTAAACCACCTATTGCAAAAAACCTATTCTACCAATAACAATGCAGCTAAGTTTACGCACTTATACTAAGATTGAGTAATCATTTACTCATTACACCAGTTTTATAAGGCTAAAAATTGCTGGCACAATATTTAAGCATTAGTATTTAAAGTTTATATGAAAACATTAGGAATAATACTGATTGTTGTTGGCATACTGATGTTCGTTTTTACCAATATCAACTTTACTACAGAGAAAAAGGTGGTTGATCTTGGACCAGTAGAAATAAATAAGAAAGAAGATAAGTCTATAGCATGGCCGGTATGGGCAGGTGGTGTTGCCGTTATTGCGGGTGTGGTATTAATAATAGCAGATAAGAGAAAAGCATCATAAGAGATAGTTTGTGCTAATCATTCCTGAAGAGTAATACCAATAAAATAAGTTCTCAATACCGTTGTTAAGCCACGATGGATTATGAAAACCCGGCAGGTGTAAAAACCTGCTTTTTTGTGCCGTATTGACGATGTTTCAATTAAACACCTGTTGCCTTGCACACTTATGCTGCTTATCGAACAAGGGTATACAAAAACAAATGCATTTGTATCTGGTATAAAAAAACTTATCTCATTCATGAATACAATGCACAAGAGTGCGACGCAACGAAGATGCCATGAAAAACTTTTGCCAGGCTCATAATACTTTCTTCATTTCTTACGCTGCATGATGTAAGTAACCAAATTCCGTAATGTGTCAATCTTTCCATAATCGGCTTCTGGCGTTTCAATACCAAAATGCTCGTCTAATGCAACAACGAATTGCAACCCATCAAAAGAATCAATTTCGAGTGTGTGTCTTATATCATCATCTGGTTGCAGTTTTTCGGGTTCTGTATCTGGCGCAATTTTTTTCAGCAACTGAAAAATGGTTTGTCTTATTTCCTGTTCGTTCATAAAATCTCCGGTTTTTGCAAATGATTTTTTACTGCCATTAAGAAACGGCTACCCGTTGCCCCATCTGTTGCACGGTGATCGGCGGATAAAGTGATATTTATTACGGGCCTTACATCCAGCATACCCATCTCTGCCCAGGGCTCTTCGGTAATACTTCCAAAACCAACAATGGCAACCTGTGGCGGATAAATAACACCATATACAGTTTCTACATTGCCTTCTCCAAGGTTTGTAACAGTAATAGTAGATTCACTTAGCTCAGAACTGCGCAACTTCATTGCTCTTGCCCTTGGGATAATATCATTCAGCGCTGCCATTAGTTCATCTATTGTTTTTTTATCAGCATTATGAATAGCAGGTATCATTACGCCGCCGCCCCGCAATGAAACAACAAAGCCAATATTGATATCTTGTTTTTGTTGCAAACCATTTTCCCAGTAGCCATTCAGATCAGGAATTTCTACAAGTGCTTTTGCAACCGCTTTCAACAATAATATAACCGGCAGTAAACGTTGTTTTACGGTTCGTTGTTTATTGGTCTCTGTTAACCAGGTCAACGCCTTGCGCATATCCACCTTTGTCTCTAAATAATAATGGGGTATTTCGCGGTTGGATTTACTCATAGCCGCAGCAACCGCCATGCGGATATTTTCTGTTGTAGTAATTTTCTTTTCTGCTGCGGGGGCCATTTTTTCTATGATGGCTTTCTCCACGTCTTCTTTTGTAATAGCGCCGTCTTCTCCTGTACCTTTTATTGTATTTAACTCAATGCCTTTTTCAGCTGCAATTCTTTTTGCTAATGGGGATGCTTTGATAAATTGAGGAGTTGCCACAACACTTATTTTTTCTGTTGCTTTTTTTTCTTCAATTTTTGAAGTTGGCTTTATTGCCTCTTTCTTTGTTAAGTCTTCTTTGCCAGACTCAATCAAGGCCATTACAGTTCCCACCGGTACTTTTTCATTTTCTTTGATCACCAGTTCACTAATGGTGCCTTCATCAAACACTTCAATATCTATCAAACCTTTTTGTGTATCCACCACCGCAATAATATCTCCACGCTTTACTGTATCGCCGGGCTTTACCAGCCACTCCGCCAAAGTGCCTGCTTCCATATCAGCGCCAAGGCTGGGCATTTTAAACTCAATCATGCTGTAACATTTTCTTTACCTTATTAACAATGTCTGCCTGCTGTGGTATGGATGCATCTTCTAAATGTTTGGGATAGGGGATTGGCACCTCAACGCCTCCAAGCCTTTGCACAGGTGCATCTAATTCGTAAAAAATATTTTCCATAATTCTTGCGCTGACTTCTGATGATACATTTACTGAAGCCCATGCTTCTTCCACCAGCAATGCCCGGTGCGTTTTCTTTACTGAGTTAAAAATGGTTGCTTCATCAAGCGGACGCAATACCCTCAAATCAACTACTTCTGCATCTATGCCCATTGTTGCCAATTCACTGGCTGCACCCAATGCTTTATAAACGGCGGCTCCGTACGTGATGATAGAAATGTCTTTCCCTTCACGCCGCACTTTTGCCTTTGTAATATCTACCGCACCTGCATTTGCAGCAATCTCCGCTTCCTTGTTTAACAGGTAAGTGTATTCAAAAATGATGACCGGGTCAGGATCTTGTAATGCAGTCAGCAACATACCCCTTGCGTCTTCATGTGTTCCTGCCGATAGTACTTTTAATCCGGCAATATGTGTATATAGTGGTTCCCAACTGTGGGAATGTTGTGCTGCTAATTGTCTTCCAATTCCACAACTCATTCTTATCACTACAGGCACATTCATTTGCCCGCCTGACATGTGAAGTAACGTGGCAGCATTGTTAACGATCTGGTCCATTGCCAGCAAACTAAAATTTACTGTCATCACTTCCACAATAGGGCGCATACCGTTTAAAGCAGCGCCTATGCCTGCACCAACAAAACCCGATTCTGATAAAGGCACATCCATAATGCGTTCCGGGCCAAACTCCTGCAGTAATCCTTTACTTACAGCAAAAGATCCGCCATAGCGGCCCACATCTTCACCCATCAAAAAAACGCTTTCATCTTTCTGCATAGCTTCGCGTATGGCTTGTTTCAAAGCTTCCCGGTAGGTGAGTTTTATGACGTTGTTATTGCTCATTTATTTTTCTCTTTATCAGATCAACTGCATTACTGCTATAAAGCTTCTGTTGTGTCACTCACTTGTACGTTCCGTAATACTATTCAGCGAAGAGAAACATCTACACAACAATTTATTAATTGCATCATAATGAAGCTGACTTCATGCTCCATCTTTTTAAATGAGGAAGGCTGCTTACTGCCATATCTATTGTCTTTGAATCAATATGCATTTTCTCCATTTGATTAATAACCACTGAGGTCATTTCTTTTAATGTCATATTCGGATTAATGAATGCTCCATTCTGGTAACAATATTTGCAGTACTCATTACTTTTACTTCCATCTTTTTCTGTACCCAGCATTTCCGGGTTATCCAATGGCATGCTGCAACTCTGGCAAAAATTTTCAGGTTTCATAACGCATATTTTTAATAATTAATAAGGTTAATGTTTCTAATATTTATTCATTAACTTTTTTTATAAATTATCTTACCCCATTTTATTTTATCCCAGATCCTTTCGTGAATAAAATAACCTAGTGTAGTATAGACATTGCTAATAATCATAAAACCAACAGCCACTTTTACCTGACCTGTAAACAGGTAAATGGAAGTAAAGTCAAGAATTAGAATAACAACCCTGTAGCTAATAGTTTTTACAATAGACCTGCGCAATGTTTCTTCCGCATGATGTGTACTTGGGTGAAGTTTTTCTATCATGGCCGTGTAGGTATAATAAACAATGGTTTTTCTGAATGCCTTACGATCTTTTCTGCAACACTGCCCATAAATAAATGAGCCAAGCCCGTTCTGCCATGCGTACCCATAACAATTAGATCCGCCTCCCATTCCTGTGCTACTTTTAAAATTTCTTCATGCGGTTTTCCTTTTTCTACAAAACTCCAGACTTTCACATCTTTAAATATTTTATCCATCAGCAATTGGTGGTTTTGCTTGTATTCTTTTGTCATGATATCTGCCAATTCCCCCACAGTTATGCCACCTTCGCTCATCAGGGAGGCTGTATCAACAACACTCACCAGGGCCATCTCAGCCTTTAACTGATGTGCAAAATGAAAGGCACTTAAAGCAACTTTTTCAGCAGTAGGTCCATCATCAACAGCTATCAGGATTTTTTTAATGTTGGTCATGTTATTTCAGATTTTGTTTTTCACTGTAAACAAATTTTATCAGTTCTTCTACCGGTTCCCATGTTCCTGCTTCTGCAAAATCAACTGCTTTTTGTACTTCATCTTCTACGCTTTTATTTATTGCTTCTATATCATTGGTGGTGACCAGATTTTCAATAAGTAGTTGTTGTTGCAATTTTGGAATAGGATCACGTTTTTTCCATTCTTCCACTTCACTCTTTTCACGATACAGTTCTGCATCAAACATGCTGTGTGCACGAAAGCGATACGTATTGCATACAAGGAAGCAAGGTTTGCCTGTTGTTTTTATTTTTTCAACAGCTACTTTTGTAGCCTGTTCAACGGCTAATACATCCATGCCATCTACCACTGCTGTTTCTATTCCGTAAGCGGCGCCTTTCTTTTCAATTTCAATTATGGAATGCGAATAACGAATAGCAGTGCCCATGGCATACAAGTTATTTTCGCACACGAATAATACAGGTACACTCCATAATGCAGCAAGATTCATGGCCTCATGAAATTCACCTTCTGCTGCTGCACCTTCTCCGAAGAAACAAACAGTGATATTGTTTTTCTTTTGCTTTTTAGAAGCCAGCGCCATACCAACCGCCATTGCAAGGTGCCCGCCTACAATGGCGTTGCCTCCATAAAATTTTGTCTTTGCATCAAACAAGTGCATAGAGCCGCCACGTCCACGGCTGCAGCCTTCCATCTTGCCATACATTTCCGCCATGATAGCTCCGGCATTAACACCTCTCGCCAGCGCATGTCCATGTTCACGATAAGTACAGAGTATATTATCTTCTACAGACAAAATATTGATCACACCAACTGCAACGGCTTCTTCACCCACATACAAATGCAGGAAGCCACGTATCTTTTCTTTGGTATATAATTCTGCACTCTTCTCTTCGAAACGACGAATCAGCATCATCTGGTAAAGTAATTTTTGACCGTGATCTGTATCCATTTTTTCAGAAGGTTTTATGACTGTTACAGTTTGCATAGTGATTGTTTTTGTTCAACAGTGATATGAACGTTCAAGAGTGCGACGCAACGGAGTTCAATGTATGAGCTATGGGCGGGCTCATAAAAATTAAAAACAATACAGCACTAATTCTCCTTTTCCAATGTTGACAGATCACCTTCCGGCAATCCCAACTCTCTTGCTTTTAATAACCGCCTTAATATTTTTCCGCTTTTTGTTTTTGGTAAGCCATCTACAAATGCCAGCTCTTTCGGCGCAACTGCAGGACCCAATTTTTTTCTTGCATAACCGATTATATCCAACTGTAATTTTTCATCTGCAATGAACCCTGTTTTCAATACCACAAATGCTTTTACCAATTCGCCGATCATAGGATCAGGTTTGCCGATTACAGCAGCTTCTGCAACGGCAGCATGTTCCATTAATGCACTTTCTACTTCAAAGGGTCCAACCATATGTCCCGAAGTTTTGATAATATCATCTGCGCGGCCAACAAACCAGTAATAACCGTCTTCATCCTTCTTTGCGAGGTCGCCGGTGAGATACCAGTCGCCGCGAAAACATTTTTTATAGCGCTCTTCCTCGTACAGGTAAGCACGAAACATGGAAGGCCAGCCTTTCTTCAATACCAGGTGACCTTGTTTGTATGGTTCTGTTACAATTTTTATTTCACTGTCTGTTACTTCTGCGATGGCAGCCTCTACGCCAGGTAACGGTTTGCCCATGCTGCCGGGTCTTACTTTCATGGAGCGATAGTTGGCGATCATAATACCGCCGGTTTCTGTTTGCCACCAGTTATCCAGTATGGGCATACCAAAAGTTTTTTCTCCCCATAGTACGGCTTCTGCATGTAATGGTTCACCTACACTGCAAATGAGACGAAGGTTCTCGAGATCATAGTTTTCTTTTGGCTGAATATCCATGCGCATCAACCTGCGGATGGCTGTGGGAGCAGTGTACCATACATTCACTTTTTGTTCTTCTAAAATGGAATACCATCTTGCCGCATCAAATTCTTCTTCATCAACTATATTGGTAACAGCATTTACCAGTGGAGCAATAATACCATAAGAAGTTCCCGTAACCCAGCCGGGATCTGCCGTGCACCAGAAAATATCTCCTTCGTGAAAATCGAGCACATATTTGCCTGTTGTGTAATGCGTAAGCACAGCGCCATGAACATGCATTGCGCCTTTGGGCATACCTGTAGTGCCGCTGGTGAAATGCAGCAGAGCAGGGGTTTCAGGATCAGTTGGAGGAATAATATATTCATCATGTGCTTCTTCCATTAACCGGAGAAGTGATAATACTTTCTCATTGATATGTGCTGCTTTATCCGTTAATAAAATAAACTGAAGAGAGGGCAATCTTTCGAGCAATGGTTTTACTTTCTTTTCAAATAATGCAGTCGTTGTGATGAGCACTTTTGCATCGCCCTTACTCAAACGCTGAAACACCGGCTCAGGGCCAAACACCGCATACAAAGGGCAAAACACGGCAGTTGTTTTTAATGTGCCTAATGCTGCAATATATAATTCGGGAATTCTACCTGTAAGTGCAAATACGCTTTCACCTTTCTTAACGCCTAACGTTGTGAGCAAGTTCGCGAAACGGGAACTGAGTTTATGTAAATCATAATAAGTAAAATCTTTCGTGGTCCTGTCTTTGTGTATGCAGCGAAGGGCAATTGTATCTTTTGATTTTCCTTTTGCATGACGTTCCACTGCTTCATAAGCAATGTTCAGTCCTTTGCCTTCCGGCAAGCCATTCAGCAATCTTTGTTCATCCTGCCAGTTAAAAGAACCACTTAAGATTTCATAGTCCGTTAAATTGGGAGCAAGATATTTCTTCAATATAGCAGCAGATGAATTTTTCATCAGTCTTTCTTTTTCCTGAGCGTGTCAGATAAAAAATTATAACAGCCAAACTTTATATCAATATATTCTTTCTCGGCCGCCTGTATCTTACTTCGCAATTCCATTTGCCGCTTTTCTATTGTATCATTAATGGAAGCATTATCAATAAGCATACTATCTGTTTTAAGTGCAGTCTCCTGTTGTTGAATTTCCATTTCCAGTTTATAGAATTTTTCTGAAACCTTGTTGAGCAGGCTTTGATGTGCCTCTACTTTTTCTGCAATACCAACAATGGAATTGCGACTAATCACTTCAGCCAGCTTATGGTCAAATTCATCCATTTCATTATTATAAAAAACGATCGCATTGTTCCAGTCAACAAGTTCATCTGTATAATATTCGGCTATTGTATTCGGCATAATATTTATATTTTAAAGTACTTAAGTATTGTTATACTTCTTCGTTTTCTTCCTCATCAAGATCTGAAAGAATAAAATCATCCGAAGAGTTTCTTCCCATTTCATTTAATTCCTTTAAAGTAAAATCATCCATTCCAGTCGTTTGTTCCCAATGATCTTTTTCCTTTCTTAGGATTTGCACAGACAAACCGAATCGCTGCATAAATTCCTTTTCCACATCAGCTACTTTGGAAAGTGGCAGCATTTCTATCATGGCCGAGACATGGGTCTGCTTCACCTCGCCAATTGTCTTACCCGGATATATCAACTCACGTTCTGCAGATGCTTCATATTTCTTATGTGGACTTTTATAAAACTCCATCTGCAGGTAAGGATAATAATCGGAAAATATTTCCTGAATATGTCTTAGCGTTGTATTGTCATTTATTTCAATATGCATTTTTTTATTTTTATTACGTTGTTAATCACGCTGAAAATTCATTGAATAATTTTTTTTGAACCCTGCAATTGAATACTGGTAAGGCTTTCGTTGCGTCGCACTCTTGTACTGCAGTACATGAAGCTGCATTTTAAAACAATAAAAGCTCAATTGATTTAACATCCGTTTTTGTATTTAAATATCATTCACCATTTCTCCCAATGAATATTTTTTGCATTGTATTTATTTTGTGCGCTTTCATCACCTGCAGGATGTCCAACAGGAATTACATTCAATGGAATTACATGCCGCGGAATATTTAATTCTTTTCTTATAAAATCCATTAGTTCCTTATTCGGATAAACTGCAGTCCATACTGCGCCTAACCCCAATGCCTCTGCAGCCAATAAAATATTTTCACTGGCGCATGCACAATCGATTATTGCAAAATCTTCATTTCCCAGTGCCGCCTCACCGGGTACTGCACATACAATGATGCCCGTACCTGCTTTGGGCAACATTTTGGCAAAGGGCAAGCCATTAGCTAATACTTTTAATTTTTCCGGGTCTGTAACTACTATGAATTTCCATGGCAGCATATGAATGGCTGCCGGGGCGGCCATAGCTGCATGTAGTATCTTATCAATATCTTTTTTGGTTACTTGTTCACCAGTGTAGTTTCGTACGCTTTTTCTTTCCTGTATAACAGTAAGCGTGTCTTTAAATGTAACTGTTTCCATATAGCGCTATTGAAAGCATTAAGTAAAAAAGGAACTGTAATTTTTCAAAACTAATCCCACTTTTTACCATTATCAATGATAATTATTAGCTTATGTCATGACTATCGTCAAACATAATTATGGTTAACATTATTTGTAAAGCGAAGGAGAATGCCTGCATCATGCATAAAAAAAGGAACCGGTAGTTATCCGGTTCCACGATACAGTAGTTTTTTCACTCTTTTGCAAGCAATATTGTCTACTTTAATCTTACCAGCATCGGAGAATAAATCCCGTACACTGACTAGTACAAAAGTAATATTGTGAAACTGTTTGAAACAATGAAAGCAATCATATTGTTGACTGATTGTCATCAGCTGCTTATTGGTAAATGCTTTTAACCTTCATACAATGAATCGTCCAGATAATAATGAGCAGAGTGAATTACCTGCGCAGAAACCGCCTCCCGGCAAAAAACGTTTCAATTGGTGGTGGATATATGTGATAATGTTACTATTTATTTTTTATCCTTCTTTATTAAACGTCTTTACTCAGGAGACTGAAATTACGTGGCAACAGTTCGAAAAAGATATACTTAGCCGTAAGGCTGTTGAAAAGATTGTAGTGATAAATAATGCAAAAGCTGAAATCTATATCAAAAAGCAATTTGTAAACGATTCAATGTTTAAAAATGTTTTGAAGCCCTCTTCAGGTAAAAGTATTAGCGAGGGGCCTCATTATTTTTTTAATATTGGCTCTATAGAATCATTTGATCGCAGGCTTGATGAAGCCGAGAAAAATTTCTCTATCAACGAAAAGATACCGGTGCGTTATGAGAATCGTACAAACTGGCTATGGAATATGTTTGGATGGCTAATAACGCTGGTTTTTATTTTTTTTATATGGAATTTTTTACTGCGCAAATCCGGTGGCTTAGGTGCAGGTGGTACATCTGTTTTTAATTTTGGAAAATCAACCGCTACCTTAATTGAAAAACAAAAAAGCAATATAACTTTTGATGATGTTGCCGGTTTGGAAGAAGCAGAAATGGAAGTAAAGGAAATTGTTGACTTTTTGAAAAGCCCTGAGACATTCACTAAACTTGGTGCAAAGATCCCTAAAGGAGTAATATTGGTTGGTCCTCCCGGCACTGGCAAAACATTGTTGGCAAAAGCTGTAGCAGGGGAAGCACAGGTTCCTTTCTTTACTATTTCAGGTTCTGAATTCGTAGAAATGTTTGTGGGAGTTGGTGCATCAAGGGTTCGTGATTTATTTAAAAGAGCTAAAGAAAAAGCACCATGTATAATCTTTATAGATGAGATTGATGCTATTGGAAGATCAAGAGGAAAAGGTGCTTTTTTAAGCGGCGCTAATGATGAGAGGGAAAGTACTTTAAATCAATTGCTCACAGAGATGGATGGTTTTGGTACCAACAGCGGTGTAATAGTACTGGCTGCTACCAACCGTGCCGATATGCTTGATCCTGCATTACTTCGACCTGGCAGATTTGACAGGCATATTTATTTGGAACTTCCTAACATGAAGGAAAGAGAAGAAATTTTTAAAGTACATCTTCGCCCACTTATATTAGACAATACTATTGACCCACGTTTCCTTGCTTCACAAACTCCGGGCTTTTCCGGTGCTGACATTGCCAATATTTGCAATGAATCAGCCCTGATTGCTGCAAGGAAGAAAAAAGAAAAAATAGATCGTCAGGATTTTTTAGATGCAATTGACAGAATAGTGGCTGGTCTTGAAAAGAAAAGTAAAATCATTTCAGCAGCCGAGAAAAAAATTATTGCTTATCATGAAGCAGGACATGCTGTAGTAAGTTGGTTGCTGAAAGAAGTTGACCCTCTTGTAAAAGTTTCTATTATTCCCCGTGGCAAATCTTTAGGCGCTGCATGGTATTTACCCGAAGAAAAGCAATTAAGAAGTGAATCTTCCTTTACTGAACATTTATGTGCCACATTGGGTGGAAGGGCCGCAGAAGAGGTAATATTTGATGAAGTTTCATCAGGAGCGTTAGATGACCTGGAAAAAGTAACAAAAGAAGCCTATATGATGGTAGTTTATTACGGCTTCAATAAAAAGATTGGCAATATAAGTTTTTATGATTCCACGGGTCAGCGGGATATGGGCATCCAAAAACCTTATAGTGAAGAAACCGGAAAGCTGATTGATGAAGAGGTTCGCAAATTAGTAAATGATGCTTACCAGCGAACCAAAGAACTGTTGCAGCAAAACAAAGAATCATTACAAAAAGTAGCAGAACTACTGATAAAAAAGGAAGTCTTATTTAAAGAAGACCTTGAAAATATATTAGGTAAACGGTTAAATGACTTATCCTCTGCACAAACAAAAACAGCTGCAGTATAATAGTTACATGATTGATAAGTATCATTAATGTCAGTGATACAGGTTATTGTTTAGGCATTTCATATTTTTTTCCTTTGTATTGATTTTAAGATTAATAATTGTAATCGTTTACAATTTTTCGTAGATATAAAATCAATATAAAACAGATTAATAACTTTAAAAACTTACGATCATGAAACCACAATTCATTGTACGGCTGTTTGGAAGTTTACTCTTTTCCATAATTTTTCTAGGGCTATATGCACAGGAAATAAAAGAATTGCCACCAGTAACTGTAACTACATCTTCAAAGGTTACCGAAAAAGTGGCCCGGGCTTTCGACAAATCTTTTAAGGATGCCATACGGCCGGAATGGTATAAACTAAACAAGAATTATTTTGTAAAATTTATAAGTGAGGATCAGAAAAATAATGCGCTTTTTACAAAAAGTGGAAATCTTATCTATCATATTAGCTATGGTTACGAAAAAAATCTACCTGACGATATAAGAAAAATGGTAAAATCAACTTACGTAGACTTCAATATAACAACTGCAATTAAAGTTGAAGAACAGGGAAGGAAAATATGGGTTATAAACCTTGAGGATGATAAGCACTTAGTTTTGATTAGAATAGAAGATGATCAGCTCGAAGAAGTTGGTAATTACAACAAATCCTGAACTGATATGCCTGAATAATAATTGCACAACACAGTTGGATTTTCTGCATTGGTGTACACTTTTTAAAGAATGTAGAAAGCTTCATGATTGTGTAGATATAAAAGGCATTTTTAAAAAAATATTTATAGAAGAGTTTTGTTAACGAACCAGGCTGGTCAAAACCAGCCTGGTTCGTTAGATCAATACAATACCTAATAAGGATTTACTCATTTTTAAAATTTGTAGTACCTCTTTTTAAAACAATCTAAGATGAAAAAAATAATAACAGCATTCGATGGGCTTAAATATTCAAAATGCGCAGAATCTTACGCACTATTTTTAGCAAAGCAAACAAATGCCCACATGGTTGGAGTATTTATGGATGATCCTATATATACCAGTTACAAAATAAGCGATGTGATGGTAAAAGGAAACGTTTCCAATGAATTGATAAAAGAGCATGAAGATAAAGATAAAGCTACCAGGAAACTCGCAACAGATAATTTTGAAAAATCGTGTCAAAAAGAGAAATTGGAATATAGTATTCATCATGACAAGAATATTGCCTTAATTGGCTTATTACATGAAAGTATATATGCAGATTTACTAGTGATAGATTCCAAAGAAACGCTTACGCATTATACAGAAAAGATACCAACACGATTTATCCGTGAGCTTCTTACAGATGTGCAATGCCCTACATTAATAGTTCCACAGAGGTACAAACCAATACAGAAATTGATTTTATTATATGATGGAAGCCCATCTTCTGTATATGCAATTAAAATGTTCAGTTATTTATTGCCACAAATGAAACACCTGGATACCGAGGTGTTGTCTGTAAATCCAACTGATTCTTACATGCACTTAAAAGATAACAAACTCATAAAAGAATTTTTAAAGAGACATTTCCCTAAGGCAAAATTCATAGTAACACGTGGGTTGGTGGAGGATGAAATAATAAAATACTTAAAAAATGACCAGGCAAATGCGCTGGTGATTATGGGAGCATATCGCAGGGGCGCTGTAAGCCGGTGGTTTAGGGAAAGTATGGCTGATGTACTTATGAAAGAAGTTAAACTGCCCCTATTTATAGCGCATTATAAATAATAGCGATTATATTATACAGTAACTTTATTGTATAGCTGATCGGCATATGGATTCAATTACTCATATAGCATTAGGCGCCTGTATGGGCGAAGCGTTTGCCGGCAAAAAACTTGGCAAAAAAGCTATGCTTTGGGGCGCGTTGGCACAAAGCATTCCTGATATTGATTTTACCGCATCTCTCTGGATGGATACATCTTCGGGCTTATTGGCACATCGTGGCTTTACGCATTCATTTTTGTTTTGTGCACTCATTACACCACTGTTGGCACTACTTGCAGAGCGCTTACACAGGCCACATAATATAAGCCTCCGAAAATGGTTGCTCTTTTTTGGTGCTGTTATATTCATACACATATTTATTGATGCATTCAATAACTATGGTGTGGGTTGGTTTGAACCTTTTAGTAAAGAACGTATCTCATTTAATGCAATTTATGTGGCAGATCCATTTTTCTCTGTATGGTCAGGCGTGGCATGTATTGCTTTGATCTGGTTAAAAAGAAATAACCCACTCAGAAAAAGATGGTGGCAGGCAGGCATTGGTTTTAGTGCGGTTTACTTGCTGTATTGTATTTTTAATAAAGTACAGATCAACTCAGATGTAAAAGAAATTTTCAAAACACAAAACATAACTTACACAAGATATTTTACAACACCCGCACCTCTGCAAAATTGGTTGTGGTATGTAGTAGCCGGAGATGATAAAGGATACTATGTTGGTTTTCGTTCTTTGTTCGATAGCAGGAAAGCAATAAACTTCCAATATTTTCTGCGAAATGATACACTCTTAAAATCAATAGAGGATCATGAAGACCTGCAAAAACTTATCCGTTTCTCACAACAATTCTATACAGTAGAGCAATGGAAGGATACCCTTGTGTTTAATGATCTTCGTTTTGGTCAGATAATCGGATGGCAGAACCCGCATGCAAAATTTGTATTCTATTATTACCTGCAACATCCTGAAGATAACAGGTTGGTGGTGCAGCGTGGCAGGTTTCAGGGTTGGAATGATAAGACCTTAATTTCTTTACTGCAAAGAATTCGTGGAAATTAGTATTGATAGCATGGTATTGTAAATTTTTTTGTACCCGCCTGCTGAACGTTAATGATCTTCCGTTGCGTCGCACACTTGTGCTTTATAACATAAAGCAGCATGAACAACAAATAATTTCGTAATTGCTGCGCAAAGCTTTTACTGTACAAGTGTGCGACGCAACAAAAGCTTAATAGCCATGCTGCAGCCTGGTTCCTGATATACCTATTTCATAATTTTCAACTTCGTGACAAGAATCAGAAACAGCAGTGACAGTTATCATTTGCCTCTGATAGTTGTGCTGCTAATTTTGAAAGACCAATTAATTGCACTTATTCAACAATACTAAAACAAATGCAATCATGAAAAAAATAATAGTGGCCACTGATTTTTCTGCAACTGCTGCAAATGCTGCAAAATATGCTGCTCAAATGGCTTTGGCAGTTGATGCGGAGTTGCACCTGTTACATATATATGAGCTTCCGGTAGTTTATATGGAGTTGCCTATTTCAATGACTGATGCAGAATTGACCGCGAATGCGCGCAAGGCCATGAATGAACTTAAAAATTCCCTGTTTGCCCTCACTAATAATAAAGTGCATATCAAATCCGAAATTGTTATGGGTACATTCTTTACGGAATTGAATACTATTTGCAACAAGATACATCCATTTGCAGTAATAATGGGTAGCCAGGGTAAAACAGCAGCGGAAAGATTGTTCTTTGGTACACATGCTGTATATGCAATGAAGCATTTGCCATGGTCTTTAATTGCTGTACCGCCAGAGGCAAAATTCTCTGCTATAAAAACAATCGGCCTTGCCTGTGATTTTGAAAATGTTAGTGAAACAATACCTGTAGATGAGATCCGGTCAATGGTTACAGATTTTGATGCAACACTGCATATTTTAAATATTGGAAAACAAGACGGTTTTGATTCCGCAATTGTTCGGCAGTCCCGCATTTTGAGAGAAAAGCTGTCTTCTTCAAAACCTGTATATCATTTCCTGGCCGATAAAAATATAGATGAGGGTATTTTAAATTTTGCCGAAAAAAACAAGATCGATTTGCTGGTAATAATTCCGAAAAGCCATTCTCTTATTGATAAACTGATGCATAAAAGTCACACAAGACAAATGGTATTGCATAGTAGTTACGTTCCGGTAATGGCATTACATCCTGAATATCATGCGTAAAAAATAAGCAGCCCTTTTTTGAAAAGGGAGCCAAAAAATAAAAACATGTGTAATAGTGAAAAAAATATTCTGTTAATTAATCAAACCAAAAAAATAATAATTATGAATAGCACGACCAAAATAGTTGCAGCAGCTGTTATAGGGGCTGCAGCAGGGTTAGCAGCGGGGATATTGTTTGCGCCTTATAAAGGAAAAGAAACAAGAAAAAAAATAAATGAGCAGGGGAAAAAGCTTGCTAAAAATGCAAAGGATACATTTCGTAAAGGAAAAGAAAAATTTGAAGATATTAAAGATGAAGCCGAACAGTTCTTAAAAGATAAGATTGATGAATTTGCATAAGAAGTTTAATTGCCTTAAACCCCTTTAAATGCGTTGCTTTATATATAAGGCAACGTTTTTTGTGGTATTTAGTGACTTCTTTTATAGTAAAAAGTAACAGAATAGAAAACGATGCGAATGATCTGGTAAGAACACCAGCGCGCAAACTGCTTGATGAAATTTTTATTCTTACTGTGTTTTTCTGAAGTAATATTTATACAATCATTTGTAATGATGTTTGTAAGCATATTCTCCGCTTTAGTTACAAATAAATTATTCCGAACATCGATATT
The DNA here is from genome assembly GCF_007971225.1 of Panacibacter ginsenosidivorans. Taxonomy (NCBI): domain Bacteria; kingdom Pseudomonadati; phylum Bacteroidota; class Chitinophagia; order Chitinophagales; family Chitinophagaceae; genus Panacibacter; species Panacibacter ginsenosidivorans. The sequence goes on along the minus strand of NZ_CP042435.1, from coordinate 649,785 downwards.
CAATTCTATACTTGCGTAGGCACTAATGTTGTTAATATTGTAAGAACCAATCGTTAGCCATTCATTATCACCGGTTGCAATTTTTGCATGCAATATGGTTGGCTGGTATTCATATAATTCAATATTATTTCGTAAAAGCCAATCGTATAGCCAGCGCTCTGCATATTTTGCCAGTATAACATCTGACGGGCCGGCTATAATCACTTTTATTTTTACGCCACGTTTCGCCGCATTTACCAGTAATCTTCTGATTGCTTTTCCGGGTAAAAAATAACTGCACATAATAGTAATATGCTCATTAGCTTTTCGGAAAAGCTCGATGTAGGATACAGAGATTTCATTTTTTCTTCTTACCCAATCATTGCGTCGCATACGCACATTGCAGGTTTCTTCTTCTTTAAATAAGAATGATAATCTCTTTTCTTCACATGGTGTAAGACCCATTTTCACAGGAAAACTCTTCCATGTTTTCCAGCAAAGCACACATAGTTCTTGTGCAATATCACCTTCTATATAAAGCGCAAGGTCAAACCATGTGTTATTCCCGTGAATTTTGTTATACCGGTCGGCAATATTTATTCCGCCTGCGAGCGCATATTTTGCATCTGCCACAAATATTTTATGATGCATTCTTCTGCCAAAATAAAAATATTTACTCCTGAAAAGGGGTTCAAAAAAACGGAAGTGAACACCAGCCTCTTTTAGATCTTGAATGAATTTTCGGGGCAGGTGTTGTGAGGCAAAGCCATCTGTTAGCAGGAAGACCTGCACATTTCTTTTTGCTGCAGATTTTAGAGCAGTTGAAATTGTATGGCCTGTTTCATCACTTTCAAAAATATATACCTGCAGATGAATGCTTTCTTTTGCTGAATCTATCAGATACAATAACTGGTTGAAATATTCTTGTCCGCTGTGAACTAATTTTATCTTATTACAGGATGAATACCCTCCGGATTTCTTTGGATTTGCAGACTTTATTGATGTATCGGCGTTGTTTCGTGGGCTCATATCAAATGCATAAGGCGAACATTAGATAAAAATACAAAACAAAACTTGTTTACCCGGTTCCCGATAACAAAAGCGCCACACTTTACAGTGCAGCGCTTTTTAGTGGGGATATTACAACAAAATCTTTCTTTTGATTTATACTTTACCAGTAAAATTAAATCTAGCTATTTCAGAAGGGAAAAACAATAGCGGGCCTAATAATTAATGCACTTTAAATCTGTCGCTGTCCTTATTTCAGAAAAAATTAATAACTGATAGCTGCCAGGTATTCAACACAGTCCACAAGTTGACATGTCTATTTATGGTCAGCTCTTTTGATAAATAACAAAGGCACATGCTTTCAATTGCGGTAGCCTGTTTGAGACAGGGGCGCTTATGCATCAATCTAAAACCCTTACTTACCGGTTGGCATAAAATACCGGCATCAATATGTAAACATTATACCTGATACTTCTAAGATTTTATATAAAAATATTCAATAGCTAATGATGAGTAATTTCAGAAAAGGGCAAGTTTTGTTGCCATACAAAACAAAAGTACAAGTGAGTGACACAACAGGCGATGCCATAAAATACTTTAGCCCTAAAACAAAAATTATCTCTCCTGTGCAGCCAAATGATTATAATCGCTTAGTAACACATAAAGAAAATTCATTGGGTCACCGTACTGGTTTTTTATATGCAGAACCGATTCTAATTTTTCTACTGTTTGCCATGCCAGCATAGGATTGCCACTTTTACGCACATTAAGAATTACTTCTTTTATAAGTTGCATATCACTGTCGCGGAGGTTGATTACTTCGGGATAAGTAACATTGTAACTTGTTTCGGCAACGGGCACATACAAAGTTTGTTCAATATTGCTCCGGGCCTTTGTTTTTACCAACGTGGTGCCGGCAATAAGATCGCCAATACGCTGGTGTTTTTCTGTTGCAGCAACCATAATAACTGCAATTACGCCAGAGCCTATCCATATATCCACCAAACGAAAAAGCCAGCGTATAAGATATTGGCTGAAAGAGGCCTGGCTTCCATTAAGACTGATCACTTTTATGCCCATTACTTTTTTACCAACAGACTGACCGTTAAGAAAAGTTTCGCTAAGCAAACTGTAAAATGCAATAGGTAAATTGATGAAGACATTCAGCCAGCTAAAATCAGCATAAGAAAAAATAAGGCTGGTGATAATGAACCAAGCAACGAAAATTACCAGGTCTATTATACATGCAACAATTCTTTCGCCAACACTTGCCAGATCGTAACCTATCTCTATGTTTTGGGTTGTGGTAATGGAAATAACTGCCATACTTCAAAGATGTATAAATAAATTTTATTTTCCATCATCGTATTGATTAACCCGTTATTTTTATGTTTTATAACCCTGCTATGCGTGAAGCCCAGTTTTTAAAACAAAATGCAGAAAAATGGAAGCTGTATGAAAAGGAGGTGAATGATGAAATTCCTACCGATACCGCTGCCAACCGGTTTGTTGAGCTGACAGACGATCTTGCCTATGCCCGTACTTTCTATCCAAAAAGCAATACAGAGAAATATTTGAATGGCCTTGCCGCTGTCTTTCACCAGAAAATATATCGCAACAAAAAAGAAAAGAAGGGCCGCATATTCTGGTTCTGGCAATATGAACTGCCTTTCCTTTTTAAGCAGTACCACAAACAATTTTTATTTGCGTTTTTATTTTTTGTATTGTTCTCTTTAATGGGGGCAGTCTCTGCAAAATATGATGATAATTTTATAAGATTAATTCTTGGGGATGATTATGTTAACATGACCAACCTGAACATTGAAAAAGGAGATCCTTTTGGTGTATATAAACAGGGCGATAGTTTCAGTATGTTTTTGATGATAGCATACAACAATATCTCTGTTTCTTTTTTTGGGTACGTACTAGGCATAACTTTCTCCATTGGTTCTGTGTGGTTGCTTTTTAGTAATGGAATGATGATGGGCGCTTTTCAGTATTATTTTATCTCCAAAGGCATGGGATTAAAATTTATAACCGTAGTATTTATACATGGCACATTAGAACTATGGAGTATAATTATTGCAGGCGTATCGGGTATTATATTGGGCAGCAGTATTCTTTTCCCGGGTACATATACAAGAACTGCATCTTTTCTAAAAGCAGGTAAAGATGGATTAAAGATCGTAATTGGTTTGATTCCGCTGTTTCTTACAGCAGCATTTTTCGAAAGTTTTGTAACACGCTATACAGAAATGCCGTTAGTTGTAAGCCTTTCTATACTATCAGGTTCACTAGCGTTCCTGATATGGTATTTTATTATTTACCCGGTAAAACTGCATAAAAGAATGGAAGCAGTAAAGAATAAAGAAATTTCTGAAACAGAAAATAAAAATTTCAATGCATGGCTCAGCAAAAAGTTCAGCTCAGAAAAATAAGAGACTTCGGCGAAAATTTTAGCGATACTTTTCAATTTATAAGAGAAGAGTTTAAACCTTTATTGGTTTCTTTTCTTTTGGTGGCTGGTGTGTTTATACTTGTTACAGCTATCTTTTCTGGCCTGTATCAAAAGAGTGCTTTTGGTTTTCTTGATGAGATAGAAAATGGAGGATTTCGTAACAATGAGATTTCGTCAACATTTACAGGAATGTATTTTCTTTATCTCGGTGTAATGCTGGTTACTGTTACAGCTATGCGTACTGTAGTTGCTGTGTATATGAAATACTATGATGAGCATGAAACCTCCCCAACTGTTCAGCAGGTATCATCAGGATTCTTAAAATATTTCCCAAAAGTTTTTCTCTATAGTATTCCAACTTATTTTTTGGTTATTGTGGGTCTGGTGTTTTGCATACTGCCCGGTATCTATTTTATAGTGGTGTTTGCTCCTTTTGTTTTTATCATCGTATCAGAAGATGTTTCTTTCGCAGATGCATTTGGCCGCAGCTTCGATCTTATAAAAGAAAATTTCTGGTTAACGCTCGGCATATACCTGGTGGCATACATTATTTTTTCTGTAAGCTCTGGAATTACAGGTCTTATTCTTGGTCTTGCAGTAAGCGCTGTGTCTTATTTTACTACCAAAGAATTAAGTACTTCAGTAGGCGTACTCATGTCTGTCGTAAGTATTGTACAATATATTTTTTACATCATCTTTTTTGTTTCAGTAGGGTTGCATTATTATAATCTTGTTGAGATAAAAGAAGGAACCGGTTTGGCAAAAAGACTTGAAGGTCTTGGCAATAACATTAATCCAAATGAAAATATTGAAGAACAGTATTAATACAGTTATGTTACAGGCTGTGTTGCATTTGGCATCACGTGTTGTGTCACTCACTTGTACGTTCAGATCATTTTTCAGCAAATACATGCATCGCTATTTATTCCTTATATTATTCTTCTTATGCAACCAAACAGTTTTTGCACAACAAAAGCTTGTGTATGATTCTGCTGCTGTTGAAGTAAGAACTTTTAATGATACATCTTTTCAGGAATATAAAAGCGATGCGGATTTTCAATATGAGAATGAAGTGGTCGAAACACCTTCTTTGTGGGATCGTTTCTGGGCCTGTGTATGGAAAAAGTATGATGAAATAATGAGCACAGAGGCAGGCCGTGCCACCATGAAATTTATTTTCTGGTTGCTGGGTATCGGAGGCCTTGCATTCTTTGTTTACAAAGTAGCCCGCATGAACAGGTTGTCTCTATTTGCAACAGAGCAACAATCGTTAACTGCTTATAAAGTAGAGTCTGAAGATATACATGCCATTCCTTTTGATACAGCCATTAATGAAGCATTGCAACAAGGTAATTACCGTTTGGCAATAAGACTAAGCTACCTGCAAAATCTTAAACTGCTTACTGATAAAGAACTAATAGACTGGCATCCCAACAAAACGAATACAGATTACTGGCTGGAGATAGCAGACACGTCTTTACAGCGTTCATTCAAAAGCGTTACAAGTATTTTTGAATATGCATGGTATGGTAGCCATTCAGTAACAAGAGAAGATTTCGAAACAATGAAAGAAGAATTGCTACAATTTAAAACCCAGCTTTAAACCCGGTGAAAGGAAATAAATTGCTCATATTGATCTTTGGTATATTGCTGGTGCTTTATATAATTGTGCAGTTAAACAAACCAAAAGAATTCGATTGGACACCCACTTTAACAGCAAAGGATAAAAATCCCTTCGGCGCTTTTGTTTTATCATCCCAGTTAAAACAATTATTTCCCAATGCAGCTGTTCAATCTCACCGTGTTCCTATTTATAACGTACTTCATAATAAGTATGAAACCAATAGCGCTTATATAATTGTTACTGCAGAATTTTCACCGGGCAAAACAGATATAGACGAAATGCTGGAATATGTGCGCAATGGCAATACAATAATGTTCTCCGCTTTTGATGCAGAAAAAAAATTACTGGATACACTTGGACTAAAATTGCAGCAAATGGCAGAACTTCTTCAAACAGATTCAACTACTATCAACTTTGTAAACCCTTCATTACAGGCAAAAAATTATTATGGTTTCAAACGTTCTACTATTGACGGCTATTTCAGCGAGATAAAAAAGAAGGATTCATCTGTTGTATTAGGCATCAGAAAAGATAGCCTGCCTGACTTTGTAAAGGTGCAATATGGTGATGGTTTCTTCCTCGTGCATGCTGCACCTTTATGTTTCAGCAATTATTTTATGCTGTACAATAATAATAAAGATTATACAGCAAAAGCATTGTCTTATATACCTTCAGGTGTAGAGACCATTCATTGGGATGAATATTATAAACTCGGCAGGGAAGGAGCTTCAACACCTTTGCGCTTTTTCTTAAGCGATACTTTTTTACGCTGGGCATTATGGCTTACTATATCAGGCTTATTAATCTATATTTTCTTCCAGATGAAACGCCGGCAGCGTATTATTCCCGTCATTGAACCAGTACGTAACACTACGCTTGATTTTGTTGATACTGTTTCTTCTGTTTATTTCAGTCAGCATGACAATAATAGTATTGCAGCCAAAAAAATACAATTCTGGTACGATCATATAAGAACGCGTTATTATCTTTCACCACAACATGCAGATGAAGCTTTTGTGTTGCAGTTGCAACGAAAGAGTGGTGTTTCAAAAGATCTTATAAAAATAATTTTAGAGAACATAAAACGTGCAGAAGCACAACCAAAAGTAACCGATGACCTGCTTGCACAACTTACCAGCAGCATCGATGAATTTTATCAACTATCCAAAAAAATCATCTGATGGAAATAACAACAAGTGTTGCGCAGTTGAATGAAGCTGTGGGCAAAATAAAAAATGAGATCGGTAAAGTGATAGTAGGGCAGGAGCAAATGATTGATCTGCTGATTGCAGCTTTGCTCGCTGATGGACATGTATTGATAGAAGGAGTTCCCGGCGTGGCAAAAACATTAACGGCAAAACTGCTGGCACGCTGTATTGACGTGCCTTTCAGCCGCATACAATTCACGCCGGATCTTATGCCGAGTGATGTGATTGGTACTTCAATTTTTAATCCACAGACAGCAACTTTTAGTTTTAAACATGGACCGATTTTTAGCAATGTTGTTTTGATTGATGAGATCAACCGCTCACCTGCAAAAACACAGGCGGCTTTGTTTGAAGTGATGGAAGAAAGACAAATAACATATGACGGCATCACCTACAAATTGCCGCAGCCTTTTATAGTGTTGGCAACACAGAATCCCGTGGAGCATGAAGGCACTTATCGTTTACCCGAAGCGCAGCTGGATCGTTTTCTATTTAAGATCGAAGTGGGTTATCCTTCACCTGAAGATGAAGTGAAAATATTAGAGCATGCACATAAAGGTCTTACCACTCATTTTACAGAAGCGGTGCAACATGTATTGAGTGGCGATGACATCATTCAATACCGCGAAGCAGTAAGCAATATTCACATTGAAGCAAAGGTGATGAAATATATTGCAGAACTGGTGTATGAAACGCGCAACAATAAATCAATTTTCCTTGGGGGTAGTCCACGTGCATCTGTTGCGGTGTTACGCTCTGCAAAAGCTATTGCTGCCATTAACGGTCGCGATTTTGTAACGCCGGATGATGTGATAAAAGTGTTGCATCCTGTGCTTTGTCACCGCATTATTCTTACGCCTGAAAGAGAGATGGAAGGCGGTACCGCGGCAGATGTTATAAGAGATATTACCAAGAAGATAGAAGTGCCAAGATAAAAGCAGTTAAAGAATTTTTTGTAACAGGCAATAGAATAAATATGAAGCTTTGGTTGTGTCACTCACTTGTACTTTCTATTGAGTATTGAGCAGAACGATGAAGAGTGCGACGCAACAGGCGATCAATAGCATATCATCAGTTGGGCACATAAATAGTTTACAACATAACAGAATTATCATTCACGATTCATTACATGAGGTCATTCATAAAAAAATATATTGGTTCCCTGTTTATAACACTAAGATTGTATGTGAGCATCATTGTTTGCATAGCATTGTTTGTGTTGCGTTTCTTTTTTATATGGTTGGGTGACATTCCTTTTGTTGCATTTATAATATTGGTACTTGCTGCAGTGTATGATTATGCGATGTTATATAGCAGGCAGAAAGGCATCTTTGCGGTGCGTACTATGGCCGAAAGATTAAGTAACGGGGATGTAAATGAGATAAGAATTGACATCGAAAATTATTACGCATACAATATATCGCTGGAGATCATTGATGAAGTGCCACATCAATTTCAAAAACGCGATGTGCTGTTTCATGTACAAATAAATGGCGGCGAGAAAAAAATATTACGTTACCAGTTACGACCCGTAAAGCGGGGTAGCTACGAGTTTGGCGTTATCAATATTTATGTAAAAGCAATGCTGGCATTATTCAGCAGAAGATATATTGTTGGCGAACCGCAAAATGTTCCGGTATATCCATCTTACCTGCAGTTACGCAAATACCAATTGATGGCTATCAGTAACAGGCTTAGTGAGATTGGTGTAAAGAAAGTGCGCAGGATGGGCCACAGTATGGAGTTTGAGCAAATAAAAGAATATGTGGCCGGTGATGATTACCGTACCATTAACTGGAAAGCCACTGCACGTAAGGCTTCGCTTATGGTGAATAATTACGCAGATGAAAAGAGCCAGCAGTTGTATTGTGTGATTGATAAAAGCCGTGTAATGAAAATGCCTTTTGATGGATTGAGTTTGCTTGATTATGCAATCAATACAGCACTCGTGATAAGCAATGTTGCTTTAATGAAACAGGATAAAGCCGGGCTTTTGACTTTTGCAGAAAATATCAGTTCTTTTTTGCCTGCAGAAAAAAAAGCATTGCAGATGCAAAGCATATTAGAAACTTTGTATAACCAAAAAACACGCTACCTCGAAAGCGACTATGAAAAGCTGTATATTTTTACGCGAAGAAGAATTACTCAGCGCAGTTTGATATTGCTCTTTACGAATTTTGAATCGCTCACAGGTATGCGCAGGCAATTGCCTTATTTAAAAAAGATTGCAGAGAACCATTTGCTGATAACTGTTTTTTTTGAAAATACGGAACTGGCAAAATTTATTGATAAACCTTCTGAAAATTTGGAAGAGATATATAGCAAAACAATTGCGGAGAATTTTGCTTTTGAAAAAAGACAGATCGTAAAAGAATTAAACCAAAGCGGTATTCTAACCATACTTACTGCCCCAAAAAACCTTACTGTTAATGCTTTAAATAAGTACCTTGAAATAAAAGCAAGGGGAATGTTATAAAAATTATTTCTGCTTTACGCCTGCCAGCCAAAATAGTGCATCAACAATAAATTTATTCTGTATATCATTATCAAACTGGAACGATAATTCTTTATTCGTTTTGTTTTCGTAATCAATATCATTGTGCCCCATGTTATCGTAGATCATTTTATATTTTTTGTTTGTCCAGGCAACGGGATAGTAGCCGCTGTGCCAGATCTCGTAAGGCTTTGGCCCGGTACCCAAAGGAAAACTGGAAGAATCTATTGCCAACAAAATATCGATGTCTGGATTTTTAGTGATGTCTTTCTCCCAACTGTACCATTCATTGGGAGAGGATTTGAATAAGTGTGGTAAGTGTATTGTTGAAGGATGAGTTGAATCCTCCACACGCAAAATAGCTGACGTAGGACGCCATGTATTTCCTTTATACTGGCCTGCACCAATAAATTCATTATGATACCAATCCCAATCTTGGTTATACTCAGAAGGCGTTAATGCAAACCCGGCAAAATGAAAACCCATCCATCCGCCACCATGTTCCACATAGTTTTTAAAGGCTGCTCTTTGTTCAGGAACTTCTGGCCTTGAGTCTAAAAACAATACAACCTGGTATTGTTTTAAAAATGTTTCATTGAGATTACTCCAGTCGTTTGTAGAATCATACTGAAAATTATATTGTGCTGCAATCTTTGGAAAGAACCTGTTAGACTCATGCACATAGCTGATATGCGCCTGGTCTTGTTTGGCAGTATAAAAAGCAATGACTTTAAAGAGCGGTTTTTTATTCTGTCCATTACTCATCGGAGTAATAAAAGAAAACATGATTATTGCAATAACCAGTTTGATGAGATTCATGCGTGAGTTGTATTTGATTTTTATTATTGGTAAAATATAATAAATAGTAATAGTTACTTTTTACTGCATTGATTGTTTTTGTACAAGAGTGCGACGCAACAGAAGCATCATAAAAGTTATGAAGCCGGGCTAATAAAATTTATTTCAATAAATATTTTTATTTCAATGATGCCAGGTAATCGTAACTTTTTTTAAGTGCGATTTCTGGTTCCGCAACCATGTCTTGCTCAACTATAAAATGTTTTACACCTGTTGCCTTTGCTTTTGTAAGTATGGTTTTTAAATCAAGTACTCCATTGCCGGCTGTAGTCATGTATGGAAATAATTCGATCCATTGTTTGGAATCGCCGCCATCGCCGGAGAACTGCACTTTTTTGCTCATATCTTTTACATGCATCAGGTGGTATCGTGTTTTGTAATCTTCAAGCAATGCGATGGGATCCGCGCCACCTGCTGTCGTCCAGTAGAGATCCATTTCAAAAAATACAAGTGAAGGATCAGTGCCATCTAATATTAATTTTAATGGAATTTGTCCATTCATTTCTTTTAAACCATAGCCATGATTGTGGTAAGCAAATTTTACTCCACCCTTCTTTGCAGCTTCCCCAATTTTATTAAATGCATCTGCCATATTTTTATAGTCGTCTAATGTTTTTCTTTTTTCCTCAGGAATGGAAGGAAGAATTACATATTCGGCGCCGAGTAATTGTGCTGCTTCTGCAAGCTTATCCATGCCGGTTTGTAATGTATCGAGGTCAGTATGCATGGAAGGCACAGTAAGACCATTGCTTTGCAGCATGTTTTTTACTTCTGCGCCACTGTGTCCAAAATAACCACTGCCTTTGAATCCCAATGATGGCGTAACTGCATCCCATCGTTGCCGCGCAGATGCAGTACTAAAAGAGTATGGGCCATACAACTCAACTTCTTTATAACCCATTTTAGAAAGCATTGCCAATGTGCCCGGAAAGTCTTTTTCCAGGAGTTTCGGTAAAGAAAAAAACTGGATTCCAATCTTTTCAAGTAACGGTGACTTTGCAAAAAGTTCAGCGGAAAATAATAAACCGACGGCTGATAAGGTAGCAGTTTTGCTAATGAAGTCTCGTCTGTTCAACATGGCAATGTATTTACTTATGAAGAATAAGTAAAGTTACATTCAGACAGTTGAGACAGTAATATTTTTTATTGCATTTATTCTAAATTAGTTTTATGAATTTCCGCGTAGCAACAATAAAAGATATTACACAAATACAATTTGTGCGCAATGCAGTAAAAGAAAACCAATTATCTGATCCTGCATTGGTGCCTGATGAAGATGTGGAGGATTATATCATAAATCGTGGCAGAGGATGGGTTTGCGAAATTGATGATAAGATCGTTGGCTTTGCTATTGTTTCTTTGGTTGATAATAATGTGTGGGCATTGTTTGTGCAACCCGGCTATGACAAGCAGGGCATTGGAAAGAGATTGCATGATGATATGATGAATTGGTATTTTGCGCAAACAGATTTAACGGTTTGGTTAAGCACTTCTCCTGGCACAAGAGCAGAAATATTTTATAGAAAAGCAGGCTGGCAACAAACAGGCTTCATCAAAAGCGGTGAAATAAAATTTGAAATGACAGCAGTAATATGGGCATCTAAAGAAAAACTGTTGTAATAAATTGTTGCTAAATAATATCCCTATGGCTACACGTTCACAGCGTAAATATAAATTTTTATGAACCTAAAGATTGAATATGCATGAGGCTTTCGTTGCGTCGCACTCTTTTACTATAACAATTCTATTCAGCAGGGAAAGCACGAACTCCTAAATACACAAAGAAAAATTCCTCTCTTAGCGCCTCAGCGGTCTTTATTTATTCATTCCTCAATACAAGATATTCCAGTAGCAATGCATCATTATATGCAGGACAATAATGATAGAAGAAACCAATTTCATTTGCAGTTGCAAATGCTTTTGAAAAATCTTTGAAGTAAGAAGAAATATTGCCAACAAAAAAACAAAAATCATTTTGTTCAATTTGCCTTGCTATTTCATTTATTGAAATTGCTATAGGTGGCGGTTCATAACCAAGTTTTAGTATAGTACTGCTGAGTATTACTTTTTCCATGGCATTTGTCGCAAGTGCCAATTCTTTAGCAGCGTCTGAAAGGATTTTTATTTTCAAAGATTCCAGTTGTGGAATTGGTTTTATGCTCATCAGCCTTGCCACATGATATAGTATAAGTGAAGCCTTGGGATAATAAGGAGAAGCATAAACAGCTTTACCAAGATGATAATTTTGTTCAATTGTTTTTACAATTACAGTAAGGCATGCGGAATCTGCTTTTGTCCAGGAAAGATTATGCAGTTGTACAAAAGAAAGCACATTGCATAAAACGGATACATCAAACACAACCGGGAATTTTTTGCCAAACCATGTTGAGTAAGCACCTAACTGATTATAATCTTCAATAACAGATCTTACTTTATTACTGTCGCAGTTTACGAACTGTTGCATCAATGCATGTACAGCTTCCGCAGTTGAATCAGCTACATCTAACGCAAGCAATGAAAGTACCGTGTCATCCATATCATCCGGCAGTGAAATATCTTTAGTAAACATTTTAAGCATACCGGAATAGGGGTAATCATACACACTATCTGTGCGCCAGAAATTATAAGTGTTCCTGCCTTTGATATTTTTGAATTTAGAAAATAATGGCTTTGACTTATTTAGTGCTGCATCTGTAATTTGTAGCGATTCCTGATCGAGTTTTGGTTTTATATCATTAAGTGTATAAGCGATCAATCCGTTGAAAAAAATATTATTGTCTTTCTTTTTTGTATTGAAACTTTCATGTTTTGAGATGTAAGAAGGAAAAATTCCGCTAAGAAAAAAATCATCTGATTTTACCTGTTGGGCTGAAATCCTGTTTATGAGATAATGTATCAATGCAGTATCCTGCGCTTTGCAGTACATACATCGTAAACAAGAAAAAATAATAATTATAAAACTCTTTTTGCCTTTCATTAAAACGAAGATAAGATAATGGGATGTTGAGATAATAATCGAAAGTACAAGAGGCGACGCAACAAAAGTTCAATGTATATTCTATAGATGGGTTCAAAAAAATAACCCCGCCATCGACAGCGGGGTAATGTGTCCCATGTGCTTTATAAACCCAACTATTGTAAAATACTTCTCCCGATTACGATACGTTGCACTTCACTGGTGCCCTCATAGATCTGTGTGATCTTTGCATCACGCATCAACCGTTCTACATGATATTCCTTTACATAACCGTAACCGCCATGTATCTGCACTGCTTCTGTGGCAGCCCACATAGCCGTTTCACTCGCAAACACTTTTGCCATTGAACTGCTAAGCGTATAATCTATATTGTTGTCTTTCTCCCATGCGGCCTTCAAACACAGTAAACGGGAAGATTCAATACGTGTAGCCATGTCTGCCAGTTTGAATTGTATGGCCTGGTGGTGCATGATCTCTTTGCCAAATGCTTTACGTTCTTTTGCATATTTCAGTGATAATTCATAAGCTCCGCTTGCAATACCAAGCGCCTGTGATGCAATACCAATGCGGCCTCCGGCTAATGTCTTCATAGCAAACTTAAAACCAAAGCCATCTTCACCAATACGGTTTTCTTTAGGCACTTTTACATCGGTGAAAGAAATACTGTGTGTATCACTGCCGCGAATGCCGAGTTTATTTTCTTTGGCCCCAACCGAAACGCCTGGCCAGCTCTTTTCTACAATAAATGTATTGATACCTTTTGGGCCTTTGCTTGCATCTGTTTGTGCCATTACCAGGTAAACACTTGCACTGTTACCATTTGTGATCCAGTTCTTGGTTCCATTTAGTAAATAGTAATCCCCTTTATCTTCTGCTGTTGTTTTTTGTGAAGTAGCATCACTGCCCGCCTCCGGCTCGCTTAATAGAAATGCGCCGATATATAATTCTCCATCTTTTTTCCCCTGGGCAAGTGGGGTAAGATATTTTTGTTTTTGCGTTTCGTTCCCAAATGCTTCAAGACCCCAGCTTACAAGACTGTTATTCACACTCATGCATACACTTACACTTGCGTCGATCTTGCTGATCTCTTCCATTGCCAGTACATAGCTAATTGTATCCATGCCGGCGCCACCATATTCAGGGCTCACCATCATGCCCATGAAGCCAAGTTCTGCAAGTTTCAGTATTTGTTCTTTGGGAAATTTTTGTAATTCGTCTCTTTCAATAACACCAGGTAAACATTCGTTCACTGCAAAATCACGTGCAGCTTTTTGTATCATTAAATGTTCTTCACTTAACTGGAAATGCATGTAATCTTTTTAAATGATGCGCAAAAATAGAGGAAACATTTTTAAAACTAACACATGGTAGCGTAAATTTATTTTCTTTGTTGAGCGAGGGATGATAAAATTATTATCTAAAGACTTTCATAAAATCTTAGTAATCGTCAAATTAACAGATGGCTGCTTTATGAAAGTTTGAAATAAATAAAGCTTTCTCAAACAGTACTTTAAAAATAAAGCGCTGTCAAATACTAACAGGTACTAATATGATATTTTGATACTTTTGCCACTCTAATCGGAATTCTTATGAATAAAATAACTGCCGCAATAACAGCGGTTGGTGGCTATGTACCGGAATACAGGCTTACAAACGCAGAGTTGGAAAAGATGGTTGAAACGAATGATGAATGGATAAGAACACGTACCGGTATTGAAGAAAGGCGCATTCTGAAAGAAGAAGGCAAAGCCACCAGCGATCTTTGCATTCCCGCAGTTGAAGAAATTCTCCGCAAGAAAAATCTTGATCCCAAAGAAATTGATTGTATCATTTGTGCCACAGTAACACCGGATATGGTCTTTCCTGCCACAGCTAACATTGTTGCTTATAAAGTTGGTGCCACTAATGCGTTTAGTTATGATCTGGGTGCAGCCTGCAGTGGTTTTCTTTATGCACTCTCAACAGGTGCTGCTTATATTGAAAGTGGGCGTTATAAAAAAGTGATCGTTATTGGTGCAGATAAAATGAGTGCCATTATTGATTATACAGACCGTGCTACCTGTATTATTTTTGGCGATGGGGCCGGAGCAGTTTTATTAGAACCCAATTCTGAAGGTTATGGCGTAAAAGATTCGATCTTAAGAAGTGATGGCAGCGGTAAAGATTTCCTGCATATGAAAGCGGGTGGCTCACTTAAACCTGCAAGCATTGAAACCGTTACTGCCAAAGAACATTACGTTTACCAGGAAGGTAAAACTGTTTTCAAATTTGCAGTAGTGGGCATGGCCGAAGTAAGTGCAGAAATAATGGAACGCAATAATCTTGGTGCAGACGATATTGCATGGCTTGTGCCGCACCAGGCTAACCTGCGCATTATAGATGCAACAGCAAGCCGCATGAACCTGTCCAAAGATAAAGTGATGATCAACATACAGAAGTACGGCAATACAACGGCAGGCACATTACCGCTTTGTTTGTGGGATTGGGAGAAGCAATTAAAGAAAGGCGATAACCTTATTCTTGCTGCATTTGGCGGTGGTTTTACATGGGGCGCCTGCTGGGTTAAGTGGGCTTACGATGGAAAATAATTTTATGTTGATACCAGCACGGGTTTTTATGGCATCGGCTGTTGCGTCGCAATCACTTTATCGTTCCGAACTTTTATAAACAAATTATATTTATACTACATTCAAAATTTGTAAAGGCTTTGTTTTATAAAATTTCGTTTCAACTCGCTCATTTAATAACAAAGCGTTGAAGAGTGCGACGCAAGAAAAGTTTAATCGTAATTCAACTGCCCGGTTCAAAAAAATACTACTCTGCTTCCTCTTTTGCTTTTTTAAAAGAGAAATGCCTTTGAGATAAATAACTAAATCCAACTACCAATACAGTAGTAACAGCTAAAGAAGGCGTAGGATACCAGCCCCACTGGTCAACAAAGAGTTTCAGGAAAATATAGTTAAGAAAGATGCAGATGAGCACTACCACAAAGTAGCGGAACAACTGAATGCGTTTACGTAAATATGATTCTGGAAAAACCACGAACATGCTTAAATAAAAGCCGATAGGAAATGTAATAAAGAATGAAATGATATATGCAGCAATATGCGGACTGATAGCTGTTACAGGGGTATAAACAATTTGTTTTTTCAGTATAAAATTATAAGTGATAGCATAAATAAGAATATTCAAAGCCATATTGCCACCACCACATGCTGCATAACGAAATGTTTGCAGCGGCATTATCTTTTTGAAGGGCGGGTAAAAAAAGTCAACCACCTCAAGAATAAAATGTTTTAACCAGTGATGCAGTTTTCGCATAATCGGCGGCGAAGGTAAATATTATGATGATTTATGCGTGTTAAAGAATTGAATAACATTGCAGAAAAATATAACTGCTAAGCTATCTGTGAACCAGGAACATAAAACTGGCAACTCTTTCACTATTTTTGCCACCCAAACAAAGATTGAATGAGCGTAGTTAACCAGATAAAGGAATCAGCAGCAACAGCTATAAAAGCATTGTATGATGTTGAAATTAAGGCAACCGATATTACGGTAAATGCCACCAAACCAGAATTTGAAGGCGATTACACCATCGTACTTTTCTCATTGGTAAAACAGTTGCGTAAAGCACCGGATGCGGCTGGCAATGAAATGGGTAGCTATCTTATCGAAAAACATGCAGATTTATTTTCTTCATTCAATGTGATAAAAGGATTTCTGAATCTTGTTGTGGCAGATAATTACTGGCTCAGTTTTCTTGCAGCTAATTACAATAATAATTCTTTCGGACATAAGGCAAAAAATGGCAAAAAGGTAATGGTAGAATATTCATCACCCAATACCAATAAGCCATTACACCTTGGTCATTTAAGAAATAATTTTTTAGGCTGGAGTACTGCTGAGGTTTTAAAAGCAGATGGTTATGATATTGTAAAAACCTGTATTGTAAATGATCGCGGCATTCATATATGCAAAAGCATGATCGCATGGGAGATGTTTGGTAATGGTGCAACACCGGAAAGTACAAATACAAAAGGCGATCATTTTGTGGGTGATTACTATGTAAAATTCAATGATGTTTATAAAAAAGAAATAGAAGAATTAATAGCTACTGGTGTAACAAAAGAAGTTGCAGAAAAAGAAGCGCCGATCATGAAAGCTGCACAGCAAATGCTTGTTGAGTGGGAAGCTGGAAAACCTGATGTGATTGAGCTTTGGAAACGCATGAATAGCTGGGTTTATAAAGGCTTTGACGAAACATATAAACGTATCGGCAGCAACTTTGATAAAGTATACTATGAAAGTGAAACCTACCTGTTAGGAAAAGATCTGGTAGAAGATGGCTTGTCAAAAGGAGTATTTAAACAAAAAGAAGATGGAAGTGTTTGGATAGATCTTACTGCTGATGGTTTGGATGAAAAGATCGTAAGAAGGAAAGATGGAACCGCTGTTTATATAACACAGGATATTGGTCTTGTTGTAAATAAATATGAAGAGTACAAATGCGATCAAAGTATTTATGTGGTGGGAGATGAGCAAAATTATCATTTCAAAGTGTTGAAGCTGATTGCACAGAAACTTGGATTGCCTTCTGCAGATGGCATCTATCATTTAAGTTATGGAATGGTAGAATTGCCAACCGGCAAAATGAAAAGCCGCGAAGGAACAGTTGTTGATGCGGACGATCTTGTTGATGAAATGATCAGCATTTCAAAACAAAAAACAGAAGAGCTTGGAAAGGTAAAAGATTTTACTGCAGATGAATTGAAAGAATTATATAATACAATTGGTCTGGGTGCCTTGAAATTTTTTCTCTTACGCGTAGATCCAAAAAAACGTATGGTCTTTAATCCTGAAGAGAGTATCGACTTTCATGGATTTACAGGGCCATTTGTGCAATACACCCACGCAAGAATAAAAAGTATTTTAAGAAAGTTAGCTGATTCTGGTAGTGATTTATCAGTGGTAAGTAATACACTTGCTACTCTCGAAAAGGCTGTCATAAATCAGCTTGAAATATTTACTGCTGTTATTGAAGAAGCAGCAACAGAGCATGACCCTTCCAAAATGGCTATTTATGTTTTTAATCTTGCAAAGACATTCAATTCATTTTATGCTGAACATTCTATAGCTAATGCAGAGAATGCAGAAAAGAAAGCGCTGCGTTTACAAATTGCACAGCTAACTGCACACACCATAAAAACGGCCATGCAATTACTTGGCATTAATGTGCCTGAGAGAATGTAGTATTGTTTTTTGAAGACAAACTGCAGATACATTTGGCATCGCCGGTTGTGTCACTCACTTGTACGTTTGTAACAGGTATGAGCTATCATGTATCAACATTCAGTAAGCGGAATGTATTTCAACTGAAATCTATTCTTCAGTACAAGAGTGCGACGCAACAAAAGCTTATACATGTTATAAAGCCCGGTACAAAAAATTATTCCTCCTGTAATTTATCTATCACTCTTCGTATTTCGTTATCGAGCTCTGTGGCGCTTAACTGGATGTATAAAAGAATGTTTTTGAAATATTCATTTTCAATTTTATCAGTATCTGCTTTTATTAATTCTATAAGGCCAAGCATATTTGCAAGCGGCCTTCTAACTTCATGAGATTGCAAAAAAGCGAGCTCTTTTAATTTTAGATCGTGGGCAAATATTTTTTGTTCGGCTACTTTACGCTCTGTTATATCAACCGCCCATCCGCCCACCAGTGTTTTATGATCAATTGTATTCAGCGGAAATTTATACACCAGAAAATTCCTGCTCTTGCCATTCCTGTCAATACTTATTTCTTCTGTTTTTAATACTTTATTTGATTCTATTACAATTGTATTATTCCTGAAATAGAGATCTGCAAGTTGTTTTGGATAAATATCCCATAATGTTTTACCTATATCAGCACGGGTTAAACCAGTAAAGTTTAGATAGTATTTATTCATGGTAACCAGCTTACCATCAGGATCACAGATCCACGCAGAAGCAGGACTATTGTTCATAAAACCGTCGATCAAATGATGAATGTTTATCATTGATTCGGCCCTTTTTGTAACGCTGTTTTGTTTTTGCGCAATACCGATAAAATGATCTTGATCAAATAATGAAAATTCCCATTGAATATTGTTTCCTTCGTTACTGGTAGAGATGAATTCTGTGTGGTTATTATTTAAATGCAAACGGTTCAGCTGTTTCCACAATTCTGTAATTTCTTCTGCAGAAAAAATAGCAGAGATATTTTTTTGATCGTGGTTGATAATGATTTCGTTCAATGATTCATTGCAATCTGTTATATTTCCTTTCAGATCAAACAGCACAACTATATTGTTTTCAGAACTTTTAAGCCATGAAGGAAGTTGGATAATTGTTTGCATTTATATATTATATAATTAATTCAAAGATGCAACAATAAATAAAACCCCGGAGATTTAATCTTCGGGGTTTATATAATTTAATGCTTAGCGAATTACCACAGCACTAAGTGCCGGTAAATGTATTTTTAGTTTATACCATTTATCATCCTTGCTTACTTTTTCTGATTTTATATCAGGATTGAACACATCACCTGTTCCCCAGAATGCTACGTTGTCACTATTGAAGATCTCTTTCCATTTTTTCTTGCCATAAACATGTATCTCCCAATCATGACGAACAAGTGGTGTCATGTTTAAGATGATCACAATATCATCTTCAGGATTATTTCCTTTTCGTTTATAACTTATCACACTTTCACTTCTGTGGTTCATATCCACCCATTCAAAGCCGCCCTGTTCAAATTGTTTTTCATACAAGGCAGGTTCACTGCGGTAGAGTTCATTCAATTTCTGCACGCAATACTTCATTCCTTTATGACTTACAAAACTCAACAGGCTCCATTGCAATTCGCTTTTATAATTCCACTCACTGGTAGCGCCAAATTCATCACCCATAAATAAAAGTTTGCCACCAGGATGTGTAAACATATAAGTATATAGTAAACGCAGGTTAGCAAATTTTTGCCATTCATCTCCAGGCATTTTGTAAAGCATGGGGCTTTTCCCATGCACCACTTCATCATGACTAAGCGGCAACATAAAATTTTCATTGTAGTAATACATCATGCTGAAGCCAAACTTATCCTGGTGAAATTGCCTGAATATCGGATCCATTTTAAAATAATCCAATGTGTCATGCATCCAGCCCATCATCCATTTCATCCCAAATCCCAAACCTCCATCATATATAGGTTTGCTGATCTTTGGCCAGTCTGTAGCTTCTTCCGCAATAGTTTGTATTTCCGGAAAATCCTTATACAGCATTATGTTCAGGTCCTTAATAAATTCTATAGCTTCAAGATTACCATTACCACCATGTATGTTTGGTTCCCATTGGCCTTCATTGCGACTATAATCCAAACGCAACATAGAACTTACTGCATCAACACGTAAACCATCTGCATGAAAACGATCACACCAGAATCTTGCATTACTGATCAGAAAACTTTTTACTTCACCACGCGCATAATTAAAAATATAAGAGTTCCAGTCAGGATGATAGCCTTTACGCATATCCGCATATTCGTAAGTATGCGTACCATCAAACATAAATAGTCCATGCGAATCGTACGGAAAATGCGAAGGCACCCAATCGAGTATTACACCAATGCCTGCCTGGTGAAATGCCTCTACCATTTTTGCAAAATCCTGTGGACTTCCAAATCTTGAAGTAGGTGCAAAATAACCGGTGCCCTGATAGCCCCAGCTGCCATCGAACGGATGTTCCATTACCGGCATAAACTCTACATGTGTAAAGCCCATTTCTTTTACATAAGGAACCATGCGCTCTGTTATTTGCGCATAAGTGTTGTAAGATTCTTCATCAAATCTATCGGGCCTCATCCAACTGGCGAGATGCACTTCGTATACGCTCCATGGTGCATTTAATTTATTATGCTCACCTCGTTTACTCATCCACTCTTCATCCTGCCAGTCATGAAATGTTCCCCATGTTATAGAAGCTGTTAATGGCCTTTTTTCCCACAGATGAGAAAAGGGGTCTCCTTTATCAAGCCTGATACCATTAAAGCCATGTATATGATATTTATAAGATTCGCCAGCCGGTAGATTTGGAATAAAACCTTCCCATATTCCCGAATGATCGAGCCGCACAAAAAGTTTATGCGCTTCTTTATCCCAATGGTTGAAATTTCCTGTAACGCTTACCTGTGTGGCATTTGGTGCCCATACCGCAAAATAGGTTCCCCACGTGCCCAATACTTCAAATTGTTTATTGCCAAATAACTCATACAACCTGTAATGTGTGCCACGCTGAAAATTTTCAATGTCTTGCTGCGAGAATAAAGAATAATTCCATACCGGTTTTGTACTGTCAACAAAATGTATGTCCTCATATTTTTTATGTTCATTCATGTGCGTTCCATTTTCGGTAGCCGTTGCTTTTTTTGTTTTGGTTGTGGCAGCAGCTTTTTTTTCTGTTGATTTAGATGGCATATCGCAACCGTTTATATTGATTAAGAACCATTAACGTAAAATTAGGAATAGTAAAATTGGTATCTCCATTTATTTCTACAATTTACAATTAAATACCAGGACTGTGCTATATTGATTTTGTGCAACTAATATTTTTTCAGCTCATTTTTTTTCAATGAATTTTACAATGAACGTACAGTAATTTTTCATGGCATCGTTTGTTGTGTCACTCACTTGTACGTTCGGTATCGTGAATCGTCAATGGTGAAGGGTCAATACTGCAGGCAATGTCTTTTATTCACCATTGCTCACTGTACATTCACCGGTACAAGAGTGCGACGCAACGGATGCTTAATGACAATACAAAACCCTGGCTCATAATATAAATTACAAAAACATTTTTAGCTGCAACTAACCTTATACCAAACATGAAAAAGACTTTATTACTGCTTATTACCGGTTTGTTTTTTTGTTTTTTGGCAAATGCGCAAAAAGCTACTGTAAAAGGCATTATCAGGGATACAAGCAGTAGGGAAAATCTTTACAACACCACTATTTCACTGCTGCACAGTAAAGATTCTATCCTGTATAAATTCACAAGAAGTGATACAAAAGGTAATTTTGAACTGAAAGGTTTAGATACCGGCAAATATGTATTGCTGATAACTTATCCGTTGTATGCAGATTATGTGGAAGTACTTAATATAAAAGATTCTGCTGCCGTAATGGATCTTGGTTCAATACCTGTTATACTAAAAGCAAATTTGCTGAAAGAAGTGATTGTGCGGCAAACTGTGAGCGCTATAAGAGTAAAAGGTGATACAACAGAATATGCCGCTGATAGCTTTAAAGTACAGGAAAATGCATCAGTAGAAGACCTGTTGAAAAAATTGCCGGGCATACAGGTTGACAGAAACGGGCAAATAACTGCACAGGGAGAAAAAGTACAAAAAGTTTTGGTTGATGGCGAAGAATTTTTTGGTGATGACCCTACACTGGTTACGCAGAATCTTCGTGCAGATATGATAGACAAAGTGCAGGTATTTGACAAGAAAAGCGACCAGGCAAATTTTACCGGTATTGATGATGGGGAAAAACAAAAGACGATCAATTTAAAACTGAAAGACAATAAGAAGAATGGATATTTTGGCAGGCTTAACCTTGGTGCAGGTACAGATGGGTATCATGATAACCAGATTATGGTAAATGCGTTTAAAGGCAAACAAAAGTTTGCTGCTTATGGTATAGTCTCTAATACAGGAACATCAGGTCTTAACTGGCAGGACAAGGGCAGTTACGGAGATAGCCCGTTGGGCAATGCTGATTATGATGAAGCTGGCGGATATTTCTTTATTGATGGAGGTGGAGATGACCTTGATTCGTGGGATGGAAGGTATAACGGGCAAGGTTATCCTCTGGTGCAAACCGGGGGCTTGCATTATAACAATAAATGGAATGATGATAAACAAAACCTGAATGCAAATTATAAAATCCTGCAACTGCATGTAAACGGTGGCAGTGCCACGAATTCACAATCTATTTTACCGGATTCAACATCTTTCTACAATAATTCAACACAGAATTTTGTGAATGAGATTTTGCGTAACAGGGGCAATGCCAGTTATGAATACCAGTTTGATTCCAGCTCTTCTATAAAAATTATGGCTGATGGTGGGATTGATCATAAAATAACCAGCAATGTTGCTTATTCGGAAGCGCTTGCCAATGACAAATCTTTAATCAATAAGTCTGACCGCAATACTTCAACCGTTGGTGATAACAGGAGCGTAAACAGCAGTTTGTTATGGAAGAAAAAGCTGAAGAAAAAAGGGAGAACAATTTCATTTAACCTGAAAGAGAATTTTAGTAACAATACTTCGGATGGCTATCTTTATTCTGATAACCATTATTACCAGGATGGCATTGACACTCGTGAGATAACAGACCAGTATAAGGATAATATTTCAAAAAATATTTCTTTCGACTCCAAGGTTACTTACTCGGAGCCTTTGTCAAAAGTTTCTTCACTTATTTTAAATTATGGGATAGTGCTCAACAATAGTAATTCTGAACGCAGTTCCTATAATAAATCCAATGAAGGTAAATACACAGACATTGATAGTCTTTACAGCAACGATTATGCATTCAATGTATTTACACACAGGGCCGGTGCCAATTATAGCCTCTTTAAGAAAAAAATAAAATTTAATGCAGGCAGTAATGTGGGCTTTACAAGCTTCGATCAGAAAGATATGCATACACAAACTTCTTTGAAAAGAAGTTTTGTAAACTGGTATCCACAGGCAAATTTTTCTTATAACTTCTCACAGCAAAGAAGAATATTTTTAAGATACAATGGAAGCACACAACAACCAACTATTCAACAGATACAACCCATAGCAACCAATGATGACCCTTTGAATATTGCTATTGGTAATCCAGATCTTAAACCTTCTTTTCGTAACAGTGTAAACCTTGGATTCTTTGATTTTAAGGTACTCACAGAAAGAAATATCTGGACTAATGTTGGTTACACTTTTACGCAAAACGCTATAACCAGCAGGGATTTTGTGGATGCTTCCACGGGTAAGAGGGTCTATCAAAGCGTAAATGCGGATGGTAACCGTTCTTTATACGCATATCTTGATTACGGTTTTAAGATCAAAAAAATTGACACCAGAATAGGGCTGAACAGCAATATAAATGGAAGCCGGTATGTAAGTATTGTTAATGATAGCATGAACGTTACCAATAGCAGCAGTTATAGTTTTGGTTTAAACATTAATAAAGATAAAGAGAAGAAATACAGCATCTATGTTTCGCCTAATGCAACCTATACTATCAGCAAGTCTTCTATACAGCAAAATCTTGAAACCAAATACTGGACATTTACTGTAAGCACCGGGGCAGATATATTCCTGCCGCTTAAATTTCAGATTCATTCTGATTGTGATTTCAATTTTCGGCAGAAGACTTCTGTTTTTGAAAATAACAACAACGCTATTTTGTGGAATGCGTGGGTAGGTAAAAAGCTTTTAAAGAAAGATGCATTGCTGATAAAAATAACAGGTCATGATTTGCTTAACCAAAACATTGGTTTCGACCGCACTGTTAACAGCAATTATATTTCGCAGAATACCTACAGCACTATCCAGCGTTTCTTTTTGTTATCACTTGTTTGGAATTTTACCAAAGCAGGAACACCCGGACCATCACAAGATTAATCTTATTAAACCTGTTATTGTATGAGATCATTAATAATAATATTCCTCCTTTTTTTTGCAAGCCTTGCAGCGCATGCACAGAATGCTATTTTTCTTAATGAGGGACGTATCGAATATGAAAAGAAGATCAATCTTTACGCGCAGTTAGATGATATTGACGATCCGGCCTGGCGTGATCTTATGAAGAAGACCATGCCACAATTCAAGACAACTTATTTCGATCTTACTTTCAACGGCAATAAAACATTGTATCAACCCGGTCGTGATAACGCAGACAATAACAGGATGTGGCAGCAGCCCGCAGAAGACAATACTATTTATACAGATCTTGAGACACATCAAAGCACCAGCCGCAAAAATGTTTTTGAAGAAGGATTTCTTATACAGGATACAGCACGTACTATTAAATGGAAAATCACAGATGAAATGCGCACCATTGCCGGCTTTGAATGCCGCCGTGCCAATGCACTTATCATGGATTCCGTATATGTTGTCGCATTTTATACAGAGAGTATTTTACCCAGTGGCGGCCCTGAATCTTTTACCGGTTTGCCCGGTATGATACTCGGTCTCGCTATTCCGCACGAACATATTACCTGGTTCGCTACAAAAGTTTATACAGAAACAATTCCAGAAACTTCAGTAAAACCACCGGTAAAAGGAAAGAAGATCACCAATGCAAATTTGCTTACTACACTGCAAGACAGAATGAAAGATTGGGGCAAGTGGGCGAGGAGATACATACTGCAGATAATGATTTAATTTTTTTACTTAGCTGCATTGCTACTATTAAGCATCGTTGTGTCACTCACTTGTGCGTTCTGTTCCACATTCAGCAACATGCTATTACTTCTAAAGAAACTAAATGCTGCACGAAACATGTTCAAAAAGCGGAGCAGACGAGCTTAAGCAACATTTCTTTTTTGATAGCTACGTTAAAGCATTTGTGAAGGCATGGAATTTCGCGTTCCGTCTGCCTGGTACAAACGCCTAATTGAAAAACTAAAGTTGAAGATAAGAACTACTGCCAAATGCTTAATGTCCTGCAAGAGTAGAAGATGATAAGAATTACTGCTGTACAAATACGGCTTGTCAACCATGCTTTTGCAAATGCCTTTGTTGTAGGCAGTGTTTTCTTGCGAAATTTAAGGGTTCGTAAAGCCTGTAACACCTTTTTCTCGTTGTCGGGTGTTAAGTTTTCACCATACAAGTTAAACCGGTCAACGTCAGAACCTGAAACCCAAAGACTGTCAATGTAAACACCAGTTGTCCCGATACCCGATTTTCGTGGGTAAACAATTTTAGCTTTTCGTCCGTCAATTGTGTCCCACAGAACGTTGTTCTTTCTGTATGTGTCGGGGTCAACTTTCATTCTGTTTTTAACGAAAATGACTTCGCTTGTGTCAATCATAGAAGTGTCAATGTTTGCCATCATGCTGCTGTCCAAAATTGTCGGGTCATATTCGTAAAGTCTGTTAGAATACCAACCAAGGTCAAAACCTATGGTATCTTTGTCATCAATAGCAATGCTGCCAACATAACTATCCATTCCATGTTCTTTGATTGCTGTCCAAGATTGCGGGGTTTCAATAGTGAATGAACCAAAGTCCATCGTCTTCGTGTCACCTTTGGGTATTGTCTGATTACAAGCTGTCAGTCCAATTACGATGATTGCATTTAGAAACTTTTTCATGGTCGGGAAACATTGCCTACAACGTTGAAGCATTGGCGATGTGGCGGTATTCTGTGTTCCGTCTGCCCGGTGCCGCTGCTGATTAAAGATATGACCCGTCCTGAAAAAAGTTGACTGGTTTTAGATAATAATCCTGTTAATGGTTGACTAAGATAATACATCCTGAATAAGGTTGATTTATTAAGGTGTTTATTTGTGTGTTGGCAAAAATATTTTCGTGCCCTCTACAGCTAAGGAAATATTTTTTGTGCGCTGGCTTATCAGGTTGGTTGCATGGTTACCTCCTTTTGTTTTGTGTTGTTTTGATAATAGTTTTTCCATCGTCTTATCTGTGGTCCTTTTTGTGTATGCACCTCAGCAGGTATTTGCCAATTTAAACTGCTGTGTCTTCTTCTGTAGTTGTAAATAGTAATGCATCTTGTGATGTGTATGGAAGCAGCATCGATATCATGATAATAACTGCTGATGAGTTCGGTTTTCAGAATACCATTTACTCTTTCTGCAATAGCATTTTCCAATGGGTCTCCATTGTTGGTCATTGATATTAATGCATGATGTTGCTGCAATAATTTTACATATTCTGTACTGCAGTATTGTATGCCCCGGTCACTATGGTGTATCACGATTGTTTCAGGAGGCTTTTGCGCCAGCGCTTTCTTTAATGCCAGTACAGCGGAACTGACTTTCATATCATCACTTATATGAAAGCCAACGATCTTTCTGGAGTACGCATCTGTTATCAAAAACAAATAAGCAAACCGCTCTTTGAGTGGTATGTAAGTAATATCGGCAACCCATAATTCATGCGCCTTTAGTGGAGTAAAATCCTTTACCAGGTTGGGATAGCGGTAAAAGTGATGTTTACTGTTTGTTGTATGAACGCTACGTTTGGTTCTTCTTACCAATAGCTTATTGCGCTTTAGCAGATCAAAGAATTTATCTCTTCCCATATGAAGATTGTGTTGCTCAAAAAAAGACTGAAGCATGATGAATAATTTTCTTCCGCCGCATCTGGGCTGTTGCTTTCTTATACTATCGATCTGTTCCAGTATTAACGCTTCATGATACTGTTGATGGAACTGTTTTTTATTATGCTTATGATAAGCCTGTGAGGAATAGCCCAACAGTTTACATAGTTGTTGTAAACTAATATTACCATGTATCTTTTTTACTGCTTTTACTGTTGGGCACCAGGCTTTTTTCTGATAGAGATATTGAGGTCTTTCTCTGCAATATTGATCATGGTATCTAAAGCTTCTGCGCGTAGCTTTTCCCATTGAAGCTGCTTCTCCAGTGCAGCTATTTTTTGCTGCAATGCTTCTGCAGATTGTAATTGTTCTGAAGTGAGTTTTTTCTTTGAACTGTTCATGCTGCTGGTGGAATAGGTTGACTGCTTTTCTGTGGGCGGCAAGTTATGTATTCCCTGGTGAATGAGCACCCATTTGCAAATGGTGGTTCTGCTGATGCCATACTTTGCAGCAAGCTTCCTGAAGCCGCAGCCTTGCGTTAAATACTCCGCAATAATCTGTTCTTTTAAGTCCATAATTTGGTTGATTTTTAGTCAACCTATTTCTGTACAACATTCATCTAATTAACTAATAGTGAAGTTCTTTCAAAAAGCCTTTTCAGTTCATTCCCATTTAGGTGAAGTGCCCCGATCTTTCTTTCAATTTGTTTTAGATGATTGATTTTATGTTTTTCATTATTCATTATAATTTCATTTTTCTTATACGGTTGAAGTTTAGTAATCATATTCCATATAATGATCGCCAGCTTTCTGGCAGTAGCGGTAATGGCTGCCACCCGTCCTTTTCTGAAGGCAACTCTTTTGAAGAAGGGTGTTAAGTCGTGATCTTTCTGGTTGCCAATAGAGTTAGCTGCCTGCCTTAATGCTACAGCAATGTAGTTTCTCCCTTTCGTAGTGCTATTGCCAATAATT
Source organism: Panacibacter ginsenosidivorans (assembly GCF_007971225.1). Classification (NCBI taxonomy): domain Bacteria; kingdom Pseudomonadati; phylum Bacteroidota; class Chitinophagia; order Chitinophagales; family Chitinophagaceae; genus Panacibacter; species Panacibacter ginsenosidivorans. The sequence goes on along the minus strand of NZ_CP042435.1, from coordinate 621,847 downwards.
TTGCCACCACTTACTTTGTTATTAGGTACTAATCTTAGCCAAGCCGCAAAACTCTTTGCAGATGAAAATTTATGAATATCATGACCCATGTTTGTCAGCAAGCAAAGAACAGTAGTGTGACTAATTCCCTGTATAGCAAATAAATCTGTACCAAAATATTGATATGCAATTTTTGAAACATTAAATGCAGGAGCGTGTTTTCTATTTTTTTTATTGGTTACCTTAAATTCTTTTTTTTCCTGACTGCGAACCGTGTGTTGTGGAAGATGTTTTATTAGTACCTGTTCTATTGTTTTATCACAATCAACGAGTGCTTTTTCATAAAGCTTATAAAACTCCAGCGCTGCTTTTAGTTCATATAGCAATTCATCGCGCCACCAGCCTCTTAATGAATCAGCAATTTCTTCTTTTGACTTTTTAACTCTTACGTCAACCAAAGATGCAAGATATTCGGGATCCCTATTGCCCGCCAATATGGCTTCAATAATGTTCAAGCCAGATTTTCCTGCAACATCCCTGATAGCAATATCCAACCTAATATTCATAAGCCTCAGAGCCTTCTGAATTTTATGAATATATAAGGCTGCCTGTTCTATCAAATGTTGACGATGATAATAGTATGTACGCAGTTCTTGTAAAACATTGCTTAAAAGAAAACTTCCTGATAACAGACCTAAAGAATGTAATTTTTGTATCCACATACAATCAATAACATCAGTCTTACGACCCTTAACGTTTTTTGTTTGATTACCGCCAACCAGCAATACTTCAAAGCCTTCAGCTTGTAACGCATCGAAAAGTGTTTGCCAATAAGTTCCGGTACTTTCCATTGCTACAGTAGTAATACCATGTGCATGCAAGTACTCAATCATTTGCAGATGATCTTTCGTGTACACCCCAAACTCACGTACATTCTCCTTATCCTGGTCGATGGCTACCATATGGCTTCTTGAACCAACATCTATTCCCGCAGCCTTGACATTAATGATTTGAAGTGTTAATTCTTTTTGTTCCATTTGATGTTTTTTTATTATGAAAAAACCTTCAGGGAACGTCTGAATAATAAAATTTTTTCTGTTCGGGATTCCATTATGGATCACCATTTAATTCAAGAGATGCTTCTACTTTAGCAGAAGTATCAACATTCCAGCCTTGATTTCAGGAGGGACTATAAGTTCCTTTTAGCTTTAGAAGGCTTGCTTCTGAAGGAACATCAAATTTACTGTAAAGCAGGCTGCAAGTTGTACTGGTTATTCAACCGTTTATACGGTCTTGAGATTTCAGGACGAGACATTTGTCCACTCGAATATCTGTCAACTACTTTTTGTGTTGACTCTTTGCAACTGAAAACAAACACGAGAAGTAAAAAGAAAGAGCATCGTCTCATAATCGCAGCTAACGAATCGGTATTGCTGCAGGTGGGATATTTTATAATGTCGAGCCCGAACTGCAGCTTAATATTGTTTTAAAAGTTGAAGTTAAGAACTAAAGCTAAATTATTAACGTTAGCCCAAACCGTTGCTGACAGCGATTTGCAGCCGATTGTTTCAACGCCCCGCCCCACTTGCAGCAATACTTTTGTTGGTGGCAGTTGTTTATTGTCGGTCGTAAATCCTTGCTGCCATTAATAAAATATTCCACAATGCAATTAAGTCGCTCCCTTTGTCTGCATGAAAAATATGTTTATTGTCGGCATAGTCAATAACGGTCACTTCGTGCCATTCTGTTTTTCTTGCATCTTGCAAACTAATTTTATTATTACCATATTTTTCAAAGGCAGTCGGACGAAAATTTCTTATGTCGCTAAAGTTTAGTCTAAATATTTTTTCATTGTCATTACAAACAACTTGTCTTGTGCAAACCAATGTCCACTCCTTTGTCGGCTTGGTAAAAAACAGAACTGGCGTTCCACTTTTTTCTTTGTCCACTTGAGTGTTCAAATAGTCTTGAAGATTTGGCGACAGGTCAGTAAAGAAAAATGCAAACTTGGTCGGCAATTCATATTTCTTTGCCTTCCATGTCAATCTATTTGCTATGAACTCGTCCGTTTTCTGCATTAGAGTTTAAGGAAAATTTAGTGTCTTGTCAAACTTGTTTTGAAAACTTAGGAAGTGTCACGATACAATTGCCACCAACGCCTTTATTGACGTCATTATACGCAATGTAATATTTTTTACCTTTATTGAAAACCAATCCTTTAATCGTTATACATTTTGGATTGTCGTTAGGACAATCCTCCGCCCAGGTGCGTGGCATACGCACCTTAACTTCGCTTCTATGAAAGTTCAATAAGTTATAATCGTACAAGTGTGCGACGCAACAAAAGCATCATGCTTATCCAAATGCCCGGCTCATAACTTATCTTTACTGTAAACGATCATATCATGTTTCAACGCTTAAAGCTGCAACAATTATTTATTTTATTTTTTATTAGTGTATTGCTTATAAGTTGCGCTGCAAAACCACCACAGGAAACAGGCGATTTCAAACAAACAGACCTTGTGGAATTAATAAAACTTGACTCAACGATCAAATTAGATATTCGTTATGCAACTAGTAATAACCTTGTGGGCAGGCCTGTATATGCGGAAGCAAGGGCTTTTCTGCAACGCCCTGCAGCAGAGGCTTTGGTAAAAATAAATGCAGCACTAAAACCATTGGGTTATGGTTTATTGGTTTTCGATGGTTACAGACCATGGAGCGTAACAAAATTATTTTGGGACATTACTTCGGAAGAAAATAAAAAGTTTGTTGCAGATCCCAAAAAAGGTTCAAGACATAACCGAGGTTGTGCAGTTGATCTTAGTTTATATGATCTTGCTACGGGTAAAGAAATTGAAATGACCGGCGTATATGATGAAATGAGTGAGCGTTCTTATCCCGATTATAAAGGAGGCACAGATCAACAGCGCAAAATGCGTGACCTGCTACGTTCAAAAATGGAAGCAAATGGGTTTACAGTTTATCCCTATGAATGGTGGCATTATGATTTTAATGGATGGGAGCATTATCATATTGGTAATATTCCTTTTTCAACCCTCTAAATCTCCCTAAAGGGAGACTTAGAATAAATTCCATTCAATATATTAATTTCACTTCTAATACAGGCATATATAAAAGCAATTGATTGATTCATTCGTATCTTGTTACACATAAAAAATTGCACATGAAAAAATTTCTTACGGTTGCCTTTCTTTTTGTTGTAAATATTTCCTTTGCTAATATTCAATTACCTGCAGTGTTGAGCAGTAATATGGTGCTGCAACAACAAAGCAATGTAAAGTTGTGGGGCTGGGCAGCACCTGCAGAAATGATCTACATCACCACTTCATGGAATAATAAAACAGATTCAGTAAAAGCCACAAGAGATGCCAACTGGCAACTAATGGTGCAAACACCCACTGCTGGCGGGCCTTACACAATTACATTTAAAGGACAGAATACAGTTGTACTTGATAATGTATTGATAGGTGAAGTGTGGATCTGTTCCGGTCAGTCAAATATGGAAATGAATGAGCAATGGGGTTTGCCAGATTTAAAAGCTGAGCTGCCAACCTGTGCCAATAAAAATATCCGTTTCTTTTATATTCCTAAAACAACATCATCAACACCACAGGATGATACAAAAGCGCAATGGACCCTCTGCGATTCCAATACACTCAAGCCTTTTAGCGCAGTGGGTTATTTCTTTGGTAAGAAATTAAATGCAGATCTGAATGTGCCCATAGGTCTTATCAATGCCAACTGGGGTGGCACTCCTGCAGAAGTATGGACGCCTGCCGAACTAGTCAATAATGATCCCGAATTAAAAGCTTCTGCGGCAAAGCAGCAACCATACGATTGGTGGCCATTAACACCCGGTGCAACTTTCAATGGTATGTTGGCACCTGTTACTAATTTTTCAATTGCAGGTGCTATATGGTACCAGGGAGAAGGTAATACAATTGCCCCAAACACTTATGGTAAATTATTTACAACAATGATCGACTCATGGCGCAAAGCATGGAATAAAGACATTCCTTTTTATTATGTGCAGATAGCTCCTTTTACTTATGGTAATAATTATATCGGCAGCATTATACGTGAGCAGCAAACAAAAGTAATGGCGCATGAAAATGTTGGGATGGTTGTTACTACAGATCTTGTAAATGACACCACAGATATTCATCCAAAAAATAAACACGATGTTGGCTACAGGCTTGCCAATTGGGCTTTGGCAGAAACGTATCACAAAGAAGGTATCACTTACAAAAGCCCTATGTATAAAAGTATGGAAGTGCAAAAAGACAAAGCCATTATTTCATTCGATAATGCACCCAATGGTTTAATGGCAAAAGACAAAAATATTACCGCGCTTTATATTGCCGGTGCAGATAAAATATTTTATCCGGCCATTGCAAAAATCGAAAACAATAAACTCATTGTTTCTGCTAAAGAAGTGCCTCAACCAGTAGCAGTTCGCTTCTCTTTTTCCAACGCAGGTGTAGGAAATTTATTTAGTAAGGAAGGCTTACCGGTGGCGCCTTTCAGAACAGATGATTGGGAGTTGGATACAAGCAAAACCGAAAAGTAATTTTGAGCCCGGCTTCCTGATAATATTAAAGCTTTCGTTGCGTCGCACTCTTCAACTGCATCTGGTAACCGAGCTTTCGGGGAAAGCAATTTGCCTTCGAATAATAGATTTTTAGAAAAAAAACTCAATTCATACCAATGATTTGTTAATTGAATCAACTGCTTATTTTATGGCATACTTTTTCTTGTTCTATTTGTATAAACAATTTAGAAAAATGATTTTAGTAAGCATCATATTAATAAGCGCCGGACTTGGAAGAGCGATTTACATTGAAAAGCAGGCTGATAAAAAAAGAATTTTATAATTTAGAAAGTAACTGTTTATTCTTTATAAATTTTTATTTCTTTCTTTCCTTCAGATGTAATGTATGCCCTGTACATCCCTTCTGTATTAAAGGGCATGGCAATGTTCCCATCTTTATCAATAGCAATCATACCGCCGTCTCCTCCAAGTGCACCAAGCTGTTTCATAATCATTTCATCAGATGCATCTTTTAAACTTTGATGCGCCAGTTCCATTCTGTCACTGATAGTTTTTGCCATTACCAGACGAATATAAAATTCACCCCAACCTGTACAACTGATGGCGCATGTTGCATTGTTGGCATAAGTACCTGCACCAATAATTGGCGCATCACCCACACGGCCAAATTTTTTGTTTGTCATGCCACCTGTACTGGTACCGGCAGCAAGATTGCCATACATGTCTAATGCTACACAGCCAACTGTTCCATACTTATAATCTCTGTTGCCTGGTTGTTTAAGTAGAGCTTTTGATGAGTCATGATCAAGCAACGTTTTAGTTGAATCTTCTGCTTTTATTTTTTGCAACGCATCCCATCTTTCCTTTGTAAAAAAATAAGAGGGATCAACAATGGTACAACCTGATTGCTGCGCAAATTTTTCTGCACCTTTTCCCGTCATCATTACATGTTCACTTTTATCCATAACAGCCCTTGCTGCTGTAATAGGATTTTTTATAGTAGTAACACCCGCAACTGAACCGGCTTTTAAATTGCTTCCATCCATAATTGCTGCATCCATTTCATTCCTCCCTTCATTTGTAAATACTGCTCCTTTACCTGCATTAAACAATGGGTTGTCTTCTAACACTTTTATTGCTGCAAGAACTGCATCCAGTGCGGTTCCTCCTTTTGCCAGTATATCATTGCCCGCAGTTAATGCATCGTTCAAACCCTGTGTGTATAGTTTTTCTTTTTCAGGTGTCATCTGACTTTTTAAAATAGTGCCGGCGCCTCCATGTATTACCAATGCAAATTTCTTATTGCCGTTCTGCTGAGCAATGGCACTTACAATACTTGTAAAAAATAAAATTGATAAAATATATTTTTTCATGCGTATAAGTTTAAAAGAGAAATTTTATGAACTCAGCTTTTACAATATTATCAACGCCTGTTGCGTCGCACACTTCAACGTCCAGTTTATTATGCAGCAATATATAACATCGTCATTTATCAGGAATATTTTCAGAAGCTAATGTTTATGAACAGGAGCAATCATTTTCTATATTGCTTGTTTACAATTGCTTAAGTATACTTTGTAATGATTATACTACAAACAGTGTAAAAAAATAATTACAATACATTCAGACATGTGTCTATTGTGCAACAACCATGATTGTAATTCCTTTGTATTACTACTTTGATCTAGTACATCAAAGGTATGTTTTCAAGAATTGGTTATAAGCCTGCTTATTCATAGGCGGGCTTTATTTTTTATAGCATGCATATTTTTTAATGTTCAATAAGGAACAAAGCGTATAAGTGAGTGACACAACGAAAGCTTAATAGTAGCAAAGCAGTTAAGTACATAAAACAAAATGCCCCCAAACTTTGAGAGCACTTTTTTGAGTATAGGTAATAACTAAACCAATTCTTCTTTCTCCGCTTTACTATATTCATCAATAAGCTTGCGTTGCAGGTCGTAAGGCACAGCAGCATATTCATGAAATTTACTTTTGAATTTGGCGCGGCCCTGCGTAATGCTGCGCAGTGATGAGGAATAACCTTCCATTTCTGCAAGCGGCACTTTGGCAATGATCTTTTGAAAATGCCCTTCTGCATCTATGCCTTCAACGATTGCCCTGCGTGTTTGCAGATCGCCCATTACAGCGCCGGTAATATCATCAGGACATAATACTTCTACCTGGTAAATGGGTTCAAGTATTTGTGGATCAGCCTGCTGGAATGCCTGCCTGAATGCCTGCAGGCCGGCTATCTTGAAGGAAATATCATTGCTGTCAACAGGATGCATCTTTCCATCATATACACATACACGCACATCACGTACATAAGAACCGGTAAGCGGCCCGGTCTGCATTTTTTCCATCACACCTTTTAGAACAGATGGAAGAAAACGTGTATCGATGGCACCGCCAACAATACAATTATAGAACACAAGATTACCACCCCAGTCTAATGGATAAGTATCCCGGCCACGTACATTTAAACCCGCAGGTTCGGGCATGCCTTCATGCCATGGCTCAATACGCATAAATACTTCACCAAACTGGCCAGCACCGCCACTTTGTTTTTTGTGACGATAACTTGCATCGGCCATTTTACGTATCGTTTCGCGGTAAGGAATTCTTGGTTTGGTAAACCTTACTTCAAGTTTATGATTGTGTTCAATTTTCCATTTGGCAACTGCAAGATGCATATCGCCCTGGCAATGTATCAGTAATTGTTTTAATTCCTGAGAATGTTCGATAATAATTGTTGGATCTTCTTCTCTTAACTGGTGTAATGCAACGGATAATTTCTCTTCTTCGCCTTTCTTAATTGTTTCAATGGCAACCGTCATATTTGGCAAAGGAAATTCGATTGGGGTTAATTCATAGTTCTTCCCTTTTATGTGCAATGTATTGTTTACATGCGTGTTTCTAAGCTTAAGTGTTGCACCAATATCACCTGCAACCAATTCATTTGTGTTAATACGTTTGTTGCCTTCTACCATGAACAACTGATTGATCTTTTCACTTACACCAGTTGTTTCATTTTCCAGTTCCATCCCACTCTTAACTGTGCCTGAATATACTTTGAAATAAGATAGTTCACCAACATGTGGTTCGCTCACTGTCTTGTAAACAAAGATGCATGCAGGGCCATTGGCATCACATGGAAGTATGTTCCCGGTTCTTGTTATTTGTGATGGCATTTCGTTGGCGCTAGGGCAAACATTGTCTATAAAACCCATCAAACGTCCGCTGCCCATATTGCGTTCTGCAGATAAACAGAAGAGTGGAAACAAGTCGTGATTGATCATGGCTTTTTTCAAGCCCATCTTCATATCATCTTCATCTAACTCTCCCTTATCAAAATATTTTTCCATCAGAAATTCATCATTGCTGGCAATAGCTTCAATCAGTTCTTTGTGCAACTCTTCTGCCCTTGCTTTTTCTTCATCGGGTATAGGTAATTTATCAGGTTTACCACCTGTATCACGAAACTTATACATGGTCATACGCAGCACATCAATGATCTCATGGAAGCCAGCACCTTGTTGTCTTGGGTATTGCACCACCAACACTTTATTTCCGAAATGATTTTTTGCTTCTGCAACTGTTCGGTCAAAATCTGCACGGTCATCATCCAGTTTATTTACTGCAAAGATCATCGGTGTTTTAAACTGCTCTGTATAATCCCAGATAATATCGGTAGTAACTTCAACACCCATAACGGCGTTCAATAGCATAACGCCAGTATCAGCAACGCGCAATGCAGAAATAACTTCGCCAACAAAATCATCATAACCCGGTGTATCAATTATGTTGATCTTGTAACCGCGCCATTTAGTGTGCATGAGCTTGCTAAAAATAGAATTACCACGTTCCTGTTCAAGCTCGTGGTAATCTCCTACGGTGTTCCGTTCGGCAATTGTTCCGCGGCGGTTAATTAGTCCAGCTTCATAGAGCATGCACTCCGCCAATGTTGTCTTACCAGAGCCTGCGTGGCCCAGCAAGACAATGCTTTTTACGTGTGAGGTATCAAATTCAGCCATGGCAAATAATTTTTTAATAGTGATAAAATATATTTCACCAGTATTATCTATTACGGATATTTTTTGAGCCAGGCTGTATTGCTACTATAATGCTTTCGTTGCGTCGCACTCTTGTACGCTTTGTATGCGCGTAAACAGGAATACAACACTATCTCTATGTTGATACAGTTTCAATAAATAAAAAGGTCCAGTCTATAAATTCTTTTACCCGTAATCTTTAATTCCGGAGAAGGGCTTTGTGCCGTTGCACAAGCAATCGTGCAATCGTTAATTATAATTTGCTGTTGCAATACTTCTTACATACTGGTAAAAATCTGTGCGTAATTCATCCAGCATATTTTGCAAAGAATGATATTCATCATAAAGATGTTCATGTTCTGCGTAAGTATCGTCAGTAATGTTTCCTTGATTTTCCGAGACTTCGAATTGGACTTTTTTGTCGTGAGATTTAACAGCCTGCTTAAGATCGTGGATGTTGATGAGTTGGATGTGGAGTTGATTTTGGTAGTGTTCGAGGCCTGTTAACTGATCTTTGGAGAGGGCTTTGTTAGCAACATTCTGAAGTTCGTGTTTGAGCTTGTTAAACTCATCTCTTAAGGAATGTAAACTCTCTCTCCATTGATTACACTCCTTTGAGAGCTGTGAGATGTCTGTCTGAACCATTGGATTAAATTTTAAAAGGTGATAAAATTCCTCGGCGGTTCGTCGGGGTGTGAAATGCTATACTAAATGTAAGATAGTTTTACTGAAAAAAATCATTTTTTTTATTTGATTTTACCCATTACATGAACGATAAAAATGTAGTGTTTGGAAATGAAGTTTTTAGGTTCGTTACAAATATTTTTTAGTAAATCTTTGTAGGGTTACGCCGCACAATATTATAGTGTACAAGAGTGCGACGCAAAGAAGATGCCATGAAACGCGATGGCTTGTAACCAAAAAATAATTATGTTCAATGTTAACGATATTAAAATAAAGTATTTTTCCTGAATCAATTTTAAACTGCGTTAATCTTTTTGATTTCCCTGTTGTCTCATACATTGCTATCATTTTTTTACTCCTGCTTCAAAAACGATTCATTCTTTATTTAAAACAAAAATTTACATCATGAAGCCTTCTTTGTCACGGCGGTTATTACCGCTTTGTGCCTTGCTGACCATATGCGTACTATCCTGTAAAAAAAATGAAAGCTCTGCTTCAACCACATCCCAACAAACCACAGAGACCTTGTTAATGAATGCAACCAATGTTGCTGCTGATGCAACAAATCTTCAAAGTATGGATATGGAAGATGTTATGGGAAGTGATTCTGCTGCAGATTGCAGAACCATAACTTATGACACTTTAAAAACAGTATATCCGCATGTTAAAACAGTAGATTATGGCACAGGCTGCATGGGACCTGATGGCGTTATGCGTAAGGGGAAAAGAATCATCACGGTATATGCTGATGCATTAACAGCAAGTCCCGGAACATTGATAAGCGTAACAACATTCGAGGATTTTTATGTGGATGATATAAATATAAAAGGTATGGTGCAATCTTATATTGATTCTACTTCAACTGCAGATGTGCCTGTCATAAAAAATGTTGCAGAGAAAATATTATCAACTTCAGATGGTGACTCCAAAACGATAAGCTCTGTTAATTACTGGAAAAAGATTGAAGGCGTTAACACGCTTAACCGTCATGATGATGTCTTTGAAATTACCGGATCTGCATCAGGCAATGAAACACTTGATGGCGCTACAGAAATGCAATGGTCTTCTCAAATAAACAGTGAACATCATGTAATTAAACCGGTAAGTTGTGATTTCAGAACCAAGGGTGCTATTGATATACAACTGCACATCATAACAGGTGGCAGTTCGAATTTTACAGAATATCTTGATTATGGTGATGGTACCTGCGATAATAAAGCAACTTTATCAATCAATGGAGGTACAGCAAAAGAAATTACACTACCGCTTTATTTTTGGCCGTTGAGTTTATAAAAACATCCCGGAAACATGCAAACAACAAGCCATCAAATTTTTTTGATGGCTTTGTTTTATAGAGAGATATTTTGATACAAACTGTAGATTGCATGGCATCATCGGTTGTGTCACTCACTTGAACTTTCTATTCGTTATTCTGCAAGCAGTGATAAATTGTTTTTATCTCTCTCCTTTTCGAGATTCTGAAATATTGGCTTTATCTGTTTTACTTTTTAATTCAATTATGTTTTCTAAATATGCTTTTCTTGCTTTATTTAATTGTTCTCTTCGATCTTTCCTTTTTATTTACATAGAATCCAAAATAAAGAGCAATTATTATAAGAAGAAGCCCGCCAGGTAAAGGGATATTATTCATATCCTCACATTTATATGGTGATTTGCTAAATACTCTTTCAATTCAGGAATTCCTACTTCTTTAAAATGAAAAATGCTGGCTGCTAAAGCTGCATCTGCTTTTGCATTTTCAAAAACATCTACGAAGTGCTGCATTGTTCCACCACCCCCGCTTGCAATCACAGGGACAGGAAGTGTTGTGGAAAGTGTATGGGTAATATCCAATGCAAAGCCTTGCTTCGTTCCGTCATGATTCATGGAAGTTAAGAGAATTTCTCCTGCGCCAAGATCAACTGCCTGCCTTGACCAATCAATACATTTCATTTCAGTTTTCGTTCTGCCTCCGTTGAGATATACATACCATTCGCCGTCTGCTTCTTTTTTTGTATCAATCGCAAGTACTACACATTGGCTGCCAAAATCTTTTTCCAGTTCTCTTATTAATGCAGGGCGTTTGAAAGCTGCGGTGTTAACAGAGATTTTATCAGCGCCATTTTGGAGCAACACACTAACATCTTTAACTGAGGAAATACCCCCGCCTACAGTAAATGGAATATTGATGTGATGTGAAATTTTGTTTACCAGTTCGCTAAGTGTTTTTCGTTTTTCAAAAGTTGCCGTAATATCAAGAAATACCAGCTCGTCGGCGCCTTGTTGTGCATACAATGCACCAAGTTCAACAGGATCGCCTGCATCACGAAGATCGACAAAGTTGGTGCCTTTGACAGTGCGTCCATCTTTTATATCAAGGCATGGTATGATGCGTTTGCAAAGCCCCCTCCGCCCCCTAAAGGGGGAACCTGAAACCTGTTCATTAGTTTCTGTCAGATTCATAGTATGAACTTTTTTAAATCGGTTAGCGAAATTCTGTTTTCATAAATGGCTTTACCAACAATAGCACCGCTACAGCCGATCTCTTTCAACTCTTCTAAATCTTTAAGTGAGCTTACCCCACCGCTTGCAATAAAATGCAGTTTAGGAAATTTTGTAATTATGTTTTTGTATAAGTGAATTGACGGGCCTTCAAGCTTTCCATCTTTGCTTACATCTGTGCAGAATATTTGCTGCACACCATGACCAATGTACTTCTGCATAAAGTCATAGATCCAAACATCTGTTGTTTCAAGCCAGCCACTTACTGCAATTTTTTCTTCTTTAACATCTGCGCCAAGTAAAAATTTATCTGCACCAAATGTGAGCAACCATTTTACAAATTCAAATTCATTCTTTACAGCAAGGCTTCCAATCGTTGCGAGAACGGCACCGGAATTGAAAACAATTTTTACATCTTCTTCTTTTTTTATACCACCACCAAAGTCAATCATCAAAGATGTTTTCGCAGCAATTGTTTCCAATACTTTCCAGTTCTTTACAGAACCTGCTTTTGCACCATCAAGATCTACAAGATGCAAACGCTGCAATCCTGCCTCTTCAAACTCTTTAGCTACTTCTAAAGGATGTTCATTGTATATTTTCTTTTGGTCATAATCGCCCTGTGTTAAGCGAACACATTTTCCATCTATAATATCTATTGCCGGAATTATCTGCATCTTTTATTTTGTTAGTTCATAAACTTCTTTCAATTCAGTGATAGCTATTTGTACATCTTCCGTTGTTGTTCTGTAATTAACAAAAGCTGCACGAATACAAAACTGACTTTTGTAAACAGTTGGCGTCATAAAAACTTTACCACGTTTATTTAATTCATTTAGAAGTGTTGCTATCTTCTCTTTAGCATTGTTTGTATCTTTTATGGTAAAGCAAACGGTATTCAACCTTACGGGTGCTGCCAATTTGAAATAAGAAGAATTTTCTAAAGCTTCACCAAGTTGTTGTGCAAGACTGATATTATGTTCAACGATTTGCCTGTGACCATCTTTACCATAAGCCATTAATGTAAACCATGCAGGCAAAGCCCTGAAACGTCTTGAATTTTCCGGCACATAATTTAAATAAGTAAAGTTCTGAAGCGGATCACCAAGGTAGGGCGCATTAGAATTCTGGAATGTCTGTACCTGCAGCATTGCATGTTCTTTGCGTGTAAAGATCACTGCACTGTCATAAGGGACGTTCAACCATTTGTGATTATCAACTGTAATGCTGTCTGCCAGTTCCCAACCTTTTAATAAATTTTTGTATGCAGGCGCACATGCGGCGAACCCTCCAAAGGCTGCATCAATATGCCACCAAAAATGGTATTTCCTTTTTAATGATGCAATGAATTGCATATCATCAAAATCAACAGTGTTAACTGTTCCACCACTTGCTATTAGAATAAAAGGTTCTTGCGGATGCTCGCTGATCATGTATTCAAATGCTTTTGTATCCATGCATTCGCGTTCAGGCAAAGTTGGTATCATGATAACATTGCTGCTGCCGATACCAAGCATTGCCAACGATTTTATTGCAGAAGAGTGTGGCACGGCAGTATAAATTTTTATACTGCTTTTGATACCTTCTATAGCAACATCGTATCCTTTTTGTTTACCATACCATTGCCTTGCTACTGCCAGTCCTGTAAAGTTTGACATGGTGGCGCCTGTTACAAATGCCCCCATAAACACTTCCGGTAATTCAAATAATTGTAACAATAATTTGATGGTATGCAGTTCCAGTTTTGCAGAAACATCACCATTGCCTTTTTCACTTTGTGTATTCTGATCAAACACGGCAGCCAGCCAGTCTCCTGCAATGGCCGCAGGTGTTGTACCGCCAGTAACAAAGCCCCAGTAACGTGGCCCTGATGAGGCAACAATATTGTCAAGAAACCCTTCCTCAAATAATTGTTGCGTTGCTACATATCCTAAACCTGTTTGTGGTAATGCAGATAATTTAAATTCAGCATTTGATTTTGATGTAGCCCTGCCCTGAATATTTTCAAGATAAGTGTTACTCAAATCTTTTACTGATTCAAGTATTGCAGATATATTATTGAGGTCGTTTTGTAAAATGGCATTCATATCTGTAATTTTTTTATGAGTCCTTCTTTTACTTATATATTGAGCTGCGTTGCGTCGCACACTTGTACATTGATTAAAACCTAACAGGTTTTAAAACCTGTTAGGTTTCCATATCTACATCTCTATAAAATTTTTAAGAATGCTTTCTCCGACCTGTGCACTTTTTTCCGGATGAAATTGTACACCATAGAAATTATCTCTGTGCAAACCTGAACTGTAGGGCTGCACATAATTTGTCGTTGCAATGGTATGTGCACCCAATGCGGCATAGTAGCTATGTACAAAATAACAGTAGCTGTTATCTGCGAGTCCTTTAAAAAGATCAGTCTTCAAATTGTAAATATTGTTCCAACCAATTTGCGGTACTTTAATTGATTTATCTGTTGGTTTGAACTGTTTTACTTCTTCGTCAAAAATTCCGATGCATTTAGTATCATTTTCCTCAGAATACTTACACATTAACTGCATGCCAAGACAAACACCAAGTACAGGTTGTGTTAGGCTTTTAAGTAATACATCTAATCCCCTTTCTTTTAAATAACGCATGGCGCTGCTGGCTTCTCCCACTCCCGGAAAGATTACTTTATCTGCAGACTTTATCTTTTCATGATCATCCGTAACAACAGCTTCTGCACCTATTCTTTCCAATGCATAAAGAACAGATTGAATGTTGCCCGCATTATATTTTACGATAATTAAATTCATTATTTCAAAATAGAATCAAGAAATATTTTTGTTGTTCTTTCAATATCTGTTGTATTTTCCAATGCTTTGATGTATGCAGTTCCTATTATTGCCCCATTTGCATGACTGCAAGCCATACCAAATGTGTGCTTATCTTTTATACCAAAGCCAACAAGGATTGGATTCTTTAAGTTCATCTTTTGCAATCTTTCCAGGTAAGTTTCTACAGGTGAAAAATCTTTATCGCTTCCTGTAATAGAAGAGGAGGAGACCGCATATAAGAAACCGCGACTTAATGAGTCTAATTTTTTTATCCGTTCTTCTGATGTTTCCGGCGTTACAAGAAAAATAAAATCTAATCCATAACGCTGAATAATTTCACCATACTCTGTTTCAAATTCATGCTCCGGTAAGTCAGGAAGAATTAATCCATCTATTGGTGCATCGGCACAGTATTGACAAAATTTTTCAAAGCCAAATTGTAAAACCGGGTTCATGTAGCCCATCAAAATAACTGGCACATAAATTTCTTTTCTAAAATCTTTTAGCTGTTGAAATAAAACATCAATGCTCATTCCATTCTCTAAAGCCTTGCTGCCACTGGCTTGTATCACTGGTCCGTCTGCAAGTGGATCACTGTAAGGCATGCCAAGTTCAATAAGGTCAGCACCATTATCCTGTAATGCTTTCATTACTTTTATTGTACTGTCTAACTGTGGATAGCCAGCAGTGCAATAGACGTTAAGTACTCTTTCTTTTTTTCTTTGGAATAATTCTTCTAACCTGTTCATTGATTGATTCTTTATTGCTCAATTATATTCTATCAGTACAAGTGTGCGACGCAACGATGTTTAATGCTTATTCAAAAGATTAGTACATAAAAAAATTATTCTTTAATATCCATGGCTTTCATATACGTCGCCAGATCTTTATCACCTCTGCCACTCAAACAAACAACAACAACATCACTCTGTTTAAATTTCATTTGATGCAACGCTGCCAATGCATGTGCACTTTCTAATGCAGGAATAATGCCTTCAAGTTTAGCCAATTCAAATGCAGCTTTCAAACTTTCATCATCTGTTGCACTTAAGAATGTGCCGCGACCACTCTCATACAAATGTGCATGCAAGGGACCCACACCCGGATAATCCAAGCCCGCTGAAATGCTGTGTGGCTCCACAACCTGACCATCTTCAGTTTGCATAACGAGACTTTTACTGCCATGCAAAATGCCGGGCTTACCAAGCTGCGTAGTTGCCGCACTCATGCCGCTGTTAACACCATGACCAGCCGCTTCAACAGCCACCAACTGCACACTCAACTCATCAAGATAATGATAGAACATGCCCGCCGCATTGCTGCCACCACCAACACAAGCCATTACATGCGTGGGTAATTCGGTGCCTGTTTTTTCTTTCAACTGCCAACGCGTTTCTTCGCTGATGATGCTTTGAAAACGCGCCACCATATCAGGGTACGGATGCGGACCAACCACGCTACCGATGATATAATGCGTATCAAGCGGATCATTGATCCATGCCCTGATAGCCTCATTGGTAGCATCTTTCAGCGTTTGACTGCCACTTGTTGCAGGCACCACTTTTGCACCAAGCATCTTCATGCGTGCAACATTTGGGGCCTGCCGTTCAATATCTTTCGAACCCATGTACACAACACATTCAATACCTTTCAATGCGCACACCGTTGCTGTTGCCACACCATGCTGACCGGCACCTGTTTCTGCAATAATGCGTTTCTTGCCAAGCTTTAACGCAAGCAAAATTTGCCCGACGGTATTATTGATTTTATGCGCACCGGTATGATTCAAATCTTCACGTTTCAGATATATATTTGTGTTGTGCAATTTGCTCAAACGCTTTGCCAGGTAGAGCGGCGTTGGTCTGCCCACATAATCATGCAGCAAATCTTTAAACTCTTTTTGAAACGCATCATCATACATTATCTCCAGGTATCTTGTGCGTAACTCTTCCACATTGCGATGCAGCATTTCCGGAATATATGCACCACCAAAATTTCCGTAGTAACCAAAAATATTTGGTTGCTTATATGTGCCTTTATTCAGCGGTGTTGTTATGTTTATCATTGTATATTTTTTATGAGCCCAACTTTTGAATTACTATGATGCTTTTCTTGCGTCGCACTCTTGTACTGAAAAACATTATTTGACTTCTTTGACTTATTTACAATTGTAAAATCAACTACTGTCCACTTTTTTGATTTTAAAAAACCATTTCTGAATACACATAAATCATTTTCCATGATCCATTTTTGTTGTCCAAAAAAGAATACGAAGAACCTCCACTTCTAAAACCGCTTATTATTGTATCGTGAACAATAGCCTTATTTTTCTCTTCATTAAAGAAAATTGTGGAAAGACTTAAAAGACCAATTGCTTTTGGGAATTTTTTATAAAAACTTTTCCAAAATGCATTTATATCTTTTCGATCATCTTTTATCCCGTCTACATCATTATCCATCTTTTCTATATCACTATCACTTATGAAAGTGATATCAAGCCCTTTGATGTTCGGAATAGCGACCTTTTCTAACTTTGCTTCGCGCAAACCCTCGATAACTATACTCCATGAAGCATCAAGTTCTGTATCTGTCGAAATGGTGTCATTATCAAAAAAATTTAAGAAGCAGATTTTATTATTCTTTACTGCATTGTTTAAAGATTCTTTCTTTATAGCCGACGAGCTTTTTTCATAAATAACGAAAGCATTATTTTTCCCTTCAAAATCCAATAATACCGCCTTATAAATTGATATTGTATCATTGATATTTTTGCTTTGCCCATGTGATCCTATGGAGAGCAAAATAAATGTCACTAATAAATTATACTTAGATAATAATCTCATCGACTCATTTGATTAGTAATTGCATAAAAACCAAGTCCAGCCACCTGTCAAATTTCCAGCCTATTTGTTTTAAATGCCCCGCTTCTTCAAAACCAAATTGTTTATGAAAATCTATACTTAGTTTGTTGTCTGCATCAATGCCTGCAATGATAGTATGAAGCTTCATTTCTTTTGCGGCATCAATCAATGGTTGCATTAATAATTTACCAATTCCTTTGCCACGTTGCCCGTCTTTTACATAAATGGAATTCTCTACAGAATATTTATAACCAGCCCATGCGCGAAATGGACCAATTGAACTAAAGCCAAGCACTTCATTATTCTCTTCTGCTACAAATACCGGAAATCCTTGCTGTTGCTTTGTTTCAAACCATTGCCTGCGCATGTCTAATGTGTGCGGTTCATAATCATACACAGCAGTTGTGTTTAAAATGGCATCATTGTAGATGTCAAGTATTTGCGGTAAATCTTTGTCTGTTGCTATTCTTGTCTGAACCATGATTTGGGTGGATTTATGGATTTACAGGATTGAAGCTGGGATTATATTTGTTGTTGCCAAGTCTTTTAACCTCCAGACTGCTTGTTCCAAAATTTAATAATAACCCAACTTCAACATTGTAAGCTTCTAAATAATTCTTCGCTTGTGCCAGATGAACATTTTCTAATTGTGTCAGGGCTTTTAATTCAATCATAATTTTGCCTTCAATTAAAAAGTCAACTCGTCTTTCTCCAATTTCTTCATCTCTGTAAAATAATTTCATGCTAAACTCTCTTTCAAAACTTAAGCCTGCATAACGAAGCTCAATTGCAAGTGCGCGTTGATAAATTACTTCCTGAAACCCGTTGCCAAGTGTTGCATGAACTTTCATTGCAGCACCAATAATCTTTTGCGTTATGTCTTGATATTTATATTCAGGCATAATTAATAATCTTCAAATCTTTAAATCTCCCCAAATCGAGGTTCAGACAATTAATCCTTCAACTTGTCAACAAATTCTTTAACCTTATCCATATCTTTTACGCCGGGCATTATTTCAAACTTACTGTTAATATCAACTGCGAAAAGATCTTTGGCAACTGGATCATTCTGAAATGTTTTTAAATTTTCTGCGTCATCCGGACTAATACCACCGCTTAAAAAAAATGGCTTGCGAATATTTTGCCCTCTCAACAATTGCCAGTTAAATTTTTTTCCGGTGCCTCCATAGCCCACGCCCTCTGTATCGAACATGTACATGTCAACCGCATCGTAATATTCGCGAATCTTCCACTCAATATTGTCATCGTCACTGATGCGGAACGCTTTGATAACTGAGACATAATTTGCGATGCGCTCACAAACACGTGGGCTCTCATCACCATGCAATTGCACAAGGTACAAACCACATGCATCAACGATCTTGAGCACTTCATCAGGATCAGCATTTACAAACACACCCACTTTATTGATCTTGCCACGAATCTTTTTTATCTCTGTTGCCGGCATACTTTTAAAAACATAGCGAGGCGACTTTGGATAAAAAATAAAACCGGCAAATTCTACCCCCAACTCATCGAGTTGTTTTACCTGCTCAGCTTTGGTCATTCCGCATACCTTAATGCGCATGTTGTTTTGCTTTTAGCTCTGTTACAAAATCAGCAAAAGCAATCGTTGGGTCTGGCTGTTTCATAAAATTTTCGCCGATCAAAAAACCTTTAAAACCTGCTTCTTTCAAAGTTACAATTGTATCTGTATTACTGAAACCGCTTTCGGCAATTGCCAATTTGGCTTTTGGAATGTGCGGAAACAATTGCAACGATGTATTGATATCAACATCAAATGTTTTGAGATTGCGATTGTTTACACCGACAAAATCAACATCATCACAAATATGTTCAAGTTCATCTTCGTTGTGAATTTCGAGTAATACTTCAAGATCAAGTTCTTTTGATAATGCTGCAAATTCTTTTACCTGTGTTGGTGTTAAACAAGCTGCGATCAAAAGAATAACATCTGCACCAATTGACTTTGCTTCGTAGAACTGGTAAGCATCAATCATAAAATCTTTGCGTAATATAGGCGTGTTGTTCACTCTTGCTTTTATCAGATCTTCTTTGCTGCCGCCAAAGAAATTTTCATCAGTCAATACAGATAAACCAGAAGCACCAAATGTTGAATAAGCATTCGTGATCTTTAAAACACCCGCATCAACATTGATAATTCCTTTTGATGGTGATTTCCTTTTAAACTCTGCAATAATCCCTGTCTTATTTTCATCTAAAAGAAATTGCCTGAGTGATAAAGTCTTTCTTGAAAATAATTGTGCATCTTTCAATTCTTCAATTGCAACTTTTGACTTCTGGCTTTCGACCTCTTCCTTCTTATGTTCAACTATTTTATCGAGTATGTTCATTATTGCAAACTGATTAATGTTTGTAATGATTGATATGCTTTTCCACTTTCCAAGCTATCAACTGCTGCATGATACGCATCATCATATATTTTGTATCCACCTGTGCATTGCAAAGCCATTGCAGCATTGGCCAGCACCACTGCATTCTGCGCCCAGGATCCTTCACCTTTAATAATTTTCTTAAAGATCTTTGCTGCTTCTTCAGTTGTATTACCGCCAAAAATATCTTCTGCGGAAACAATGCGTTTTCCCAATTCAATTGGTGTCATGATTTTCTCTCCTTCATTGGTGATGACCTTTGTATCGTTTGTGAGTGATATTTCATCGTAACCATCAAGTCCATGAATGATGGTGAATGCTCTTCCTGTTTGTTGCAGCAGGTAATTATAAATTCTTGCCATTTCTAAGTTATATACACCGACCAATTGATATGCCGGTGAGGCAGGGTTTACCATTGGTCCGAGCATATTGAAGAAAGTTCTTAAGCCAAGATTCTTTCTTATTGGCCCAACCGTTTTTAACGCCGGATGAAAAACGGGTGCATGAAGGAAGCAAATATTCGCAGCTTCAATTTCTTTCTTTAATTGGTCATTATCGCTTTTGAATTTATAACCTAACAACTCCATTACATTACTTGCGCCGCTAACAGAAGATGCACCGTAATTACCATGTTTCGCAACTTTTTGTCCTGTTCCTGCAACAATAAAACAGGAAAGCGTTGAAATGTTGAACGTATTTTTACCATCGCCGCCTGTTCCAACAATGTCCATTGTTTTGTAACCATTGAGATCAACCTGTACGCAAAGATCTAGAAGAGCATCGCGAAATCCCTGAAGCTCTTCGATGGTAATACTACGCATGAGAAACACGGTGATGAAAGCAGTTACTTCATGTTCACTGTACATGCTTTTGGAAATATTGGTGAGTATTTCTTTGGCTTGTTCGCGTGACAAGGTTTTGTGTTCGAATAAGTATTGTAGAATCTTTTTCATATAGTCTTGTTGTATTTCATTTGCACATTTGCATATTTTCAAATTCGCATATTATTGCTTTAGCCAATTTCTCATAATTGCTTCTCCACTTGGTGTTAATACACTTTCCGGATGAAACTGCACACCTTGTACATCAAAAGTTCTATGTTGCAATGCCATGATAAAACCTGTTTCATCTTCTGCGGTTATTTCCAGTTCTTGAGGAAAATTATTTCTGTCAACCACCCATGAATGATAACGACCTACTTCAAATTCTTTCGGTAGACCTTCGAACAAATCATGTTCAACTTTTGACCTTTCACTTTTCACTTGTATTGGTGTTGCCACGCCATGAAATACACTTGTTAAATTAGTAAGTGTTCCGCCAAATGCTTCGCCGATTGCCTGGTGCCCCAAACATACCCCCAGTATAGATTTGGTGCTGGCGTATTCTTTTATCAATGGCAATAACAATCCTGCTTCTTCAGGAATACCAGGACCAGGAGACAAAATTATTTTATCAAACTCTTTTACTTTTTCTAATGGTATCTGATCATTCCTATGCACATGAACCTTCTCATGAATAATTTTTTCTACAAGATGCACCAAATTGTAAGTAAAAGAATCGTAATTATCGAAGACAAGTATTTTCATTTTTTATTTTAATCTTAGTAATCATTTAAATCTCCTAAATCACGGTTCAAACATATTCTTCAGTACAAGAGTGCGACGCAACGAATGTTTAATGCATGCACCAATGCCGGGTTCATAAGCCCTAAATCCCTAAAGGGACTTTGAAGGCTTGTAATTTTATTTTCTTTTTTGCCTTACTCCCCTTTAAGGGATGGGGGCTTACAATGTTTCAGCCATGTCAACTGCTTTTTTCAAAGCGCCGAGTTTATTATTTACTTCCTGCAATTCAGTTTCGGGAACAGACTTTGCTGTAATGCCTGCGCCTGCCTGATAATGCAACGTGTTCTGCTTGCTGAGGAAAGTGCGGATCATGATGGCTTGATTGCAGGTACCATCAAAACCCATGAAGCCGATGCAGCCTGCATAATAGCCGCGAACAGTTGGCTCATATTCATCGATCAATTGCATGGCTTTGAACTTTGGTGCACCGCTCAATGTACCTTGCGGAAATGTAAGCGCCAACAACTCAAAGGGATTTGCGTTTGCACGAACATTGCCACTCACTTCACTCACCAGATGTATTACATGCGAGTAATAATGCACCTGGCGATAATGATTTACTACAACGTTATCGCAGCAACGGCTTAAATCATTTCGTGCAAGATCAACAAGCATCGTGTGCTCTGCATTTTCTTTCGCATCATTCAATAAAGCTTCTGCAAGTTGTTCATCTTTTTCAGCATCGCCAGTACGTTTGAAAGTGCCTGCAATCGGATGTACGATTGCTTTCCCGTTCTTGATGATGAGCTGACTTTCAGGACTGCTGCCCATTAATTTATAATCACCGTAATCAAAATAAAAAAGATACGGAGAAGGGTTTACGCTGCGCAGTGCGCGGTACACATTAAACTCATCACCAATAAATTTTTGCTGGTATCTTCTGCTCAACACAATTTGAAAAACATCACCACGCAAACAACTGGCAATACCTTTCTGCACCATTTCTCTATAGCCATCATCGCTGATGTTACTCACTTCATCAAACTGAATTTTGAAAGGATAGGTGGGGACATCTTTACTCTTGATCAAAGATTCAACAGCCGCAAGATCACTCTCTATTCCATCAATCACATTTTCGCATAAATACATTTCATCTTTGAAATGATTGATCACAATTACATATTGATATAAGCGATAGCGCATCAATGGAATTTCAGGCGTCGTCGTATAACTTTTTATTTTGATCGTTTCAAAGAATTGAACAGCGTCATAAGTTGCATAGCCATAAAAACCCTGTGCAAGCTGAACTGATTTATCGGCAGGCTTTTCCACTTCAAAACGGTTCATAAATTCCCAGATCGTTTTAGGAATATCCTGTACATTTTTGATGCTCTGTTTTTCAGGTTTTTGTCCAGGTATTTTATAATCAATAGAATCATAGCTGCTGATCTCAATACCACCAATGGCGTTGATGCCGATAAAAGAAAAACTGTTTTCCACTGCTCGGTTATCGGCACTTTCGAGCAGCACCGTATCGCGGAAACGGTCACGCAGGCGTAGGTAAATACCCACTGGCGTGTATACATCCGAAAGCATTTTTTTGTAAGTTGTTTTTATCTGAATCTTTTTCATGTTGCCCGTTGTAATTTTTTTGTACCCGGCTATTGATTATTTATTAGACTTTAGTTGCGTCGCACTCTTGTACGAATTGTTCTTTATTCGTCAAAAAATTAGTACAAACAAAAAGCTCCGATGTTATATCGAGGCTTCCTGAATATTATTATTCATTGATGGCAATGCCATTACAAGCCCCGACCGGAGTTTGTGTGCCACCACCAATGATTATTTAATAATTGTTGTTTCATTTGCGATGCGAATATAAAAACAGAAATTGAAATTGAACAAATTTTTTTTATCGTATTCAAAACAAACAGCAAAATATTAGAGAATCTCTAAGTTGGTATATTTATCATTTGATAAAATCATGCAAACGTTTGACGTGTTGAATCTTATTTCTCAGAATGCTTTTCTTCCTATCTTCTCAAAAATTTTCAAAATGCCCCAGCCAACAACAGTTATAAAAAGCCAGCGATTACTTTCACTTGATTTTATGCGTGGTTTTATTATGGTATTGCTTGCCATGGAAAGTACTGGTTTATACGAGCATCTTTTTGATGCTACAAAGGGGAATTTGCTTAACGGGTTTTTTCTGGAGTTCTTTCATCATCCATGGAATGGATTGAGGTTTTGGGATCTGATACAACCCGGCTTTATGTTCATGGCTGGTGTTTCCATGGCTTATTCATTGCACAAACAAACAGAAAGCGGCATACCATGGAATGATCAATTTAAAAAAATACTAAAACGCTGTTTCTGGTTGTTCTTTTGGGGCGTACTAGATTATGCAGTAAGGGGCAGTCATTTGTCATTTGAGTTATGGGATGTATTAACTCAATTATCGTTTACTACACTTGTTGCATTTCTAATTTTTAAATGGAATACAAAAGCACAAATCGGTGTCTGTATAGGATTGCTATTGTTGACAGAAATATTATATCGTTTTACAAATGTGCCCGGCTTTGATCAGCCATTTACAGACCAGCACAACTTTGGTAATTACATGGATACTATTCTTATGAATAAGATCAATCATGATGGCTGGGTTGCCATTAATTGTATTCCCACTGCTGTACATACAATAGCCGGAGCATTGGTTGGTAAACTATTAATGAGTAATCGTAATGATAAAATAAAACAAATGCTTTTGTGGGCTATAATTGTGTTAGTTGTTGGTTTTGGGTTGGATTGGCTGCATATAACACCCATCATTAAACGTATTGCTACAACATCATTCACACTGGCTTCATTAGG
This sequence comes from Panacibacter ginsenosidivorans, assembly GCF_007971225.1. Classification (NCBI taxonomy): domain Bacteria; kingdom Pseudomonadati; phylum Bacteroidota; class Chitinophagia; order Chitinophagales; family Chitinophagaceae; genus Panacibacter; species Panacibacter ginsenosidivorans. Next base: position 597,527 of record NZ_CP042435.1, on the reverse strand, counting down.
TTGGTGTTTAATTGGTTTGGCTTTTTGTTATTGGTGGATAGATATTCTGAATCATAAAAAATATGTACAATTCTTTTTAGTCGTTGGTATGAATTCGATCTTTATTTACTTATTTTTCGAGATAGTTGGTAGCCGGTGGTTCAATGAATACATTACGATCATTGCGACCAATGTATTCAGCTGGTTTAATACACCTGAAATGCTGAGTAATATTCTTGCATCTTTATGCATATTTGCACTGGAATGGACTATGTGCTGGTTCTTATATAAAAAGAAAGTATTCTTCAAATTATAACCTATGCAAATTGAGCAGCAACAAAAAGGTGTAAAGGGAATGTTTTATGTTGGTGATTCCGAAAACCCACAGGCAGCAATGGTTTACAGAAGAGATGCAAAAGACAATATTATTATCGAACATACAGAAGTGGGCGATGAACTGCGTGGCAAAAATGCCGGCTTTCAATTGGTGCGTACTGCTGTTGAATATGCAAGGGTACACAACATAAAAATTTTACCCCTTTGCCCTTTTGCTAAATCTGTGTTTGCAAAGAAACCGGAGTTTGCAGATGTGCTTATTAGATAGTTTACATATTCACGGGTTCCGAAAGTTTACGCGTTGTTACTCAGTTGATGTAAACGCCTGAACTTGTAAACGAGCAAACTGATCAAACTTGCCCCTGGCGTACAAGAGTGCGACGCAAGAAAAGCTCCATACTTATTGTACAGCCGGGCTCATAAATTTTTTACCAGTTAAAGTTTATATCCTGCTCAATATCGGGATGAATACTTTTTGCTACAGGGCATGTACGTGCAGCATTTTCAAGAATTGTCTTTTGTTTATCGTTTAATTGTAACGAAGCAGGAAAATGAAACGCAACTTTGATACCACCAACCCTGCGTGGTTCAGCTTTCATGATTTTGTTGATATCGATCTTCGTACCTTCAAGATCAACATTCATATCTCTTGCTTTAATACCCATGATCGTCATCATGCAGTTACCCAAAGAAGTTGCCAAAAGATCAGTAGGAGAGAACCTTTCACCCTTGCCCTGGTTATCTGTTGGTGCATCTGTTTCAATAACCGTATTACTTTGTAAATGGGTAGCTTCGGTTCTTAACGCCCCTTTATAAATTATTTGAGAAGTCATATTTTTAAATTTGCCTAAATTTACGAGCACAAATATAATCATAGTGAAGAAGATATATTTTTTGATACTGCTTAGCACGATTACTGCCATCAGCTTTGGACAAACAACAACGAGAAAGAGTACGGTTAGTGAGCGTGATAAGAAAAAGCAGGAACGTAAGGATAAGATCAATAAACTGATAAAAGAAGAAGAAGAAGGCGCACTTATTTATTCCAAACAAACGGCGATTGGTTTTAAATTAAATTCTGATGGATGGGGCGCTTCCTTTGAACATGGGAAATATAAGACCATCAAAAAAACAAACCTGTGGTGGCTTGAACTGGGCGAACGTAAAAGCCCCAAAGAAGAAAAGATCTCTACAGGCCAGGATATTGGCGGGGGATTTATTCTTGTAGGTAATCCCTATATATTTGGTAAACAAAATAATTTTTATTACCTCAAAGCAGGCATTGGCCAGCAATTGTTGATAGGCGGTAAGGGTAATAAAAATGGTGTTGCTGTTTCTGCAGTGTATGGTGGTGGCATCAGTCTTGGGTACTTAAAACCTTATTACCTGAATGTGCTCGATGATAATGGCAATAATGTAGATGTAAAATATGTTGGCGGAGACTCTACCGCAAAAGCAAATTTTCTTGATCCTTCCCGCATCAACGGCGCAACTGGTTTTACAAAAGGCTTTGGAGAAGGTAAGTTTGTGCCCGGTGCTTTTGGCCGTCTTGCCATGCGCTTTGATTATGGCCGTTATAATGAATTTCTTTCTGCATTTGAAGTGGGCGTTAATGCAGAATTCTATACTAAAACAATGCCCATCCTTATTAATAGTCCCGAAAAGCGCTTCTTCTTCAACGGTTACATTGCCATTGAATTTGGTAGCAGAAAGTAACTTATTTTTGCAATCTGTATGTGTTGGTTTTATGAGCCGGACAGATGTGCATGCAGGAAACTTTCGTTGCGTCGCACTCTTCAGCGTTTATAACAATACTGAGCAATATTTATTATAATTTTAAAAAATTACCTTAAAGGGCATATGCAGGAATTACCAGTAGTGCAGAAAGTAAAGAAGCCTGATTGGCTGCGTGTAAAATTACCCATTGGCGAAAGCTATAAGCATGTACGCAATCTTGTAGATACGCATAAACTACACACTATTTGCGAAAGCGGCAATTGCCCTAACATGGGTGAATGCTGGGGCGCCGGTACGGCCACTTTTATGATACTTGGTAATATCTGCACAAGAAGCTGTGGTTTTTGTGCCGTTGCAACAGGCAGACCCGAAGCGGTTGACTGGGATGAACCGCAACGTGTGGCAGAAGCCATTCACTTAATGAAAGTAAAGCATGCAGTTATTACAAGTGTTGACCGCGACGAAATAAAAGATGGCGGTTCTATTATATGGTATAACACCATCAAAGCTGTAAAAGCATTAAATCCCGACACTACATTAGAAACACTGATCCCCGATTTTAAAGGGCAAACAGAAAACATACAACGTATTATTGATGCTGCGCCTGAAGTAGTGAGCCATAATATAGAAACAGTAGAGCGCTTAAGCAAACAGGTACGCATACAAGCTAAATATCGTCGTAGTATAGAAGTGTTGCGTGTTTTAAAAGAAGGCGGCATGCGTACCAAGACAGGTATGATGCTCGGCCTTGGCGAAACAAAAGAAGAGATCATACAAAGCATGGAAGATCTTGCTGCAGTAAATGTTGATGTTATCACTTTGGGCCAGTATTTGCAGCCAACACAAAAACATTTGCCTGTTCATCGGTTTGTACATCCTGATGAATTTGCAGAATTAAGAGAGATCGGTTATGAACTTGGTTTTGATTATGTAGAGAGCGGGCCACTGGTGCGTTCTTCTTATCACAGCGAAAAACATGTGTTTAAAGGTTATGGCAGAAGAAAATGGATGGATGAAAAAGAACAGGTATTAAGTTTATAAAAAGAAAGGCTACCCACGGTAGCCTTTCCTGTTTTTATTGCTTAATGAATTTGAGTGTTTCTGTTTTATTACCACTTTCAATTTTTACAAAGTAAGAACCAGCGGGAAGTTGTTTTATATTTTGTGTGAATACACTTGCTGTTGTTGTATTTACGGCAATTACTTTACCTGCTCCATCAATAATAGAAATAATTGTTTTTCCATTTGCCTGCAAGCCTTCGATGGTTAATAAATCTTTTACGGGATTAGGATATAGCTTTATAAAAGAATCTTTTACTGAAATATTTTCAGAGCTTGTTGCATTAAAAGCAAAACCCGGATCATCATTTTTTATAGTGCATGTAGCACTATCTAATGTTCCAAGAATGGCATTAACAGGATTGCTTAATACCAATGCGAATCTTTCGTTTGGTTCTTTTGTATTATCGCCAAGTACGTTTACAATAATATTTCCTGAAACCTTACCAGCCTTTATTCTTAAAGTTCCTGATACGGCAGTATAATCAGAACCTGCGATTGCATTAAGATTTTTGGTTTTATAGTTTACAAATACATCTGTTGTTGCAGGTTTGTATAATATTACTTTGAATGGAGCAGGAGTTGTGCCGGTGTTGCCTTCGGTGATGGAGATGTTTTTCTTGATGCTGACTGTTATGGGCTCATCTCCTTTGAAACGGGCAAGGCGGAAATCAGGGCCCCCAACTGCAATTATTTTTCCATCTTTTTGTAAAGTCCCTGATAAGGTGTTTGTTGAAACTTCAAAAATTGCTGTCGCTTTGCCAAAAGCACCGAAAGATGAATCAATGCTTCCATTTTCATTAAATCGGGATATTATAAAATTCGAAGCTGCTATATTTCCGGCAACAATAAATTTTCCATTCCATTGAACCAATAATTTACCTGAGTATGCAATATAATTCCCAACAGTATTGGTAATAACTTTACCATTAATTCCGAAAGAAGAATCCAATGCTCCGGTAGATTTATATTTAGCAAGCACCATATTATAATTATTTTGATCCGGGTTATAAGAAAACCCGGAAGCAATGCTACTGCCATTGTTTAAAAGTGCGAGAGATTGTGCTTGCGCAAACTCTCCAAGGAAAGTTGTTACAGTTTTGCCATTAATCCCAAAAGAAGAATCCAAATTTCCATTTGGCTTGTGTCGTACTATTTGAAAACCTGAGGTAGAATATTCCGATCTTCCTGCAGTAACTATTTTCCCATCATTTTGAATACTGATGTCACAGATTAACGCCTCATCACTATTATTTGTAAATATTCCGTTGATTGCGAAAGATGAATCTATTATACCATTTGATTTATATCTTATTAAACAATATCCATCACTGTAACCTCCAGCCAATATTTTTCCATCTTGTTGTAAACAAAGTGCTCTTAATGAATTTTCTTTAGGGAAAGGCCCGATGTAAGTAAATACTTTTCCATTTACCCCGAAAGCCGAATCCAGACTACCATCAGTAAGATACCGTGCCATCACAAAATGATCGGTCATTGAATAACTATCAAAAAAACTGCCACCAATCAGGATTTTTTGATCTGGTTGAATTAAGACAGTTGAAGCAATTATAAGTGAAGCACCAAGATTAAATGTTGTTGTTACTTTCCCATTTATTCCAAAAGCTGAATCAAGGTTACCGTTCATTAAATATTGTGCAAGAATTAAATTATTTGGAACATTCCATGGAGACAAGTCGGAATTCCCAACGGAGATAATTTTTCCATCAGCCTGTATAGCACATGCCTTTATACCAGTATAATCAGCACCAAAATTCTTTGTCACTTTTCCATTTACTCCAAAACTGCTGTCTAATGTTCCGGGTTGTGCAAAGGCAAATGAAATGATGAATGATAAACCAAGTGTAGAAAATATTTTTTGTAAAATAGTTTTCATGAAGTAATGTTAAGTGGTTACGGATTGTCTATTCAAGATGCGAAAATAAGCTGAAGTATCCGCTCATCTATATTGCCCGGATTAATTTTTATTTATAATCTTCTCTTACGGGATAAAATATATCAAGCAGTTTGCAATCTGTTATGGCAATTCCAGCATGTGTAGTATTACCCGGAATAACTGCAGTCATGCCTTTGTCCATAACTTTTGTTTCACCATTTACAGTTAGTTCAAATTGCCCTTCTCTTACTGTTACAATTTGTTCATGCATGTGTTGATGCGCAGGCACACTGCTGCCTGCAATAACATCCCAGAAAACAAATGTCTGGTGATCAGTATGAATAAAATGCCCTGTAAAACCGGGGAAGATTTCTTTTGTGTTTAGTGCATCTATGTTTTGAAAATACATAACAAGATTATTTTAGTGAATTGTATTATTGCTGCATAAAGATATGCATGTAAAAGTGTGCGACGCAACAGGTGATGACAAGTGTTATACAGTTGGGTACATAAGCATTATCTTATCAAAACAAAGGTTCCTTTTTTATTAATAGTCTTACCTGTATAATCTACTGCCTGCGCCATGTATACATAGGCGCCTGATGGTTGCAGTATGCCGCTGATGCGCCCATCCCATCCCTGTTCCAATGTGCTTGTACTATACAGCATTTGCCCAAGCCTGTTATATACCCTGAAGTAATTATACTGCTTCATGCCTACCACTTTTGGACGAATGATATCATTCTTACCATCACCATTGGGCGTAAACGCAGAGGGTATGAATATATCGGGCACAGATTTAAATACAATAACTTTTATATCATCAGTTGCAGAACAACCTTCGGGTGTACTTACCAAAACCCTGTAGGTAATAGAATCGTATTGCGAACCAAGTGTTACCACAGGGTTGGCGATGTTTGGATCATTCATACCTGTTGAAGGGCTCCATGCATAAATTGCACCGCCCGTGGCATTTAACTGTAATGGCTGGTTTACTACTATAGTCGTATCATGCCCGGCAAATGCAGCCACAGGAGGTATTACAGTAACAACCACCGTATCGCTGACAGGTTTAGGACAACCCAATATATCTGTTACAGTAATAATATAAGGTGTTGTTGTTTGCGGACCCGCTATGGGTGTTAATGTATTTGCGCGTGCCAGATCAATGAGCGGAGACCAGTTGAAATTTGGCGCAGAGGTAACGGCTGTTAAAGATGCTGTAGAACCATAACAAATAGAAGTATCAATACCTGCATAAACCTGTGGGTATGGCACTGTGTTAATAGTTATCTGATCAGTTGCACTACACTTGCCTACTGTTGCAACAACTGTATAGGTTGTTTTGCCTGATGGTTTTATAAAAGGATTTTTTATAGTTGGGTTATCAATGTCCGCTGTGGGTGTCCATGAAAAATACAAGGCATTAGTATTGGGAAACATTTGAACTGCATCGGTTAGACATATAGTAGTGTCTTCTCCAAGGGTGAGTGTTACAAAAGGTATCACGTTTACTTTTACTGAATCAGTAGCAATACAACCTTTGTCATTTATAGTTACATTATAAACAGTAGTGGAAGATGGATATACGAGCGGTGTTGCAGTAGTTGTGTTATTAATGTTTACGTTAGGAGACCAGCTATAAGTTAGGCCTGTTGTTCCCGTAGTTGCATTAAGCAGCAGGGAATCTTTGGTGCATATAAGTGTATCCCTGAATGCTAACTGAACGGTTGGCTTATCTAAAATGGGCACCTGCCTGGTAATGGTATCCAGGCAGCCTTTTGAATTAGTAACGATAAGCCGTACATCAGCTGTTTGTGGTGCACTATATTTATAAAAAGGATTTTGAAGTATGGATGTATCAGCTATTGTAGTTGTTTCTCCAAAATCCCAATGCCAGCTATCAACAACACCATATTTGGAGGTGGTGCGGTCTATGAATTGATAAGGGTTCAATATACAACTGCCTTCTACTGAAAAATCTGGTATAAAGCCAGGATATACTTTGGCAATAGTCGTGGCTGTGTCTGTACACTGCTGCCCCCGGTTGGTAATAAGGGTAACCTTGTAAGTGCCGGAATCTGCAAATGTATAAGTTGGTGTTGCGCTTATTGAAGTATCAGCATCAATTCCCTGCACACCAAAATCCCAATAATACGAATTGATAATAGGGGAGGTGGAATTATTCTTAAAGGAAAGATCAAATCCATCACAGGTGATATAAGAAGGATCTAACAGTACAGATGGAAAATTGCAGTTCTCTACCCGCATAATAAAATCTTTCTGGTGTTCTGCGATCTGCAATCCATTGCGCCATTCATAAACAATAACATTAACAACATATCTGCCAGGGTATATAGGTGAAATTCCACTGATAAGCCCTGTATTAGGGTTAATGCTAACCGTATTGCCAAGGGGTTGCGTACCACTAAAGCCTAATGATGTTTGGTAAGATACACTATTGTAAGCAGGCGTATTTGGTTCCGTTGCAGGATCGAAAGCAAGAAAATCTCCACCATCATATGCAGGCGCAAAAGCATAGCTAAGAGAATCTCCATCAGTGTCAACAGCGCTAAAATCAAGTGTAAAATTGCTCTGATAACAAACCAGGCTGGTATCTTTTAAATTGAAAATTGCACTTGAATTTGTTCCTGAACTAAGAATTTTTTTTCCCGGCATAACGGCGGTGTAAGTTGCGCCGGGTACACCACTCACCGTAGAAGCATTCCCCAAAACATTTTTTGAATCTGCACGACAACAATTTTGGTAGGCAATTATGTAACCATCGTTATTATCTGGTAGTGTTATAGTTTTTGAGTATGTTTTTACCTCATAGCATACAGGCAATTTTGCAGAAATACATGACGGGTATGTTGACAACGATATTGTTTCTGTTTTTGTTAAAGGCAAAATATAATTTGAATACCTGTTGTAAGGCAAGGCATTGGTAAATATGCCAATTACACTTTCTGTTGGTAAGCAGGCCACGTGTGTATTACCGCCGCAATCAACGTTACAATCCCTGAATAACCTTATCGAGACAGTATACATACTTTGCCCCGGGCCAGATCCGGGACCAATGTATGTATAGAATACTTCGCCGCCAACAATATGAGAAGCGAATAACTGAAACGAGGTCAGTGATAATAATATGAACAATAAAATTTTCTTCATCTATAACATTTATTACCGATGTGGTCTTTTTTATTTTATTAATCCAGCCTGGTTACTTCTGTTTAGCTTTCGTTGCGTCGCACTCTTCAGCGTTAACGATTCTGTTGAACAGCTTCAGTCAAAATTCCTTTTGCAATGCAATGCATTCATAGTCTCAGTCTTTGGTTACTCTCTACATTTTTAATAAATTCAAGTATTGCATTATTCATTTTCTCAGGATGTTCCCACATACCCATATGACCCGTATCTTCCAATATATGTACGAACGATATTATAGGCAGATATGTTTGTTTCAATACATCTTCTAAAGGAGCAGCTACATCTTCAGTACCCATGACAAAAAGGACAGGCTTATTGCTGTTTTTTAAAATATTTGTTCTGTCTGGTCTGTTCATCATAGCTCTATAATATTGTTGTAATGCAACTGTTGAAAAACCTTTTCCCTTTTCTATCAGGGTTTCTACTTTTTCAGGATGGGCAGCCTTAAATTTTGCAGCAAATAAATTTGGTGTGGTGGTTTTTAAAAAAGAATAACCCCCATATTCTTCCATCATTGATATTCCTTTCTGGCGGTTTTGTTTTTTTTCTGCACTATCAGCAAAAGCAGTAGAGTGAATGAGACCAAAACCTTTTAATAATTCAGGATATTTTTCGGCAAAGGCCAGTGTAATATAACCACCCATACTATGCCCCAGCATTAAACAATATTCAATCGTTTCGTATCGCAATAACGCATACACTACATCAGCATAATACTCAATTGTATCTGCATTTTCCTGTTTATTATTTTCGAAAGCAGATAAGCCACTGCCAGGTAAATCAGGGATAATAAGTCTGCAATGATCTTTTAAAAAACTTTTTTGTTCTGACCACACTTCAGAATCTTCGGCAAAACCGTGAATTAATATTACAGGCAGCCCTTTACCCTCAGTATGATAAAATATTTCTGTATTTAAATAAGATAATTTTATTTTCATTTACGTCTATTAACAAAAACGAAAAATATCATTTTTTATTTACCATCATTCACACACTAACGAGTTTTACATACCTGTAAAGCATGTATATTGTAAAAGGCAGAAGTGCTATGTTCATTTGCTGCGGTAACCAAAACCAGCTTAGTAATAATAATGCTGTGACTACGGCCGCAATTTTAAAATATTGCCTTACCCAGGATGGTTTTCTCCACGCCACAAAAGCAGCTGCAAAATTTGTAGGTAATGCCCACGCAATATTATAGTTATTACTGCATGCTTTGTGATCTGTAAAGAACCACATAAATAAAATAAGCAATCCAATAAGACCTGTTATATACAGCAATAAAGTATCAGTGAATTTTACAATCGTTTTTGCACTTGTGGTTTTTAATAAACCAAGCATGAATAACACTATACAAATAAAGCCAATAGTTATAAGCGGATTGTATAAGTCCTGCATTTCGTCATAAGGTTGCGCATTAACAAGTAAATGTTTATTTGAAACAACAGAGATATTATTAACACTGGAAGAATCGACAGCCTTCATCAAATATTCAGGAAGAAACATAGATTGATCATTGGTTACTGGCTTATCAATTTCTGAACCCAGTAAAATATCTATCCCAAGTTTACTCCACGGCTGGCTGCCTTTGTCAAGATAAGAGTAAAGCATATTCCTGAAAGTAGTACCCGGGGGAACAAGACTACCGGATACCTTTATACCAGGTACATTTTTTTCAATGATATCTCTGATCCGTGTTGTACAGTTATCGAACAGAAAATCGTATTTATAAAACCTGTTATTACCAGTCATATTTATACTTACAAGCTGTTTTATTCTCAACTTTTCTGCGCAGGATAAATTCAGTACCTGTTCAGTTACACTTCGGCCTTCATACCGGTATTCATATATAAAATCTTCCAGCCTGTCAGGTGATAAGAAATATAACAGCTTACCACGCATGAATTTGAAATAAAAATTAGGCTCGTCAAAATCAAAAGTTCCCCAATTGTAAATCGAATCTTCTAATCTGTAGCCGCCTGCTGTTTTAAAAGTGTCAATTATTCGCAATGCATTGTGACCAAACAAAGAATAGAGATCCTGTCCAGGCGAACAGGTTAGAACGCTTATGCGAAGACCACAGGAACTATCAGTTTGTGTAATACCGGGTTTAGATAGCAGGGTTAAAATGCAACATATAAAGCCAATAACCGATCTTTTCATGAATACTTTGATTAGGGGCGTAAGTTCGTAATTATTTTCATACATGAATGATGACATCGGTAAAAGCGGAAATATTAACGATTAAGGGTTTATAATAATTGAGATTAATGGAACGGTGCCAACTATAGCAAAACACAAGAGTGCGACTCAATTAAAGTATCATAGCTTTAATGCAACAAGGTTTATAAATAAAAAAGTCCGGCTAATAAGCCAGACTATAATGATCCTATGATGTTGTTTTATTAATAACGGTTGTATCCACCGCCACCGCCGCTGCCGCCGCGACCACCGCCGCTGCCACCACGGTATCCACCACCGCCGCCGCTGCCACCACCGCGGTATCCGCCACCACCGCCACCACCAAAGCTTTTCTTTTTGTAGCCACCGCCGCCACCTTCACCTTCTTTGCGTGGAGCTGATTCGTTAACTACAATTTTACGGCCCTGGATATCAGTGTCATTAAGGCTGCTGATAGCAGTACGAGCGGCTTCATCATCGCTCATCTCAACAAAACCAAAACCTTTGCTACGGTTGTTGTTGAATTTGTCGGTAACGATCTTAGCTGAAACTACTTCACCATAAGGAGCGAAAAGATTGTTTAGGTCATCACTGGTCATATTCCAGTTGAGGTTTCCTACGTAAATGTTCATGTTTTTTGAATTAAATTAAAATTAACCAATAGAGATCAGTAACCCAAAAACCAAAAACATTTAACCAGAAACGTTCAGGAATGGTAGCACTGTTTCTTTGGACAATACGAAAATATAGAAAATCTCACTAAACAAGCAATTAAATTTTTGTTTCTTATGTACTTATAAGTTAAGGCTTTTAGTGCTTTCGAACTTGCCTGATAATTTATCTTAAAGTTGCAAAAGCAACTGGTTCGTTCTAAAGGTTGTAAGGATATTGGTTGCCCTTTTACTAAGGACTCTGATCAGCGAGAATATTTAGCAGGAAAATAGCAGATAACTGAAAGCATTCTTCTCTATTTAAAACCAGTGTTTCTTTGTATACTGGCATAGCTTTCTCAGACTGAATCTAATTTGTACAATTTAATTACAGAACGTACAAGTGAGTGACACAACAGAAGTTGAATAAGGAACAAAAGTTAATAACCAAAAAAACAATATACTAAAACAGATATTCCAGGTGAAATGATAGTAAATTAATTGCTATGGGGAAATATTAATATTGTGGTTATCAGAAGTATGTTTGTTTTAAATATCCAGTGCGAAATTTTAAATGAATTATTATCATTGCAATTCATCCTGAAGTGAATTATCAGGGCAGAGTTAATAGTGAGTAAGCCAATTATTAATACGGATGCCGGTATTCCAAATAAATCTGCAATAATACCTGTGAGAATTGCACCAATAGCATAACCCAAATCTCTCCACAGCCGGAAAATACCAAAGCTGTGTGCTCTGTCTGATGGATGGGTATTTTCAGCAACCGTTGCAAGAAAAGTAGGATAAACCAAGGCAGTGCCTAAACCCAATATGATTGAAATTGTTATAAAGAAAGTGAATGATTGGGCAAAAATAAAAGCTATCAATGCATTACCTTGTACAAACATTCCTATAAAAAGTAATTTTTTTTTACAAAAATAATCTGCCATCCTGCCTGTAAAGAGTTGCCCTAATCCCCATACAGCAGGATACACGGCTGTAATGATTCCAATATCTGCGATATTAAAACCTTTTGATGCAAGAAGTATTGGTAAAATACCCCAGATCATACCATCGTTAAGGTTATTAATTAAACCTCCCTGTGTAACTGAACCGAGATTTTTATTTTTCCATGTTGTTTCCCAAAATATATTTTTTAGTTTAGGAATTTTACTGGTAGTAGTTTCCTGAGCAATGTGATGCTTAGTGTCTTTAATTAAAAAAAAACTACCTGATAAGCCTAAGAAAGATAACGCTATTCCCAAATAAAAAGGATATGGACGCAAACCATATTCAGATGCGATCCAACCTGTAAGAAATGCAACAATTGCAACAGCAATATAACCAGCAAACTCGTTTAAGCCCATCGCAAATCCTCTTTGTTTTTCACCCACTAAATCTATTTTCATTACGATGGTGCTACTCCATGTAAGTCCCTGGTTGATACCTAGCAATACATTAGCTGCTACTATCCAGTTCCAATTGTTTGCAGACATTAATATAAAGGGAACAGGAATAGCAAAAAACCACCCAATAGTCAGCAAATTCTTTCGTCCTATTTTATTTGCCAATGCACCTGTAAAGTAATTAGTGATTGCTTTTGCAATACCAAATACAATGATGAATGAAAGTAATGCTGTCTTTGCAGCAATGTGAAATTCAACTTCTGCAATGCGTGGTAAAATGCTTCGTTCCAAACCAACCATGCCTCCAACAAATGCATTGATTATTACAAGCAATGTAAACTGCTTCCAATTTTCTTTTAATCCTAATCGCACCTGTTTCATAGTAATCATTATTTTGAGGGTGAGGAATTCTCGGTATTTGGAACACTGTCTTAAGAACTGAGTCTCCCAAATTCCTTTCCTTACAAAATTGGAGCTATTGAATTAGTTAAATGAGTAAAAACATAGTAAGCTGTTTTGATGCCATTTAAAAGTATAAAAATTCAAAGATCCTTTTTGTTTTTTATACTCTATAATATCACCTTCAAGGCAGGCTGTGTTTTTCACTTAAACATCTTACCTGTTCAATTGATCTGATTGAAAAGTTCTAATGCCATTTATTCTGGATCTGGCGTAAATAAAGCGTTTGTAATTCATTCTCTTTTGAACTTTTAAGCTGAAAATTTAGGTTCATTGAAGCATTCATTTTATCTATTTTGACGTGTTACAATTTACTTTTTTATGTGTTTCAACAAAACAAAAAATCAATAAAATGGAGTACTGGTGGTGTTGCCGTTTTTGTCGAGACCTGTCATTTTAATTTAGGTCAGGTCTCGGTTTATAGTCATTTTATTTTTGAAAATTTGAACAATCTTAAGTGGTATAAAAAGAAAAAACCCCGCAAACATTGAATTTGCGAGGATTTGATTCTTTTTGAAATGCTATCAGGCGGAGAGAGAGGGATTCGAACCCCCGGACCTGTTACAGTCAACGGTTTTCAAGACCGCCGCATTCGACCGCTCTGCCATCTCTCCGGGTGCAAAATAATAGTGCGGAAAGTTATCTTCCAAAAAAATAATTACGAGTTGATTTTCACCAATGCTGCAATGCAGATGGATCAGGCATTTGCTGTTATATTTTGGTTGGTCATAAAAAGGTGTACAAGAGTGCGACGCAACTATGTTTAACACTTGTACTACAGCCAGGCTCGTAAAAAATAAAATTCATTATGGTAATTTTGATGAAATTTTTGCTTTTGAAACAATTATCCACTGTTCATAAATATTTCTGGAAATACCGCTATCGTTTTAGCATTGGAATAATCTTCGTAGTTCTCTCCAACTATTTTGCTGTGCTTGCTCCAGAAATAACAGGCTATGTTGTGAATAAAGTGCAGGAACACTTGCCCGGAGGAAAACCTGTTCACGGGAAAGAATCTTACAATGGCATAGTGATGCTTTTTATAAAATGGGTGCAACAGATGGACTTTGCTAAACTGGTTTTGATCTGCAGTATAACTATTCTCGTTCTTGCGTTGTTGCGTGGTTTCTTTATGTTCGTTATGCGGCAAACACTTATTGTGATGAGCCGTCATATTGAATATGACATGAAGAATGAGGTATACACACACTACCAAAAACTTGATGCTGGCTTTTTCAAAAGCCACCGAACCGGCGATCTAATGAACAGGATTGCAGAAGATGTAAGCAGAGTGCGTATGTATACAGGACCAGCCATCATGTATTTTGTAAATCTTGTTTCGCTGATAGGGATGTGCATGGTAAATATGTTTAGTAAAGATCTGAACCTAAGCCTTATAGTACTTTCTCCCTTGCCTTTACTTGCTATTACAATTTACTTTGTAAATATTACCATTCACCGCAAGAGTGAGAGAGTTCAATCGCTTCTGTCAGATCTTACAACAAATGCACAGGAATCATATTCAGGCGTACGTGTTATAAAATCTTTTGTGCAGGAAAATGCAATGCTACGGTTCTTTAAAAATAATAGTGAAGCATACAGAAAGAATGCAGTAGGCCTTGCAAAAACCGAAGCTATTTATTTTCCGAGCATGACATTACTGGTCGGTCTTAGTACTTTATTGACCATTTTTATAGGTGGTAAGATGGCAATAGATGATCCACAAAAAGTAGGAATCATTGTTGAATTTGTTATTTACATTAATATGCTAACCTGGCCTGTAACAGCAATAGGATCAGTTGCAAGTATTATACAAAGAGCAGCAGCTTCGCAAAAAAGATTAAATGAATTTTTGCATACCGAACCTGCAATAAAATCAGCAGATTCAAAAGATGAAACACCACTTAGCGGTAATATTGTTTTTGATAATGTCTCTTTCACTTACTTTAACACTGGTATAAAAGCATTAAAGAATTTTTCGCTTTCTATTAAAGAAGGAGAAAAGGTACTTATACTTGGCAGAACCGGAAGTGGTAAATCAACACTTGCGCAATTGCTACTAAGATTTTATGATCCTGATGAAGGAAATATCACAATTGGAGGCAAAGACTTGCGTGCTATACCTTTACAGCATCTCCGTGATAATATAAGTTTTGTTCCACAAGATGTTTTTCTTTTTAGCGATACAGTTTCCCGCAATATCGCATTTGGACTTACCACAGACCCATCTGAAGAAAAGATTTATAAGGCTGCACAAAATGCTGCTATACATAACGAGATCAATGGGCTTCAGAATGGCTATGCAACAATGGTAGGTGAACGTGGTGTAACATTAAGTGGTGGGCAAAAGCAACGTATATCTATAGCACGTGCGTTGATAAAAGATCCGGACATAATGATATTTGACGATTGTTTAAGTGCGGTTGATGCGAAAACAGAAAACCAGATCATCAATAATCTGTATACTATTCTTGGAAAACGAACAGCTATTCTAATTACGCACCGCATTTTTACTGTCCTAAAGTTTGACCAGGTAATTATTATAGAAGATGGAAGTATAATAGAGCAGGGAACTCATGAAGAACTGCTCGCATTAAACGGCTATTATGCCGAACTCTATCAAATACAAACAAACCAGGAAACTATTTCATAGTTTTTTTAATCAACTTAATAAATTGAATTTTAAATTAATAAGTGAAATTATTGTACTTTATGTTTCTTATTAACAAAGGAATATGTAGTAACTAAAAAATCCTGCTCTGCAGGATTTTTAGATCAGGTTAACAATCTAAAAACTTTGAAGGGGGAGAGACTTTGGTTTTTTTGGATAATTGGATATTAAAACGAGTCGTGATTTTGAAAACAATATACGTTAATCAAATCACTACATAAAGGTAATAGAATATACGTTTGAACAAAATCGGAATCGGACTTAATGATATCCAAATAAGACGCTATATGACTTATTTGGATATCATTTGGCTTTTTAAAACTATACTTAATCTTATTTTAAGAGGTCTGGTCTTTTTGCCCCTGTTATCTCTAAAGCTTTTTCATGGCGCCAATCTTCAATAATCCTTGGATTACCAGATAACAACACTTCAGGCACTTTTGAACCCCTGAAATCTTCAGGTCGGGTATACACAGGCGGTGCTAACAAATCATCCTGGAAAGAATCAAAGAGGGCAGAGGTCTCATCATTTAAAACGCCGGGAAGTAAGCGGCCAACACTGTCTACAATAATTGCCGCTGCTAATTCCCCACCACTTAATACATAATCACCAATAGAAATTTCTTTCGTTACATAAAGGTCTCTTATGCGCTGGTCTATTCCTTTGTAATGACCACAAATAATAATTAAGTTATCTTTCATAGAAAGCTGGTTAGCAAGCTTTTGATTTAACATTGCTCCATCTGGGGTTACATAAATGATCTCATCATAGCTTCTTTCTTTTTGCAGAGATTCTATAGCATTTGCCAATGGCTCACACATCATCACCATACCTGCGCCGCCACCGTATTGATAATCGTCAACTTGCCCATAAGCATTAACTGCCCATTGTCGCAGGTTATGTGTATAAACTTGCAGGAGACCCTTGTCTTTAGCTCTTTTCATGATGCTATGATTAAGCGGGCTTTCCAGCAATTCGGGCAAAACTGTTATAATATCAATTCTCATTTTTGGGTATTAGTTGTCAATAATATCTCCTATATCTCGCCTTTGTTTCTTGGTTGGACGACCTACCTTGCTTAATCGCTTTCCGGTATGAAAAGATTCAGTTTGGTATTTTACCACATCCAATGCTTCTGCAGGCGTTATGTCGGTATAATGTTTTATTGCTTCGCTGTATGCTGCGCGTTTGTCTAAGAGGCCTGTAACTTTTATGACCCATTTACGTGCTTCTGTTTTTACATTATATTCATCACCTATGTTTACAGTTTTAGATGCTTTTACTGTATTACCTAAATGTTTCACTTTCCCTTTGTCACAGGCATCCGTTGCCTGGCTGCGTGTTTTATAAAGCCTGATAGCCCAGAGATATTTATCAATACGCAATTTTTCTTTTTGCTCTGTCATGCATCAAAATTATAGATTACTGCTGATGTAAAAATCTTGAACAGTAATTGAAATATGATAAGAAATATTTTTACAGGCTTCAGAATATAAATCAAGCTTCCGTTGCGTCGCACACTTATAGCTATTAGCTAACAGCTGCATTAAGAACAGAGCGTACAAGTGAGTGACACAACCGGCGATGCCATCTAACTCGCCGCTGGTACCATAAAAAATATTTTCAATTGCTGATGCTTACAATTGTTATTACGATTTTATATTATCTTCACAACCTTCGTTGATTGCCTGCATAAAGTATGAAAATTTTATAGTAGTATGGAGATATATTCCAATAGTGCATTGCAGCAATTCAGGAACCTCGTAGGTATACGTTTCCAGTTATACAATAGTTTATTTACGTCGCTGCCATTCCACCGCATTGAGAAAACAGGGGTGTTACTTTCTCTTTTTCTCATTCATTGTGAAGAAGGTTTTTTAAAGAAACAAAGCCCCATAGAAATTGTTGACAGTTTTCTCTCCCAATATACATCTTACAAAAAGGAACAGGAATTTATAGACCTGTTGTTCAGGTTTATTCAATATACCGAAAGACAGGTAGTGTTGTTTGATGCACTTGAAGATGCCGCATTCAAACATGTAAATGATATCAATGGTCCGGGTACGTTAAAGCATCTGCAATCAGAAGTATCGCAAACACAGAAGAAAGAAGAGCTGTCAGAAAAACTGAAAGATTTTTCTGTACGTCTTGTCCTGACTGCACATCCTACACAATTTTATCCCGGTGAAGTGTTGGGCATCATCAATGATCTTTCAGAAGCACTCGTTGAAGAAAATGCAGCTATGATAAACATGTACCTGCAGCAGTTAGGTAAGACGCCATTCCTAAAAAAACAAAAGCCTACACCTTATGATGAGGCTGTGAGTTTATTATGGTTTTTGGAGAATGTATTTTACCAGGCAGCGGGCGCCATATTGATGACCATGAAAGATCAATATGGTGATTCCATTCAAACAAAAAACCCAGTTATAAGAATGGGTTTCTGGCCAGGTGGCGACAGAGATGGGAACCCTTTTGTAACAGCCGATATAACATTGAAAGTTGCAGATGCATTACGTAATGGAATATTACGTTCCTACTATTTTTCAGTAAGAAGATTGAAACGCCGTCTTACTTTCAAAGGAGTAGAGGAACGTTGTATGGAACTGGAAAAGAAACTTTATGATAATCTTTTTGTACCCGGCCATAAAGCAAATATTTCTCAAAAAGAAATACTGCACACTTTACTGACAGCAAGGAAAATATTGATTGAACAACACAATGGTTTGTTCCTTCATTTGCTGGATAATGTGATAAGCAAAGTAGAGATATTTGGTTTGTTCTTCGCGTCACTCGATCTGCGCCAGGACAGTACAATTCACGGAAAAGTATTGGATACAATTGCTACTCTAAGCAATATTCTTCCTCCCGGATATACAGATATGAGTGATGAAGAAAAGATTGCTGTATTGCAGAATATCAATGCAGCCATGCCTATCGAAGTTTTGGAAAATGAATTATACAAAGACACCATCCTTAGCATGCAGGCTGCTAAGTCAATTCAAAAAACAAATGGAGAACAAGGCTGCAATCGTTACATCATAAGCCAGTGCAACAGTGCATTGAATGTAATGGAAGTATTTGGTCTGTTTATGCTTTCTGGCTGGGATGCTGAAGAACTTACCATAGATATTATTCCACTGTTTGAAACAATAGACGATCTTGAAAATGCCGCCGGTGTAATGCGTATTCTTTATGAGAACAAAGTGTACCGCAATCATCTGCAGAAACGTGGCAATACACAAACCATCATGCTTGGTTTTTCTGATGGAACTAAAGACGGTGGTTATCTAATGGCTAACTGGGGTATCTACAAAGCAAAACAGGAATTAACGCGTATATCCAAACAATACGATCTTGATGTGATATTCTTTGATGGTCGTGGTGGTCCACCGGCAAGGGGTGGTGGCAAGACGCATAAGTTCTATGCCTCTATGGGTAAAGATATTTCTAACAAAGAAATACAACTGACTGTGCAGGGCCAAACGGTAAGTTCCAGTTTTGGAACCATAGAAGCTGCACAGTTTAACATAGAACAACTGATACATGCTGGTATTACCAACGAATTATTTTCAACAAAAGAAATAACACTCAATAAAGAAGAAGAAGAGTTGTTGCAAACACTTGCAGACAACAGTTACAAAGCATATATCGATCTTAAAGAACATCCTTATTTTGTAGAATACCTTGCACAGGTAAGCCCGTTACGTTTTTATGCAGAAACAAATATTGGCAGCCGCCCTGCAAAACGTGGTGGTTCTGCAAAGCTTACACTAAAAGACCTGCGTGCTATACCTTACGTGGGCGCATGGAGCCAGTTGAAACAAAACGTTACCGGTTATTATGGTGTAGGTACTGCGCTAAAGAAAATGGAAGAAGCCGGAAAATGGAAACAAGTGCAGAAGCTGTACAAAGAATCACTCTTCTTTAAAACGCTTATTGATAACTGCGAGATGGCGATGAAGAAATCTTATTTCCCGCTTACAGAATATCTTTCCCAACATCCCAAGTATGGCGAAATATGGAGCAAAACATACCACGAGTATGAGCTCTCTATTCGTTACGTACTCAAGCTTTCAGGCAATCATGAGTTAATGGCAGACTATCCCGTAGATCAGTTATCTATCAGCATGCGTGAAAGAATTGTATTGCCACTCGTAACCATACAACAATATGCATTATCAAAAGTGCGCAATATGGAAGAGCAGTTGATACAAACACCCATAAAAGATACCTATGGTAAATTAGCCATGCGTTGTTCTTTTGGTATCATCAATGCGGGAAGAAATTCTGCATAGATAATTTGTTTACCGGCTTTTGTTTTTTTCATGGCATCAATTGTTGTGTCACTCACTTGTGCATTCCGAACTTTAATGAACAAAACAATTAATTATTAAAGTCAAAAACTATTACTTTTTTGGCTAATGGCTTGTTGACTCTTGTTCCTAAGTACAAGAGTGCGACGCAACAGTTGATGCCATGAAAAGCAAATGCAAGGTTCATAAAAAACTTACTAAATAAAAAATGCTCCAAATAATTGGAGCATTTTTTATAAAATGAACTAAAAATATTTATTGTACAACGCTAAATTCAACTCTTCTGTTGAGAGCTCTGCCTGCAGCAGTTTTATTATCGGCAACAGGATTATCAATTCCATGACCTGTCGCAGTTAATATGTCTGCAGAAATTCCTTTTTTGGCAAGATATGCTTTTACCGCATCTGCTCTTTTTTGAGAAAGTGTAAGATTGGTAGCTTGTTTACCGGTGTTATCAGTATAGCCATCTATAGAAAGTTTAAGTGTAGGATGTGCATTTAAAATAGTTACCAGTTTATCAAGCTCTGTTGTTGCGCCTTTTGTAAGCGTCGCTTTTCCTGTAGCAAACTGCACATTCTTGGCGTTGAAATTAAACTGTTCAAGACGTGGGCAACCATTGTTATCCGCAGGGCCTGCTTCTGTTGGGCACCTGTCATTCTCATCGTTTACACCGTCACCGTCTGTATCAGGTATAGGGCATCCGTTATATCTTGGGAAGCCAGCTACAGTAGGGCATTTATCTTCTTCATCATTTACGCCATCTTTATCTGTATCAGGTATAGGGCAACCATTGTATTTAGCAAGGCCAGCAACGTTAGGGCATTTATCTGCTTCATCATTTATGCCGTCTTTATCTGTATCAGGTATAGGACAGCCATTGTATTTTGCAAGACCCGCCACTGTTGGGCATTTATCATCGGCATCAATAACGCCATCCATGTCTGTATCTGCAGGTGGCGGTGGAGCTGCTACTACAACAGGTTTTGCTTTTGGTTCTGTAAGCGGAGCAAGTACACCAAAAGAATAGAACAGATGGTTTACATTTTTATCGCTGTAACTAAGTTTGTATTGAGCCTGTAATAAGAAATTAGCATTTCCTCTGAATGGGTTCAATTGTAACCCCAATCCTAGTGGTGACTGTACACCCCAGTTATCTTTATAGTTATAACCTTCAACACCTGCCGTTAAGAATGGATTTACCGGAGCTTTTTCTTGAAACATTTTCAGATTTACAGCGGCACCCAGTGCGTGAAAATAATCAACAGGCTTATGCGGAAAAGTAGATGGCAGCCTGTTTATAAATGAACCTGTGTACGCAACTGAAACATCAAGGTTTTTTGTTAAGCCTTTCCAGTACTGCGCCACAAATGAGCTGTTCATTTTACTGAAACCCCCGATCTGTGCATCACTGATAGAAGTGTTTTTTATATCCTGAACAGCGATGAAATCAGCAAAGCCAATACTAAATCCTAAAGATGAAGGTTTTTTTTCAACCTGTGCAAAGACTCCTGTGGCCAGTAACAGACAGGAGCATAATGGTAGTGTTAGTTTTTTTCTCATGTGTAAGCATTTAATATTAAAGATAAACGTGACAGGACTAAAATAGGTTGGACATAATAAAATCAATATTATACCAACCTATTAAAAATATTACATCAAACAAAGTTCTATTTAATGTCAACTAAAATGGAACTCAGATACATTAAATGTCTATTGCTTCTCCATAAGCTGCTGCTGTAGCCTCTTTTAAACCTTCGCTCATGGTTGGGTGCGGGTGAATGGCATTTAATATTTCGTGTGCTGTTGTTTCTAACCTGCGTGCAGTAACTGCTTCGGCTATCATTTCAGTAACATTATTACCGATCATATGGCAACCAAGGAACTCGCCATACTTGGCATCATAAATTACTTTTACAAAACCTTCAGTAGCGCCTGATGCACTTGCTTTACCACTGGCCATGAACGGGAACTTACCCACTTTGATTTCGTAGCCTGCTTCCTTTGCTGCTTTCTCCGTCATACCTACACTGGCAATTTCAGGAGAGCAATAGGTGCATCCTGGTACATTACCATAATCAATAGGTTCTGGTTGATGATGGAATTTCTTTTCAAGATAGCCGATATATTCAGCAGCGTTAATACCTTCTTTGCTGGCTTTATGTGCCAATGCCTGGTTAGGTGTACAATCGCCAATGGCAAATATGCCGGGCACATTTGTTTGAAAATACTTATCAGTAGTTATTCTGCCCTTGTCTGTTTTTACACCTGTTTCTTCAAGGCCAATATTTTCAATATTAGCTACCACACCAACAGCGCTTAAAACTATATCTGCTTCAAGTGTTACAGTACTGCCGTCTTGTTTTTTTACCAATGCTTTTACACCGGCGCCACCTGTATCAACACTTTCAACAGAAGCGCTGGTCATTATGTCAATGCCTTGTTTCTTTAGTTGTTTTTCCAGTTCTTTTGAAATGTCTTCATCTTCAACAGGCACAACCCTTGGCATAAATTCCACAATAGTAACTTTTGTTCCAAGGCTGCTATAGAAATAACCAAACTCTACACCTATCGCACCGCTACCCACAATGATCATGCTTTTTGGCTGCTGCGGCAATACCATTGCTTCGCGGTAACCAATTACTTTTTTGCCATCCTGTTTAAGGGTGGGCAGTTCGCGGCTGCGGCCACCTGTTGCAATGATGATGTATTTGCCTTCAATTATTTTTTTAGTCCCGTCTGCAGCGGTTACTTCTACCTGTCCCTTGGCTTTTATTTTGCCATATCCCATCACCACATCTATCTTGTTTTTCTTCATCAGGAACTGTACGCCTTTACTCATCTTATCGGCAACTCCACGGCTTCTTTTTATAACGCCGCCAAAGTCTGCCTGCACATCGCCGGAAATAATACCATAGTCTTTACTGTGTTTCATGTATTCGAAAACCTGTGCACTTTTTAGAAGTGCTTTGGTTGGAATACAGCCCCAATTCAAACATATACCACCAAGGCTTTCCTTTTCAATAATTGCCACTGAAAATCCTAACTGAGATGCACGTATAGCGGCAGGATATCCACCAGGACCGCTGCCAAGCACAATAACGTCGTATGCCATATCTGTTGATAGTTTTAGATGATCAGAAAATCATGCTGTCATTGTTCATGACATTAGCGGGTGCGAATTTACTTGCTAATTATCAAATAGCAAAAGATAGCATATTATGTGTATTTATTTTGGTTGCCGGCAGCATTGCTGCTATTGGTCTTACGTTGCGTCGCACCCTTATACACCGGTACTGATTGCATCAGTGAAAAGGCAAAAGTAAAAAATGAAAGATGCAAAAGTTTTGACTTTTCACTTCTAACCTGATCAAAATAGTTCCGAACGATGCAGTGAGTGACACAACAGGCGACGCTATAAAATACAAATGCCCGGCTCATAAATATTTTTCTCTCCGCACACCCATTTATCTTTACAAAAAAGATTGGCATGGCAATAAATACGGCAGCATACGAGCAATTGATAAAAGAATTAAGTGAAAAAAAAGTAACACTTGTTGCAGTAAGCAAAACAAAACCTGCGGAAGATATATTGGCCTTATATAAGCTTGGCCAGCGCGATTTTGGTGAGAATTATGTGCAGGAACTTACAGATAAAGAAACTGCGCTACCTAAAGATATTCGCTGGCATTTTATTGGTCATTTACAAAGCAATAAAGTAAAATACATAGCGCCTTTTGTACACCTGATACATGGAGTGGATAGCTTAAAATTATTACAGGAGATAAACAAACAGGCTGCAAAATATGACCGTGTTATAGACTGCCTGCTGCAGGTACACATTGCAGAAGAAGAAACAAAGTTTGGTATGAATGAAACGGAATTAAATGAAGCAATATCAGCGTGTGTTACAGGCCAGATAAATAATGTACGCATCAAAGGTTTAATGGGAATGGCATCATTTACAGATAACACACAACAGGTAAGAAAAGAATTTGCGCATTTGAGATCTTTATTTGATGAATGCAATGCAGCGATGCATGCAGATTTTCAAATACTTTCCATGGGCATGAGTGGAGATTATGTTATGGCGATAGAAAAGGGAAGTAACATGGTTCGTATAGGCAGTTTATTATTTGGTGCCAGAACTTATACAAAATAAAAAAGGATCGCAGTATGCGATCCTTTGCTTATTCTATAATCTTATTTTATTTTGATTTTATTTCAAAAAGCCTGAGCGCCGCAGTTAAAGTAAGTACAGAGTTTCTTAAGTTGTTGTCATTCCCAACCCTGTCAACGGTTTCCAATGTTCTTAAAAACGCGATCCTGTATTGTACGCCGAGGGTTATAAATTCATGAATGTTAAATGCCGTTTTTAACTGAAGACCAAAATCAAATCTTTTCCAGTCGTCTAATAAAAGTTTTTTCTTATCAGAGCCTGTAACCTGGTCTCCATTCATGGCATAGCCAGCATATAGCCCTACGCCTGCATGTATGGTGTTATCGCCCTGTAGTTCAAAATAATAAAGTGCATCACCATATGCATACGCATAGTTTAATACTGCTTTGGAAATAGCAGAATCCGGAAATATGGCTGATGATGCAACAGAGTCTTTTGTATTAGTTCCTTGCTGGGAAAGTGATACGCCTGCATCGAAACCCATTAAAGTTGGAAATTTTGTTTTTACATACAATCCTATTACCGGCCGGGTAATATTGCTGAGCTTTAAAGCTTTTTCTGAACTGGCACTTTGATACAGAGTAGAAAGGTTAAGGCCGCCTTCTCCGTATATCATTATCCTTGTCTTGGTATTGTATTGAGCTTGTGAAAATGTTGCAGTAAGGGTTATCAGGGAAAGGATCAACAGTGTTCTTTTCATATTATTGTTCTTTCTGGTAAATGATTTTAGCAAGGATAAATAAATTAATTCTGGTTTTCTTGTATTACAGTTCTTTAAATACGCTGCAATATTATTGATTATTGCGGTAATGCAAAAATTTGGGGCATTAAGTGAGTATTAGAATTGAATAAGTGTAAGATATTTATGAGCCAGGCTTTGGTTTTTCAAAGCATCACCTCTTGCGTCGCACTCTTGTACGTTCGGTTCTTTATTGAGCGGGTGAAGAATAGAGTCAAATTTTCAAAAAGTGATCAAACGTTATATTGGGATGTAATATTAGATTATCAAGAAGTGAAAAATGCATCTTTTGAAGAAAAAAAAGAATAATTGCAATAAAGGTGATAGATTCTTTTGATATCATCGATAAATACAAAACTTAAATTTAGATAAGGATGCTATTAAAAAAGATGCACAAAAATACTATGAAAGTTTGGGATGGCTTTAGAAAAAAAAATTTTGAATTTTCCCCGATAGTACAAGCATATAAACATGTTGCTGGCAGGAATGAGGCGATGGAGTTGTGTGTAAGCTTCCTGTGTCTGTAGCATAGCAATCATATTTTATTGCTGCCATAAAAATTGAATGCACAAGTGAGTGACACAACAACCGATGCCATGAAATACGAAAGTTCACTACTAACAATTTACTCTTTCATAAAAGTATAAGGATCGAATTCTATAAAATCATTGCATTTAACATCCACAGAAACTACCTTATCATTCTCTGCTCTAAACTTAAGTGGAAATATACCAAATGCAGGGTTACTGTAGGTTAGCAGCCATTCATCATTGTCAAGATATTGCAATGTTGCTGATAAATTATTATGATCGGGGAATTTTATAAGCAGGCCATTGTTGTTTTGTGCAATGGTTATTTCACCCATTAATGTATGTGTGTATTTACCTGTGTAAGCAGTCAATGGGAGTGAAGGTTTATTATTCTTCAGTCTTGCTTTCAACACATCTATTTTTGCTAAATTATCAGTACGTTGTTTATTAAAATCTGCAAGTAACATTTGGCTCCTGTTCTTGTAAGGCACACCAAGATAGGCATCGAGTATCTGGTAACGCAGCAGTTCAAAAAAACTTTGGTTATCATTATTGGTGAGAATAGTAATGCCCAAATTTTCTTCCGGTACAAAACAGGTGTTGGTTACAAAACCATCTGCACCACCTGTGTGATAAAACACCTGCCTTCCATTATAATCTCTTTGCATAACACCAAGATTATAACCTGTGTAATGCGAAGGATAATCAGGAGACTTCGTGCTATTTATTATTGTCTGCATTTGCCTGGTACGCTGTAATACCGGCCAGGGAAGGATTTGACGGCCTTCATAACGGCCACTGTCTAACTGCATCAACAACCATTTTGAAATATCTTTTACACAGCTTACTATACTGCCTGCAGCAGCCATGTTATCTATATCATCATAAGGCAGCGGTGTTAATACGCTGGAAAAAGTATTGGTATAAGCCACTGCAGCATTGGGCATTTGTTCCATACCACGCCCGAGGGTATGTGTATTACTCATACCAAGCGGCGTAAGGATGCTATCGTACACATATACTTCCCACGGCATACCGCTTACCAGAGGAATTACCTCACCCGCAGTTACAAAACAACTATTGCAATAACCATAACTCTGCCTGAAATTACCAGAAGGTTTCAGGTACCGCATTTTATACATGATCTGGCTGCGTGATAAACCGGAGTTCCAGAAAGTAAAATCACCCTGAAATGTTTTAGTACCCAGATGATGACAAAGCATATCTCTTATAGTTACCAATGCTGTTGTGTTATCATCATACACTTTATAATCAGGAAAGTATTTGGTGATCTTATCATCGAGCGACAATTTTTTATTATATTCCAGTTGCGACAAAGCTGTTGCTGTAAAGAGTTTGCTGTTGCTGGCAATCATGAACAACGTATTTTCATCAACAGGTTCTTTTGTTTCAAGGTTGCGTACGCCATAGCCTTTCATCAATACAACTTTGCCGTCTTTTATAACAGCAATAGCGAGACCGGGAATACTCCAGTCTTTCATTCCCTGCTCAATATATTTATCAATACTGTCTGTAATAAAAGATGGCTGTTGCGCGTAAACATGCATCATGCAAATACATGCTGCAATGATTGCAAAAAATTTCTTCATGAAACAAAAATTAAAAAGGAAAGATAGAACTAAATAATTTTTTTATGACTTCCTGTGATAAGTGTTTTATGACCCCAACATTTGTACATGCATTAAACTTCTGTTGCGTCGCACTCTTGTACAATACAACAGCTATGAGCTAATAGCTGCGAGCCTTGAGCTTGTGTGTTTTGCTCGAAGCTCAAGGCTCGTTGCTCTCAGCTTGTTCAACATTGTTCAGAACGTACAAGTGAGTGACACAACCAGCGATGATAGCAGCAATGCAGCTAAGTACAAAATAAATAAAACAATTTTTCTAATCTCTCGGGTAAGGCACATCAATAAAGCCACTGCATTTGATAGTAGCTTTTTTGGCATTGCTTTCTTCGGCGAGTTCAATAAGTTTGATAACATTATATGCATGTTCAGGCCTTTCACGCAAAGGAGCATCTTCTCTCAAAGTCTTATACAGGTTTTCGTAGTAATAACCGTAATCACCTTTTACAGAAGGATATTTTTCGTTGAATGTATGTCCACTGATATCTGTGTGTATCAAACCATATATAGATTCATCTTCCATGCCCCAGTTGGGAACTTCGGTGGGCAATTTACCTGCTCGCAAAAAAACTTCCTGCGGATCTTCTCCGTACTTTATAAAAGAACCAATGTCGCCATGTATCATATATCGTGGCCCTGGTTCTCTTACCAGCATGCCAGATTTAAGAATTACTTTTTTATGATCGTAACCAAGTTTTAATTCAAAATTGTCAACGGTTCTGGCATGAGAGCGTTGCATTCTTATATCGGCAGTAATTTCTTCGGGTAAGCCAAATAAATAAAATGCCTGGTCTATTAAATGCGCACCCAGATCATACAGAATACCACTGCCTGGTGCTGGCTCCTCACGCCATGCATTTGGTTTTGCTTCGGGGCGGTAGCGGTCGTAATGCGCTTCAAATTCATGAACCTCTCCCAATAATTTATTATGCAATAGCCTTTTGATCGTGAGAAAGTCTGTTACATACCGCCTGTTCTGGAAAACGCTGATAACCTTATCTACTTTTTTTGATAATTCAATTAGTTCAAGTGCCTCAGCAGAAGTAATAGTAAAAGGTTTATCAACTACTACGTGTTTGCCAGCAAGTAAAGCAGCTTTGGCATAAGGAAAATGCGTATCATTTGGCGTGGTGATAATTATAAGCTCCAGCTCCTTCATGGCAAGCACTTCGTCTAATGACCTTGCTATCTTTGCGTTTGGAAAGAGTTCCCTGGAATCTTCTTTATGACGTTCCACCACTGCTATTACTTCATAATGTTCCGGCTGCGTCTTAATAAATGGGGCGTGCATAAATTTGCCCGCAGCGCCGAAAGCAATAATTGCCGTTTTAATAGGAGTATTCATTTGCAAGATAATTGTGTTTTCCAAAAATAAGGTGCGGATTGTAAAACTAACCTTTATGGAAATAAAATGTTAAACAAGCGTGGATATATTTTTGTATGTAAGTTAAAGGTGTTTATTTCGTTATTGATAAAAAGAATATTTATGAAACAGCATTTTTTACGATACAGTTTATTGGTTGCCGGTTTAGTGGCAGTTATAGTTTCATTTGCATTTATTAATGCAAATCCTGAAAATAAAACGGTGACTACAGAGGAGAAGGGCATTAAATTCATTGAGCAGGACTGGAACAAAGCCATGGAACAGGCCAGGGCTAATAAAAAGCTTATTTTTCTTGATATTTATGCAACCTGGTGTGGCCCTTGTAAAATGCTAAAGAAAAATACTTTTACAGATGAAGCAGCGGGGAAATTCTTCAATGATAATTTTATTAATGTGTCTGTTGACGGGGAGCAGGGTGTAGGGCCTGAACTGGCAAGAAAATATGGTATTGAGGGTTACCCTTCCCTGATCGTTACGGATGCCAATGGAAATATTGTATTACAAACCGAAGGTTATGTTGACCCATCTTATCTTATAAGTTTTGCAAAAGAGGCATTAAAAAGAAAATCATAAATGCAACGAACCATCAAGCAGCATAAGTTTCGTTTTTAAAATAGCTGCTACGGTTACTGCATCTGTTATTTTACCATCTTGTACCATTTGATACACTTCATCAAATGGTACTTTTTTTATAGCCAGTTGTTCTGTTTCTTCCGGCGTTGCTGTATGCTGGGATAAGTCTGTGGCAACATAAATGGCACAGCCCTCATCACTAACAGAGTTAGAGAGATACATGTCGAGTATTTTTATCCAGTGTTTTGCTTTCAAGCCTGTTTCTTCCATTAATTCTCTTTTTGCAGCGTCCAGCGGATCTTCATTCAGCGGGCCACCACCTTCGGGTATTTCCCAGCTGTACCTGTTTATCGGAAAACGATATTGACCAACGAGGTAGGTATTTAAATGTCTATCAAGCGGCACAACTCCAATGGCTGTATTTTTAAAATGCACTTTTCCATAGATTCCTTTACCACCTGACGGATTGATAACATTGTAATGGGTAAGTGTTATCCAGTTATTGTCATAAGCATCATGCTGATCTATTATTTGCCAGGGATTGTGTTGCTCGTTCATACGGTGAATGTAAAATAAAGTTTGCCTGTTTTGAAATAGTATTGATGAATTTACATTTAAAGATTGCTTTTGCTGCTTATTGAATTGAACGTACAAGTGAGTGACACAACAAAAGCTAAACAGTAGCCATGCAGTTTGTTCAATAAAAATTATTTCAAAATATTCTCTAACACTTCAATATTACCATCGATCTTTTCTGTGTAAGAGAGCCCGAGGATTTTTGTAACCAAAGGATAGATATTTACATTTTCAAAAGCGTCAATTTTTGTGTGCCGTTTAAACTGTGGACCCCATGCATAGAACGTTGCATGCATGTCTTTAAATGCAGGATCAAAACCATGCTTACCGGGCGTTATTTTTCTATTGCTGATATTGAAAACTTTTGGCAGGTGCGGAATAAGAATAATGTCGCCGATGCGGCCATAGCGGTCATCCTGCTTACTGTAGTGCCATTGTGCAGGCATTGCTGTGGTTAAATAAACATCATAATCTTTGGCACTTGCTTTTAGGTTTTCATAGGTGGATTGCACATCGTTTTTATCTTTTGCATATAAATGCAGGATAGCATCGCTGTTAACTATTTTAAATGTTGAAGTATCGATTGCTGTGGGTAAGGAAATAGTATTAGTAGTATCAACATCTGTCATACCATGATCTGAAACAAAAATGTAATTAACAGGAAGATTTAATGTTGCAATTGCTAAGGTAAGCTTCCCAATAGCATCATCTACAAAATGAACAGAGTCGCCTGTTTCTTTTGCGTTGGTGCCGAACTTATGTGCAGCATGATCAACCTGCGGCAGGTAGAAAGTTATCAGATGCGGACGTTTACCGGCAGGCAATTGCAACCAATCTTTTACGATCTCTATTCTTATGTCAATACTTATAGCTTCGTTGTAATTATAATCGTAAGTTGGTTTTATGCCATCTACTGCTGCTTCTGAGCCCACCCAGTAAAAACTTGCACTAAGCATTTGCTCGTTTTCTGCTAATACCCATAAAGGTATGCCACCGTACCATGAACTGTCACGCACCACATCCTTTCGGCCCATTGAATAAGATGCTTTTTTCTTTTCATCAAAAAAAGAATTATCAACAAGTCCATGATGTGCCGGATACAAGCCCGTAACAATTGTATAGTGATTGGGAAATGTAAGCGAAGGAAAAGATGGCAGCATTGATTCTGCACAAACACCTTCTTTGCTTAAGCGCAATAAATTTTCTGCATTATATTTTTCAGCAAAGTCATAACGGAAGCCATCTGCTGAGATCAGGATCACGTACGGTTTTTGCTGTTGAGTTGCACTATTAAACCTGTTGGGAATAATTTGTTGTACAGTATCCTGTGCAATTAAATTTATTGAGATGAAAAAGAAAAAAATAAAAGATAATGATCTGATAAACATACGTATCATAAAGTAAAAATAAAACGCAAATGTAGTTTTCATTTTATGTACCCGGCTGTAGAATAAGCATTAAATTTATGTTGCGTCGCACACTTGTACAGCATATCATTATTGTAAACATAAAATACGAAAATGTAAAGACACAACGCCATTTTAGTTTTTACTCTTTGCGTCTCCCCATCTCTGAGGTTAACATTATTGCTAAAACAAAATCAGCGCGGTGTGCGGCCGCGCTGATCACTGTATCTGTTCTATCATGTTATTTATATAGACTCGAAACGTGCTTGAATAAAATCCCAGTTCACCACATTCCACCAGGCATTAATATAATCCGGCCTGCGGTTTTGGTATTTCAGGTAATAAGCATGTTCCCACACATCCAGGCCCATTACAGGAACACCTTTCACATCGCTGATGTCCATTAAAGGATTGTCCTGGTTTGGGGAAGATGTAACAACTAATTTTTTATCAGCTGTGGCTACCAACCATGCCCAGCCACTGCCAAACCTGTTCTTACCTGCATCGGTAAATTGTGTTTTAAAAGCATCAAAAGAATTAAAATCTTTTTCAATAGCGGCTAAAAGTTTCCCGGTTGGCTTGGCGCCATCCATTAGCGGCCTCATGCACTTCCAGAATAATTCATGGTTGTAATGGCCACCGGCATTATTACGCATTTTAGCCGAGTATTTTGAAACGGAACCAAGCAATTGTTCAAGCTTCATTTTAGTGGTATCCACACTTTCTGCAACTACGGCTTCAGCCAGATTTTTAGCATAAGCTGCAGCATGTTTGCTATAATGTATTTCCATGGTCATGGCATCAATGATCTGCTCCAATGCATTATATGCATAGGGTAGAGGTTGCTGGGTATAAGGCGTATCAGCAACACTAAAATCCTCAAAAGTCAAAGATCCGTTTGCTTTTACTAACGAAGGCAATATGGACAATGATAATCCTGCAGCAAGGCCTGCTTTTCCGCTTGTTTTTAAAAAACCCCTGCGGTTACTGGTAGATGACTTCTTCATTTGTTTATTTTTTTCTGGTGTACTAAAGTACATATTATTCAACAAGGCCGTTCAATTCTTTGGCATCAGGAATATTATTAACAAAAAAAAGCTAATGAGAAAAAGTTGTAGAGAATATTATTATGGCATGTGTATTTTTTTACGCATTTTGATATCAATTAAGTGTTATTTTATTCAGTATACAGCATTTTCAGTTCATTAAAATTATGGCATTCCGTTTGTGTATTTTAAAGTATAATACAATAACATTATAGGGGGTTTATAAATAAATCAAGGTTGCTTTTCAAAGCGACCTTTTTTATTTTCAGATTGAAGAGTATAAGCCAAACATCTTCATATTCCTTTATTATCTTTTACAACTTCAGAAAAGTATTTATATTTAATACACCACTAACGAGAACCCGCACATGAGAGTTTTAATTTTTTTTAGCTTGCTTTGCTATTGTTTTTATGCCTGTTCTGAAGCCAAACCAAAACAGACCATACATTTTGAGCCTTTAACTACAAGTGAGTTCAATTTCTCTGCAGATTCATCTTTCGCCATACCTAAAGGAAATGTCTGGGATGAGAGAAAACGTATGCATGATAGCTGCATGGGAGAAAGTTTTCCCGCCAATGCCATATTTATCAAAACACAGGACGCTTTTTTTCTTGGGTGTATTGTAAACAGGAAAACACTGCAGCGGGTAAAAAACCTCGATATTAGAAATCCTCTCCTTTTCGGTAGTGCGTTTAACTTTATAACAAAGCCATGCTATGAAAAACACCAACTGGGTATTTCCCCTGCTGCATTCATTCATGATAAAATTGCACTCAATATCAATATTGACGGCGCAGATGCAGCCATTAATAAGGAGGTAACCAACACACTTTATGATGCTGTTTATACAGAAATAGAATCAGGATCCTGGATAAATATGGAATTCACAGGTGCCCTTGGTAAGATATTAGACACTACTACCAACGATCAATTGCTTGAATACAGGAAATATTTATTAGATACAACTAATATGGTATTAATCAGGAGTTCAAGTATTACCGATATAAGTTTTTACATTACTACACCAAAGCCAATGTCAAAGCAACTGCAGCAGATATTATCGCAAAAACCCTTTGCAAATATTTCCAATTCAAATTTTAAGACGCAGTTATTTTTTATAAGCAGTAATAGCTTGCAGGTAAAATTCAGCGGTATCTTTCAAATAATGGGGCAGTTTATGCAGTGTAAGCTGGAGTGAGTTTTTTGTTGCGGGCTTTTGTACTTTATAGCATCGGTTGTTGTGTCACTCACTTGTGCTATTAGTCCGGAAGTCAGCAAGACTGAAAGTCCGAAAGATGATTATGATGGAGCATAATCTTTCTAATTTTGCTGACTTGTATTCATCAGTACAAGAGTGCGACGCAACGAAAGCCTAATATTTAGTCAAATGCAGTGCTCATAAAAAAATTATACAGCAGTCATCTTAACTCTCTTTACTCTTTGGATAAGGCTTAAGATAAAACCAATAACCATAACAATAATACCGATCCATACCAGTGCTATCATGGGGAATTCATAAACCTTCAGTGTCATCAGGTCATTTAAATTTGATGTTTCTTTTATACCTATTTGAAGCTTGCCTGTATCTCCATCCCCAAGTTTATCAAAACGTACTATAAGGCTTTGTGCGATCACTGTGTCGGGCAGGTTACGAAATGAACTGTCGTGCATGTTTATTGCGAAGCCCGGTGTAAGCGGATATTTTCTGCCATCTTTTGAGATCACTGTCATATCAAGCATTACAGGTGTTTCGCCCGGCAGTACTTCTCTTTTGAATTTTTCAGGATTTACTACCACATTATTCAAAACAATGATGCCATTGGAATAAAAAGTACTGTCGCCCTTTTTTATGCCAATACTTCTGAAACTGGCAGTATCCTTATCTGCAGCAGAACCAACCCATGAAGTTGCATAACCAAAAATATCACCCCAGATATAATGTTGCTTATCGGGATTAGCGGCAAAACCTTCCTGGCCTTTGTTATTTTTCAACACATCAGGATATAGGTAGAATTGTTCTTTGCCATCCTTACTTGTGAATCTTATTTCAAAATATTTCTTGCGATCAAACTCGTTGGCGGTATCACGTACATAGGTTACATCATATTTACCCATATCTGTACGTACACCTTTAAACAATGTAATATTTTCAGCAGGATCCTGGTCCTTTGTTTTTTCAAAAACACTGATGCCTGTTGTATTCTCACTCAGTACTTTCTTTTTGCTTGAAGAGATAAGCACACCCACAAGGAATAATGCAAAACCTACATGCGCTATGGAAGCACCTGCTGCTTTCATTTTACCTTTTAACCCGATCCACAGATACATAGCGTTGGCAACAACCGCATATACTGCAGCAAATATGGCTATGTGTATTGCACCAAGAAAACCTGGCCCGTGTTTATCATAATTGATGTTGCCAAATATGCTGATGGAAAGGCTTATAGCCAGCGATACAATTGTTGGAACTAAAAGCTTTTTAAAAAAGAAAGGCTTTGGTGTGTCTTTATATTTGAAGTATTGTGTAACTGCAGTTAACATGCCAATAATAATGGCTATAAATATTTGTATCTGATTGTAAGAAAACTCACGGTCTTCAGGGTCTGCATGCTTCTGGTTAAATATTTTATTGATTACCGGCAAGGAGGTTTGGTAAGTAATAATGATAGCTGCAAGAAAAAGTACCAATGCTCCGATAAACATCCAGAATTCACGACTGTAAGTGCTTTCTTCTTTTTTAATTGAAGGAATATATTTATTAAGAAAGTAAAACAGGAAACCAAAACCTGCCAGACAGGATGCCAGCGCAAATACAGGATACAAAAAATACAAACCAGTTATAACAACTGCTGATGCCAATACTATATATTTTTCTTTAAGTGTGTGTGTGGCAACAAGCGTTGTCAACCAAATGAAAATATTTAAAAAGAGGTAAAGCTGTTCGGTCATATCTGCACCGGTAAAGGCATGAACAGATGTATCTCCAAGAATGCCTGTACGTGTAAGAAACGTAGAATAGAGAACGAGTATAAAACTACCTATATAAAAGAAGTAAGTACTCTTTAAAGAATAACTGCTATGGTTATAAATAAGATTTGTGTGTAAGCCCGCAATCAATATAAGCCACGGTACCATAGAAGCATTCTCTACGGGATCCCATGCCCAGTAGCCGCCAAAGCTCAGGCTCTCATAAGCCCATGCTGCACCCATCATTACACCTGTGCCCAGTGCTGCTGCAGAAAACAAGGCCCATGAAAGAGATGCTTTTGTCCAGGTATGGTCTTTATTAATGAGGCCTCCATAAGCAAAACCAAATGGAATAATAGTAGAAGCAAACCCCAGAAATAGTATGGGTGGGTGAATCACCATCCAATAATTCTGAAGCAGTGTATTAAGGTCATTGCCTTCTTTTATGCGGGGGAAGTTGAGATAATCAGGATTATGAAATAAAGGAATATCACCCAACTGCTCACGCATTAATATAAATGGGTTGTTTCCAACTTTCCAGCCAAATAAATAAATACCCACAAGCATCGTGGCAATGCAGAACTGAGCAAAACTTAGAACTGTTAATACAGGTGCTTCCCATTTTTTATTCCGCCATATAAATACCCAACCTATTATACAATGCCAGAAATTCCATAGCATAAAGCTGCCTTCCTGGCCTTCCCAGAAACTTGCTAAAAGATATTGCGGCTGCAGGGAACGGGATGAATGGTTCCAGGCATAATAATATTCATGGTAATGGTTCGAAATAATATGATAGAGTGTTAAAAAAATGCCGAATACAGCAATGGTCTCTACAAAAAAGGCAACTCTTGCAAAACGAAGCCAGCTTTCCTTTTCAGGAATATCAATTATTTTATTCGCTTTAAAGAAGGCAATCGTAGCAATTAAAGAGGCAACTAAAGAAAGAACGGCAAGAAAATGGCCGAGCTGACCCGGCAATAAATGTTCACCTATATACTCCATCGTAGCTGTTAATTTTTTATTCGTGCATTATTTGGCGTCTTTGGTCGCATCCGCGCTGTTGTAAGAAGTAGCGCCGGCGTTTTCTTTGGCTTTATTTAAATCGTCTTTGTATTTGGATGGGCATTTCAACAAAATATCCTTACACTCAAAAAGGCCATCTTTTACACTGCCTTTCAATACAATTCTTTCGCTTTTCTCCATATCTGTAGGCTTGGTATTGCGATACACAACTTTTATAGAATTACCCATTGTATCAATAGCCGTGAATGTAAGATAGTTTGGATTTTTTACAGGATCGTAGTCCATGGGTTGGGTCTTATCGATCTTAGCTACCAGCGTAACCGCTTTACCAGGTTTTTCTTTGGCTGCAGCAATCGTATCGTAAGTGGTTACATTGCCCATAAAGCTTATCAGCACAGCAATTGAAATGGCAATCAGTACAAGCGCTATAATATGTGTCTTTTTCATTCAAGGAGTTTTCGCTGCAAAGGTAGTTCAAAAACGATTGTTTTAACATTCAGTTTAAATACATATTCGTTAAAGCTTTTTAAAGGTTGGTGAAATGACTGATAATACTGATAAACCCGAATTTTCGATTGTTGAACCGGCAACATTTTTTCATGGCATCGCCGGTTGTGTCACTCACTTGTACTTTCTGAAAACCCTTCATCAATCATTGAACATGATCAGGTAAATATTATTATAACGATTTGCTTTTTTCGGTACAAGAATAGGGGCGCATCAGCAGCCTAATACTTATTCCTTCTTGTGGTTCAAAAAAACATTTGCGTAACCGAATAGTTACACATAAATTTGTAACCGAACGGTTACATAAAAATATAAGAGATGAGAAGAGATGTATTCCAGGCAATAGCAGACCCTACACGCAGAGAGATTATTAATATGGTGGCACAGCAATCACTTAGCCTTAATGCTGTTGCCGGGAATTTTAATATCAGCAGGCCAGCTATATCAAAGCATATTAAGATACTTACAGAATGTGGCCTGATTGTTATTAAACAACAGGGTAGGGAAAGATATTGCGAAGCAAAACTTCAAAAGCTGGATGAAGTATCAGATTGGGTTGAGCAATGCAAAATATTTTGGACAGCTAAACTTGATGCTTTGGATAAATTTCTGGCGAAAGAAACTGCTAAAACAAATAAAAAGTTACCTGTTAAAAAAACCAAACGAAAATAAACCGGTATCATAAATACATAATCTAAAATTTACAACAAATGCAAAACAGCGAACCATTTGTAATCGAGAGAACCTACAACGCATCTGCCGAAAAAGTTTGGAAGGCAATTACTGATAAAGACCAGATGAAACAATGGTATTTTGATATTCCTGAATTTAAGCCCGAAGTGGGCGTTGAATTTAGCTTTGAAGCAGGAGATAAGAATACTAAATATTTACATCTTTGCAAAGTAACTGAAGACGTTCCTGGCAAAAAAATCACTTATAGCTGGCGATATGATGGGCATGAAGGAAATTCATTTGTAACATTTGAATTATTTCCCGAAGGTGATAAAACCCGCCTGAAACTCACACACAGGGCTTTGGAAACATTCCCGGCAAGCAACCCTGCTTTTGCAAAAGAGAATTTTGCAAAGGGCTGGAACAGTCTTATTGGTTCTTCGCTTAAAGCTTTTTTGGAGAAAGAAGCAGTGACCCGGTAATTTGGATAGTTATACATTCACAGATAAATT
The DNA here is from genome assembly GCF_007971225.1 of Panacibacter ginsenosidivorans. Classification (NCBI taxonomy): domain Bacteria; kingdom Pseudomonadati; phylum Bacteroidota; class Chitinophagia; order Chitinophagales; family Chitinophagaceae; genus Panacibacter; species Panacibacter ginsenosidivorans. Next base: position 559,860 of record NZ_CP042435.1, on the reverse strand, counting down.
TATACTGCGAAGCCGAAGGCTTCGCAGTATTTTTTAAAAGCTGAATAAAGTTATAACGTACAAGAGTGCGACGCAACAGTTGCCGCCAAAAGGGATAAAAACCTGGTTCATAAAAATTCCCTTCTTAAAATAATAGCGTTAAAATAATCTTTGCTTTCTTATATCTTCTATATTGCCGCCGCAGCAAACTGTTTATTACATTTTGAAAAATATATTCCGCAATATCATTTTTATTCTTTCAGCAAAAGAAAGAAAGAAACTATTGCTAATAATGCTGCTGAATACTGCTGTAAGTCTTGCAGATATTCTTTCTATTGCTTTTCTTTTTGTAGTTATCAACTTTTATTCTCCGCAGTCTATTTCTGTAAATACAAACATTTTAGCAAGCTGGCATTTTAGAGCAGGTTCTCTTTTACCAGCTGCATTACTAATCACCGTTTTCTTAATCAAAAGCCTGTTTGGATACTACGTTTATAAATTGCATTACAGGTATATAAATAATGTTTCATCAGGCTTGTCTAAAGAGAACCTTTTGCGATACCTGGAAGGTGGTTATGAAGACTATGTAAATATTGATTCTGCTTCATTCATCAGGAAAATATGTTACTACCCGGTAGAGTTTGCACATTTTATTTTATCAGGCTTTATGCAGGTTGCAACAGAGCTTATACTCATCATTCTTACTATTACTGCATTATTGATATATGACGCTCAGCTATTGCTGATCATATCGGCTGTGTTAATACCAGCTATTGGTTTTCTAACTTATATTACCAGGAAAAGATTAACCGGCATCAGAAAGAATATCAGCACTGCTAATGAGCGCAACATCCAGTTCCTGCACGAAGCATTGTATGGTTTTGTGGAAAGTAATATCTACGATAAAAATAAATTGTTTGTTGATCGCTATGCAGCTATTCAGCAAACTGTGAACAATTATGTTGCAGACCTGCAGATTGCACAGGGTATGCCATCCAGGTTTTTTGAGGCGTTTGCAGTATTTGGTTTATTCCTGCTTATTGTAGCCGGCCGGTTTGCAGACTCAGAAAATGCAACAGGTATTTTTACACTTGGTGCGTATATGGCTGCAGCTTATAAAATAATCCCCGGCATTTCCAAGATCATTAATTTCAACAGTACGGCAAAGACCTATTATTATGCAATGGATGAATTGGTGAGAGGAAAAAAATTATGGGTTAAACCTACGGTATGTTTTACTGCAGAAAAATTACAGGAAATATCTCTTGATGATATTTTCTTTTCTTATAAGGATAATAAAATTTTTAATGGATTTAACTGTACATTTTCTGCAGGCTCTTTTACGGGTATACAAGGGAATTCAGGAAAAGGTAAAACAACACTTATTAATATTTTGCTTGGGTTTTTATCTCCGGATAAAGGAAGCATTTTATATAACGGAAAAGCTATTGATAATTTAGAACAAAGAAATTACTGGAACCGCATTGCCTATGTTAAGCAGGAAGCTTTTATGCTGCATGATTCCATTCTTAAAAACATTACGTTGCTGGAGGATAATTATGATGGCAGCTTGTTGCAGCATGTAATTAAAAAAAGTATGCTTACAGAGTTTGTCGATACCTTACCCGAAGGTATCGGCAAAATAATTACAGAGAACGGAAAGAATATCAGTGGTGGTCAACGGCAACGTATTGCTATTGCAAGGGCATTGTATAAAGAAGCAGATGTAATAATTCTTGACGAACCTTTTAATGAGCTTGATGAAGCTACTGAGCTTGTTTTAATGCAACATTTTAGAGAACTTGCTGATTCAGGTAAAATTGTGATACTTATCACGCATAACAGCAACAGCCTGCAATTTTGTAATCAAGTTATTTCATTAGATGAAGAATAAGCCTGAAACACTGGTGATCTTTTCTCCGGCATTTCCAAAAGATGAGGATGATACAGAATGGTTGCCCTGGCTGCAGGCAATTGTAAAAGCATTGAATAAAAATTTTCCTTCATTAAAGATTATTGTTTTTGCCTTTCAATATCCGCATCACACAAAGACTTATCATTGGAATGGCAATACAGTAATTGCTTTCAGTGGAATGCATCGTGGAAAGTTTAGTCATGTATTTATGTGGCTAAATATAATTAAGAAATTCTATGCAGTTAAGCGCAAACAAAACATAAAAGGCATCTTCAGTTTATGGTGTGGAGAATGTACGTTACTTGCAAAATATTGTTCCCGCTTTTTTTCCTTGCCTTATTATTGCTGGATTCTGGGTCAGGATGCACGTCCTTTTAACACCTATGTGAAATGGATAAAGCCAAAACCGCAGCAGCTAATAGCTATGTCAGACTTTTTGGTGCAGCAATTTTATGATAGTCATGGTATAAAGCCATCCGGTATTATTATAAATGGCGTGGAGCCATCCATGTTTGGGCCGCTTCCATCAAAAAGAGATATCGATATCATCGCCGTAGGCGGCCTAAGCGTATTGAAACGTTATGATATATTTATTGAAGTCATTGCCTCATTGAAAGAAGCTTTTCCAACAGTCAATGCAATGCTTTGTGGAGATGGTGAAGAAACAGATCGCTTCAAAATAATGATCACTGAACTTGCTCTCGAAAAGAATATCGAACTTACAGGAGCTGTAAAACATAAAACTGCTATTCAAAAAATGCAGCAGTCTAAAATATTATTGCATCCATCTTCTTATGAGGGCTTTAGTTCGGTTTGTCTTGAAGCATTGTACGCCGGGGCGCATGTAATAAGTTTTATAAAACCGATGAAGCATGACATAAAGAACTGGCATATTGTTCATACAAAAGAAGAGATGATCAGTAAAGCAATGGAATTATTGAACGACAAACAGCTATTGCATGAAAGTGTGCTGGTACAATCTATGGATGGTATTGCAAAAGAAATAGCAGCATTATTTGGCTTCACTGAAAATAATAGTAAATAATTTTTGTAGTCATCTTTTGTAATACTTGTCATCGCCTGTTGCGTCGCACTCTTTAGCTTTCAGTTCATTATTGAACAAAGCGTACAAGTGTGCGACGCAACGGAAGTTTAATAATGAATCAACAGTTGGGTACATACATTTATCATTACAACAAAAAATGAATGCGGGTAGTTGATGTTTCTTTTTCTTATGATGCGCAACTTAATTCTGAAGAAGAATTGTTGAAGCAGCATTATATTACTGCAGGATGGGCAGAGGCATTGCAACGCAAGGGTGTAGAAGTGATCGTTGTAAAAAGATTTAGCAGGGAAAATGCTTTCAGGGAAAATGATGTACAATATTATTTTGTAAAAGATAAATTTAAGGCAGAACTAAAATATTTTCAGCTTCCGTTTAGAGTTTTTAAAAAAATAGTTGAACTCGATGCTGATTTAGTACACCTGCATACTTTTCCATCTTCTTTTCAAATAGTTATCCTACGATTTTTATTGAAGAAAAAGACTGCAATCATTATTCAGAATCATGGTGGCAAAGTAGCAACAGGTATAAAAGCCAGAGTGAATAAGTTTTTGAGTATTGTAGCAGATGGTTTCTTTTTAACCACTACCGAACAAGGTAGGCATTGGTTCAATACTCAAAGACAGTTGAGAAAAGTTATGCCCGTTATGGAGGGAGGAACTTTTTTCAATTACGAAACCAGGGATAAAGAAAGGGATTATGTTTACTTCGACAGGAACATTGCAAGAGAAAAAACGGGTATGTATGGCAACCCTGTTTTCCTATGGGTAGGAAGACTTGATGATAATAAAGACCCTTTAACCATACTTAACGGAATTGAAATTTTATGTACGCAATACAGCAAAGCTTCATTGTATATGATATATAATGAGTATGATTTGTTGAATGAAGTAAAGAAAAGAATTGAAGGTTCTGATGTTTTGAAAAACAGCGTTCATTTATTGGATGCAGTTGCGCATGAAGCTATGCAAATACATTACAATAGTGCTGATTATTTTGTGTTGGGTAGTCATTATGAAGGCAGTGGGTATGCACTAAGTGAAGCATTAAGTTGTGGTTGTATTCCTGTTGTTACTAACATTCCCAGTTTTAGCATGATGACTGATAATGGTGCACTTGGCGCCTTATGGGAAACGGGCAATTCAAATTCTTTTATAGAGGCTGTAACTAAAGCCATGCAAAAAAATATTATTCATGAAGCAAGCAGATGCATTGAATTTTACAAAACCAATCTTTCGTTTGATGCAATAGCTTCAACTGCTGTTAAACATTATCAAAACGTAATAAATAAACGGGCCGGCAAATAGAAGCGCTGCATAATAATTTATTCCACTTCTACAGGAAAAATAATTTCGGGTTCATATTTTTTTATTTCATTCATTAATGCAGGAATATTTCCTTTTACAAATTTGCCGGTGTTATTGATAAATATTTTGCTGTAATCACTCATTTGTATATGATCTTTCAATTGCGAAAACAATTGCTCATCAAATAAAATAACCCCTTCATTTTTTATAATAAGTAAGATGTCTTCCGGGTTCAATGAAAAAAAGCTATCCAGCTTATCCTCTTTGTTTTTCAATTTAGCAATAACAATATCTGCATTTTTATTTTCGGCAATCGAACCAATGGAGGACAGACCCCAAACAAGAGCAGGCGATAAGTTAAGTGTGTTAAATAATTCATCATCTGTTAGCATGCCAGTAGCTCTAGCCATTCTTAACTGCTTCCAGATATTCCAATCAGCAGATACAGTCGAATCAGTTCCAAAGAGAACTTTTGTTTCCTTTTTTAGTTTATCAATTTGTGCGGTTGTATTGTACAAAAAGAAATTGGAGTCCGGGCACCAGATTAATGCATCGAAAGCTTTTGCCTGTTCATTATTCATAGCAATACCGTGAACTGCTATTATTTTTCTTTTGAGAAAATTCCATTTTATTAATTCATCTATTTCTTTGAACACAACATCATCTGTTCCTTCACCGATGTGTATTACATAAGGCTGATTTTTAGCAAATAGCTTATTCAACTTGTATTTCCAGTGTTTTTCAAGACCTATAGAATGCAATGAAAAACTATCCTGAAAAATATCAATGGGAGCATTAAGATTAAAGACAGCGCCATGTTGAACGACTGTTGTAACACCACTGACCAGGTTTTTATACATTCCCCATTTAGCACGCAGTTGTTTAGGTACTTTTAAAACTGCATTGATTATATCTTTATCCTGTTGATGAATGTCAGATCCCCATTCCAGGTAGTTGTTATAAATAAAATTTCCGAGTTGTGGAAAGAGGTTGAATTCAAGATGATCATGCGAATTGATAAGGCCTGGAAATATAAAAGCATTATCAAAGTACAAGTGTAATGCATTGTCATTACCTTTTTCTTCAGCTTGAATGTCTGTTATCTTTCCGTCTTTAAGAATAACATCTATTGTGCTTTCCTCTATAGTATGAATATTATGTAGTACCGTCATGATTTTCTGAAATGAAATCCATATAAAACGGGTGTACCTATACTTTTCCCATAAACAATAAGTGCATCTTCTCCAATAAAGAATCTTTTTACATTTTCATCAATTCTTTTTTCTATTAAAGAAATTTCTTCCCATTTCATTTCTTCTGCCAGAGTCCTTATTTTGTTTAAAGAATGAATATAGTTTTTGATGTGAATAGTTTTGTCTTCATTCCTGAATGATCTTGTTGCGCCATTTTGTAAAGATTCAGGATGGAAGTCTGTAATAATGATTTCAGCACCTTTTTTTAAAACCCTGTTCCATTCAGTGAAAGCTGCTGATAAGTCTTTAATGTGCGCTACAACGAGTGTCGAAATAATCATGTCGCATGACGCATCTTTTAATTCTTTCAGAATATTGTCATGTAATAGGTGTGTTTTAGCAGCAGGATACTTTTGATGAAGTTTATTCAACATTTCAACTGATACATCATAGCCTATTAATTCAGTTGGATTCTTTAATAATATTTTTTGCCAATGCCTGCCTGTGCCACAGCCAATATCGGCTATTATTTTCTCATACAAAGTGATATTGTCAAGTAGGTTATTTACGACTATTTCATCTAAATGCAGAACCATGTTACCGGGCTGGTCATCATAGGTTGAGGCCCACATATTATATGCTACAGACGACTCAACTTTTTTACGGGATTGAAATGAATATTTTAATACTTGCTGTATTTTATTTAGTAAAGTCATAATAACATTCAATAATAACAATAAAGAAAACTCATAATAAATTTTTCAAAGAGGACCTACCTATTTAAATAAACCTGATAATGCATATCTTATTCGTGGCTTTAATCCCTTAACCCATATTTTAAAATTCATGAACATTTTTTCTTTTATAGGCCGCTTTTTTCCATCATGTGTTAAATTAAATAAATAGTGATGCTTAAGCTTTTTGGCATATTCCCTTTGTTCTTTATTTCCTTTCATTAACTCATCAATAAATGGCCGTATATTATGATGCAATGTGCTATTGTAAGAAACTCCCTGGTATTCGTTTCTTCCAATTGGGTTAATATTTTTGTTTATTGGAGCATTGCCATTCTGGGCAAAATAATCTATATGTATTATTTCAGGTGCAAGGATCTTTAATCTTTCAGAAGCATTTTGTTCATTCTGCCATGGCTGCTCATTTTTAAAAAGCTGCGACAATAAAAATTCTTTTTCAAACAAAGTAACCTGGTGAGAAAAGAGAAATGCTGAATTTTCAATATCCACCTTTGTAACGTTAAAGCCTTCAATATAATTTGGTGTTGGTATTGTTTTGTAAACATCAGAACTATGAAGCTTAACCATCTTCCAGTTTTTTTCAGCAGCCATTCTAAAAAGTTCATTAAAGAATGTGCCGTTTACTTTTTTAGTCAACCACATATCTTCCTGGAAAAAAAGTATATAATCCTCTTTTATTTTTTCACGCAAAAGAAAGCTAAAACGATCCGCCCATTCACCTTTCCCGGATTTAATATTTTCAAAACCCGGGATGTTTGCATCTTTTGTCTCCGTTGAAAGATAGCAGTTACACATAATGCGCTCATCCCAGTATTGAGAAAAAAAATAATAAAACCCTTTGTATAAAATCTCATACCTGTCGCAACTATGAACCAGCAACGCCACATTTATATTTTCGTCATTCATTTTTAAATATCAATACTTCTTTTAAAAAGGTCTCTTTTAGTTATATACTTTTTATACCAACAATAGTTTTCATGGCATCACCTGTTGCGTCGCAAGCACTTTAACTGTAGCACACCGGGTATCTAAAGTTCCATTATGCAAAAGCTTCCATGAAATCAAATAAACTTAAACAACAGGCTCTTGTACCTTCCTGTGGTTTTTAGCTGCTATGAAATAAGGATTTTTATTAAACCCAATAACAAACAGCAGTTTCAAACTTGCTATTATCATGTTTCCATTGAGCCTGGAAATAAACGCAAGTAAATTGCCGCATAAAGACCACAATAACCAAATCTTTTTTACATGACCAGGCTGTTTCTTTATCCTTCTGAAATAATCAAGCGCTAAAACTCTTCTATAATATTGCACCGTATTTTGTAAGCGGTTTGCTTCTTCATGATGATGATAAACAAAAGCGGTATTTAAAACATGAACTTCATGTAAGGGAAATCCTGCTATTACACCATAATGATCCCCTATGCCATGCCTGTCTAATACTTCATCAAAAGCTGAGTTTATTAGCCATGTTTTCTTGACCAGGGAAGCACCTAATGAATAAAGCGGTGTTACGAAATATTCTCCCGAAAAATCTGTAATTACGGGCCAGCCAGCTTTTGAAATATGATTATGTTTTTGTTTATAATATTGCTTAACTCCCTTGGTCAATATATTGTCTTTACAATTGATCTCTCCCCATAAGCTTAGGTTAAAAATATAATTCCATAATAAAGTTTTACCTGATGTGATATTATATTTTGCAATCCATTCACCTTTGTCTTTCTGCAAAAAAAGCCCTGAAACACAAACTGATTTTTGCGGGCTATCAATATGGCTTACTAATTTTTCAATGTAATTAGCAGGTACTTCAATATCATCATCACAAACAAATATCCATTCACTTTTTGCTATAGCAATCCCTTTGTTACGTTGTTTGCAAACAGATTTTTTTGAACTTACATAAGTAATATCAAGATTTTGAAAAGAACTGCATTCCATTTCACTAAGCCTGTCTTCACCTGAATCTACGATGATCACTTCTTTTAAAGGGAATGTTGATCGCTCCAGGTTGTGCAATAATGAGATCAATCTTTCTTTGCGATTACATGTTGGTATTACTACGCTAATTTCAATCACCTGTTCTCCTGTTTATAAAGATGGAAGCAATTTATAGATAAAAGAACACAAACAGGTTTTCAGTAAATAATTTATATGCCCTTTCAAAAACATTATTTCCTGTTTTATATCTGTTCTTTACCCGCTCCGCAACAATGATTGTTTATTCCTGACAAAGATTTTAACTTGCACCAATGAGTGCCATTCTGTTCACACATTCTTATTTTCTCCGTTTCGATCCAAAACAATGGAAGACAGGGCAGCCATATGCCCCGCTTGGTACATTGTATGCAGCAGCAGTAATGAGACAGGAAGGTTATAGCGTATCATTATTCGATACCATGTTTGCGCATAACGCAGCAGAAGTAATTCCCTATATCGAAAAGCAGCAGCCTGAATTCTTTGTGATCTATGACGATGGCTTCAACTATCTCACAAAGATGTGTCTTACCAATATGCGGGAAGCAGCTTTTGAAATGATTGCCAAGGCAAAACAAAGAGGCTGCACCGTTATTGTTTCCAGTTCTGATTCAACTGATCATTTTGAAAACTATCTTACTAAAGGTGCAGACTTTATACTGATCGGCGAAGCAGAATTAACATTAAAAGAACTGGTTCATGCCATTGAAAATAATGTAACTGATTTTTCAGGCATACAAGGGCTTGCTTATAAACATAATGATCATGTTGTAAAAACAGTAAAACGTTCTGTAATAAAAGAGCTGGACGATCTGCCAATTCCTGCATGGGATATTGTTGATATAACACCCTACCGCGAAATGTGGATGCAGCATGCCGGTTATTTCTCTATGAATATGGGAACCACAAGAGGTTGCCCTTTTAAATGCAACTGGTGCGCCAAACCTATTTATGGTAACCGTTATAATTCCCGTTCACCGGAAAATGTAATTGCAGAATTAAAGATGCTGAAAGAAAAATATCAATATGATCATATCTGGTTCTGCGATGATATATTTGGCCTGAAACCCGGATGGGTAAACCGTTTTGCTGATCTTGTTGAAAAAGAAAACCTGCAATTGAAATTTAAGATCCAGGCAAGGGCCGATCTGTTGTTGCAGGAAAATTATATCAAAGACCTTGCACGAGCCGGTTGTGATATGATATGGATGGGAGCGGAGAGTGGTTCGCAGAAGATACTTGATGCAATGGATAAAGGCACAACAGTTGAACAGATCTATACAGCAACAAAGCTTATCAAAAAGCACGGCATGAAGCCCTGTTTCTTTATACAGTTCGGTTACCCCGGCGAAACAAAAGAAGATATTGCCAGCACCATCAACATGATCAACACCTTGCTGCCATACGACATGGGCATCTCGGTTTCTTATCCATTGCCCGGTACAAAGTTTTTCGAAAATGTGCAATCGCAGTTAAAAGAAAAAGCAAACTGGACAGACTCTGATGAACTGATGCTTATGTTTCACAACACATATAAACCGGAGTATTATAAAAAGTTGCACCGTTACGTGCATAAAAATTACCGTAAGCATAAAGCAATGCAACAGGCAAAGGATTTATTGCGCAAGCCCGGCACACTTACATTACAAACCCTAAAAAAAGCGCTTTCATTTATGTATTATACACCTGCAACTTTTATTGATGAGCGAAGATTAAATAAACTGGCGAAAGAATAATTTTATTGAACCAGCTACAGTACTTGTGGCATCGCCTTTTGTGTCACTCACTTGTACTACCAGGCTTCGAGCAGCGAGCTGTGAGCTTTGAGCCCGTAAACCAGATTTTAGTTAAAAAGCTCGTGGCTAATAGCTCATAGCTGTTTTAAAAGTGCAAGAGTGCGACGCAACAAAAGCATCATAGCGATACAAAAGCCGGGTACAAAATATAAATAACACATGCAATCTGCCATATCAAACATTCAGGAACAAAAAACTGCAGAAGCTTTCAATAAACAGTCTGCTGTGTTTGATACTATCTATTCTCCCAATATCATTATACAATACAAACGTAAACGGGTAAGAGATCATGTAGAAAAATATTTACCAGCAAACAGCAACATACTGGAATTAAATGCAGGCACAGGCGAAGATGCCGTTTACTTTGCCTCCAAAGGCCATCATGTACATGCAACCGATATTGCTGCAGACATGCAACAGCAACTTATAAAAAAAGTACACGATGCAGGTTTATCAAATGTTTCCACTGAAATATGTTCTTTCAATAATTTAAGTAAGCTGCAAAACAAAGGCCCGTATGATCTTATTTTTTCCAATTTTGCCGGGCTGAATTGTACCGGTGAATTGGATAAGGTGTTGCAATCATTTACACCATTATTAAAACAAGGCGGCATTGCTACACTTGTTGTGATGCCTGACTTCTGCTGGTGGGAAACACTACTTGCACTAAGAGGAAATTTTAAACTGGCATTTCGCAGGTTCAATAGTAAGCATGGCGTAAAAGCAAACGTGGAAGGTGTAAGTTTTACCTGCTGGTACTATTCTCCTGGCTATATAACCAAAGCTTTGAAAGATGGATTTGAAATATTATCTGTTGAAGGATTATGCACTATAGTTCCACCTTCTTATTTTGAAAACTTTCCTGTACGTTTCCCGAAATTATTTATGTGGCTGCAGAAAGTGGAAGGAAGATTAAAAAGCCTGTGGCCCTGGAAAACAACCGGTGATTATTTTATTATCAGCTTACGAAAGAAATGATCATTGGCTTCTTGTTTTGATAAAACAGCAGACATTATCTTTTCAGTTTTCTCTTTGTGGAGCGTTAATACTTTTCGCTGAAAATGATGTGGGTATGGTTTGCAATAATGTTTATTCACCATCATGCTACCCAAAATAAAACCACTTTCAGTAACCTTATTTTTAGACTGCAGTTTACTCCAGTGTCTTTCAAAATAACGCATAATGCTGTTGTCAGCTTTTTGCCCTATCCTGTTCTGCATCAACCATTCAGCAGATTTTGTAAAAGCATTTTTTGCAGGGTCTGTAAGCGTGTATTCAATAAACCTGTGGTTTGGAAAATAATTATATATCCATTGATTGGCTGTAAAAAAATCAGCAAACACGGAGCGGCCGTAAAGTGGCATTAACGTAGCAATTTCAGTAGCAGTGAAAACATTTTTTTCCTCCACCTCCATGTAAGATTCATCTATAACATAGTTGAGACAGAAATATTTTTTTAATCCAAACACTGCAGCCAATTTTATAAACGCAGAAAAAATAAACCTGCAACGCCATAAACAATTGTACTGCGTTACAATAAAAAAATCATAGTCACTTTTACTGGTGGCCACTTTTTTTGAGAGTGATCCAGACACTGCAATGCCTTTAATAAAAGGAAACCAGGTAAGAAACGAAGCGATCTTTTTTGCACGGGCTATATTTTCTTCAGCCAGTTTATTTGCTTTTATGCGTTCGGTGGTTAAAGATTCGTCGTGCTTTAACTGGTAGAAGTTTGTAGTTCTAAAAAGTATCTTTTCTTTTACAAGATTGGTTAAAGCTATATCAAGGTCCTGTTCATTGCATGCCGTATCCATATATGACCTTATCTCCACGGCGGTCATGGGGTAATTGAAGATGTCAAAATAAGCAACAGTTTTTATGATGCTTTGTTGAAGTATATCCATTTACAGGGTGTTGGTTCAAATATATGCGTAAAATAACTTACATTTTGATAAGGGTAGTATTACGCATTATACAGAAAACTAAAGTTCAGTTTTCTAAAACCGGTACTGTTCTGAAATGTACTGAGCAGGAATTATTTGCATCCGAGCAGGAGTTTTTTGTTAGCCGGGCTTCAATACCTTGTAGCATCGCCTGTTGCGTCGCACTCTTATACTGATGAACAGGCTTCAGCAATCAGTCATCAGGTTTCAGGTAAAATACATCTTGTTTACCAATTGCTGATACCTGATAGCTGAAAACTGTATTAAACGTACAAGTGAGTGACACAACCGGCGATGCCATGAAACGTTGCAGCCGGTAACATAATGCATGTAAATATCATACAGTTATCATGTTTATCATTTAGATGCATTGTATCAGTTACTTTTGAAAAAAGTTTTTATGCAGGGACAATTAGCAGGATGGGATGATACAATAGCAGCGCTGGCAACACCACCGGGTATTGGGGCTATTGGTGTAATAAGAATAAGTGGTAAAAAAGCATTGGCTATAACCGACAAACTTTTTACAGCAAAGAAAATTTCTGAGCAACCATCACATACTTTGCATGTGGGGCTGCTGAAACTTAATGATATTGTACTGGATGAAGTAGTGGTTGCATTATTCAAGAGCCCGAGGTCTTATACAGGTGAAGATGTGATAGAAATATCCTGTCATGGATCTAATTATATTTTACAACAGGTATTACAGGCCATAACATCTTTAGGTGCAAGACCCGCCAAACCGGGAGAATTTACGCAGCGTGCATTCTTAAATGGCAAGCTCGATCTTGCACAGGCAGAAGCTGTTGCAGATCTTATTGCCAGCAATACAGAAGCATCAAAGAAAGCTGCTTTGAGCAGTATGCGGGGCGGTTTTTCTGAGGCATTAAAAAACGTGAGGGAGCAACTGCTGAAGTTTGCTGCGTTGATAGAACTTGAACTTGATTTCTCGCAGGAAGATGTAGAGTTTGCTGACAGAACCGCCTTGTATAAACTGGTTAGTGAGGCAGGTCTGTCTATCAATAAACTGATCAGTTCTTTTCAGTTGGGTAATGTTATAAAAAATGGAGTAAGCGTTGCTATTATTGGTAAACCCAATGCAGGCAAATCTACTTTACTCAATGCATTACTGAACGAGAACCGGGCTATTGTAAGTGATATACCGGGCACTACAAGAGATACCATTGAAGAAGTACTGAATATTGATGGTATCTTATTCAGATTAATTGATACTGCGGGCATTCGCCTGCATACAAGCGACATTATTGAAAGTGCAGGCATAGAGCGCAGCCTTGAAAAAATGAAACATGCTGATCTTGTGCTGTTCATTTTTGATGTAACGGACGATAAGAAAGAAATAGAAAAACGGGTGCATGATATGAAAGCTGAAGGGCTCCATTATATTTTGGTGGCCAATAAAATTGATAAGACAAACGAGATTGAAGCGAGACGGCAATTTGGCCATTTAGAAAAGATCATTTTCATTGCTGCAAAGGAAGGAAAGCATACGGAAACCTTAAAGGAATATATGACAGATACTGTGTTGCATGGTAAAGTGCAAACAGAAAGTAATATAGTTACCAATGCGCGGCATTACCATGCGTTAAAAGAAGCGGCTACTTCACTTGAAGAAATACAGGCGGGCCTTGATAATAACCTTGAAAGTGACCTGCTTGCCCTTGATATACGCCGCTGCCTGCATTATCTGGGAGAGATAACAGGGCAGGTTACGAACGAAGATATGCTGGATTATATATTCAGTAAGTTTTGTATCGGAAAGTAACTATCCTTCTCTTGTTTGTTACACAGTTGTTTTTCAATGATTTATGTGTATAAATGTTTCCCTTTTTTGTTGCCAATTTGTTGTTTTTTACCTATCTTAGTTGCCTGATTGTTGCCCAAAGTAGTAAAGTTTGTTGCCCAGCAACAAATGAGGATGAAAGGAGAAAAGATGCTACATCCTGCTACATACTGCAACAACCAGCTACACAAGGCAACAAAAATGAGTAGTAACATTCGTTTAGAAAAAACCTGCAACTTCTGCGGTAATCACTTCACCGCAAAGACTACTGTTACACAGTTTTGCTCTGATAACTGTGCTAAAAGAGCATACAAACAACGTAAGAGATCAGCGAAGATTGAAACAGCTATCCAGGAAGAAAAGCAAAAAGTTACTGCCTCATTCAATCCGGTTGTAGTTCAAAAAGATTTCCTAAGCATAGATGAAACCTGCCAGCTTTTGGGTGCAAGCCGTTGGACCATTTACCGGCTCATTGATAAAGGACAATTGAAAGCAGGTAAGTTAGGAAGCCGCACAATTATTTCTCGGGTCGCAATTGATAACCTTTTTAATACTTCAGTCGTATGAATGTAACGCTTAGACAACGTCAGAAAGGCGACAAAATCAGCCTTTATCTTGACTACTACGAAGATGGTAAACGCAAGTATGAGTATTTAAAAATGTACTTGTTTCCTACACCTGAAAAGGGCAAGCTCACTAAAGAGCAGAAAAAACACAATGATGATACTTTGGCTTTAGCCGAAGCCATCAAGTCTAAGCGGCATGTTCAAATCAAGAACGAAGAATTTGGTTTCAGAGATACCGAAAAAGTGAAAGGCAGTTTTCTTGCTTACTTTGAAATGCTTACAGAAAAGAGAAAGGATAGTGAAGGCAATTGGGGCAACTGGAGCAGCACATTAAAGCACCTGCAAGAGTTTGCAAAGTTTGATATTACTTTCAAGGAGATAGATAAAACTTGGCTGGAAGATTTCAAATACTATTTGAAGCACACAGCCAGAACCAAAAACAAAAAGCCTCTATTACAAAACTCTCAATCTTCTTACTATAGCAAAGTAACAGCGGCTTTGAAAGAAGCTGTGAAAGCTGGCATCATTCTAACTAATCCGGCTAACCAGGTTGATTGCATAAAGCCTGATGATCCTAACAGAGAGTTTCTAACTTTTGAAGAACTGCAAGCCGCAGCCAAAATAGAATGTGAGCTTCCAATACTTAAACAGGCTTTTATTTTTTCAGCACTAACCGGGTTAAGATGGTCGGATATAAAAAAACTGGTTTGGTCAGAAATACAAAGCTCCGGTGATAGCAATTACATAAGGTTCAGGCAGAAGAAAACCAAAGGTGCAGAAACATTGCCCATATCAAAACAGGCTTTTGATTTATTAGGTGAAAGAGGCAAGCCGGAAGAAGAAATTTTTGAAGATTTAAAGTACAGTGCCTGGAATAACTTAAAGCTAAGGGAATGGGTGATGAAAGCAGGCATTACAAAGCATGTTACCTTCCATTGTGCAAGGCATACTTATGCTACATTGCAATTGAATTTGGGTACTGATATTTACACAGTCTCAAAAATGTTAGGGCACAGGCATTTAAAAACAACAGAGGTTTATGCAAAAGTGATTGATAAGAGGAAGCAGGAAGCAGCAAACCGTATTCAATTAGAACTATAGAATGGAGCTACCTGTATTTGATAACATAATCTTTGGAACATTGCAACCGTGGCAGGTCGTAAATCAGAATGAACAAACATTCTACGACCTGCTTCGTACTTGTAAGAGCGACATACCTAAAACGGTGCAGGACCTGAATAAAAAGTTACAATGCCTGCTTAGAGATCAGCCCAACTTATACAAGGCAACAACCGGCAACAATTCAGATCCCTTGCCCGAGCCATTTTATCAAATAGCATTGCCCAGGCATTTCAATGCAACAACAGAATTTTATTCATTGCTCATGCAATGCACAGCTTTGCAGTTTATGTACGAGCTGACTAATTCAATTCAGCAAACAACCCACGACACAGAAGCCTACTACATCATAAATTCAACCTTAGAAAAAATAAAATACCTGGCTGCTGGTGCAGCAAGTGAACTGCAGCGACAAACTTTAACTGACACTCCAAACTACCAGACTGCAAACAGTCTTTCGGCAGATGAAACAGTGAAGCGAAATACTCACTTCATTTTGTATTCCGCAAAGCAGGTTACAACGAGAATATTTTTTGAAGTACAGGAAAGGTTTAAGAGCCATGTTAGAGCAGTTGAAACCGAAGAACAGTTTTACCTGCACACAATTAAAGAAACTGCACCGGCACAAACTGTTTTAACCCCGACCCTTGCTTATTATTCCTGGCAAGTGGAGCAGCTAATAAACAGCAACGATTTTTCTTTAGACGATGCCAAAAGTTTGCTAACACAACTTTATGCATTCACACAAACTGACCCTCAGTTAAAAATTATTCAAACAGCTTTAGAAAATTTCATTTTCTCCAATTTATTTGAAATTCAGGTGGACGGCAACAACGTTGCAGACTTTGCCAAAACTGAAACAACGAACGCTTTGTTTAAGGAAGTGAAAGAAGATACAGAGAAACTAATTGCACGGCTTGACAAAGGTTACAAACGATTAGAAGTAATAACGGCAGCTTTAGACAAAATAACTGTTGTTCCTGAACAGGACACACAATCTGCATTAGCGAAGCTGCATAAATGGCTACAGCAACAACAAGCAGTATTAGCAGCGATGCTAAACGAAAAGTTTCCTGTTGATACAGATGAACCAGAAACAGAAGAAGCAAAGAAAGCTCCGAAAATTTCATTCGGCTTTACTGGCAAGGAAGACAAGCTAAAGAATGTAATCATTGAGCTTTGCAACAAAGTTGAACTGCTTAATGAAGACAAGACCAAACCAACAGAGTTGCTTTCGTTTCTTATGAACAAAGACATTAAGCCAGGCATTACACCCATCTATCTGAATTGTGAAACGGTGCAATTCCGCTACATAGTAGACAAACTAAAAAATTACTTCTCAAATCTTACTCCAACGGAGATACAGAAAACGGAATGCTTCTACTCCAAAAAAGCCAATCTTATAAAGGCTCAAAACCTTTACTCCAACAAAATAGGTGCTCCCAAAGACCAGTCAACAATTGACAACATTATTAATCAACTGCAATAAAAAACAGTGAGTTCAATGAGATAACTCAATGAGTTCTCATTGTCTCATCCTTTCCGCTTTGGCATTGAAAGAGGTTTGTTCTCAAATCTCATAAAGATGTCAAACGAAACATTAATTCTCGAAAAGCTCTCACAGATAGAGCAAAAATTACAGGAGCAAAACATCCTGCAAAAAGCAGTATTAAATCTCAATGAAGCTGCCACTTACTTAGAAGTAAGTCCTTCCCACCTGTACAAACTAACCAGTACAAGACAGATCCCACATTTCTGCCCACAGGGTAAGAAACTCTATTTCAACAGAACCGAGCTGGATGCCTGGTTACAAAGAAACCGGCAGACCACTAACGAAGAAATAGAGAAACAGGCAACCAATTATGTGATCAAAAAAGGGAGGGCTTAATCATGGCACAAATCATTTTTTCAGAAGAAGCCTATCAGGAAATAGTACGACGCCTTACAAGGTTGGAAGCAATGCTAAAGCTAAAGCAGGGAGACCCGGAAGATGTGTTTGTAGATAATCAGGAGTTCTTGCAGATCATGAATGTCAGCAAGCGAACAGCCCAGGCATGGAGAGATCAAAAAGTAATTGCTTTCTCACAGGTCGGTAACAAAATCTATTACCGGATGGGCGACATAATGAAGCTCTTGGAGAAGAACCGGATAGAAGCAAATCAATAAGGGTTCAACAAATTCTGGTCACAATTTCAACGCTTAGAAAATGGCATCAGCTACAATATTTAAAGGGTTCAATAATCCTGTAGAAAATACATCACTCATCATACTTACCAAGCAGATAAAAGAAGGTAAGTTCAAAGAAGAAGTAGAAAGAGTTACTGCTTTAGCACAACACGGCAATAAAGATGAAGCCGACAAGCTCAAAAAGCAACTATTGGCTTTCACTCCATCCGGCACTTTTGAAGGTGGCAGAAAAATGGAGTTCCTAATACAGTACAGCCAATTCATAATACTTGACCTGGACAAACTTACACCGGAACAATTGCAGGCTGCTTTTGACAAAGCCGCTGCAAATCCTTACACCTTTTGCTGCTTTCGCAGCCCAAGCGGTAACGGTTTAAAAATTCTCATTGAAGTAACCAGCACACAGGAACACCATGAGCAGGCATACAAGCAGGTTGCGGACCATTACGAGCTACAAACAGGCTTACCCATTGACCGTTCAGGCAAGGACATTACACGGCTTTGCTTCGTCTCTTATGATCCACAAGCCTACCGCACAATCAACAACGAAAAATTTCCGGTAATCATTAACGGTACAGTGCAAAAAGAAAGTCAGGAGCCAACACCTGCAAAGCAGGTTGTTGCCACACCTGAAGAAGCAAACGAGTTTGCTTTAGCCTTTGAAATGCAAATCAATTTCACCAATCAAAAATCAGAGTATGGACCAAACAATCGCAACAATTACATTTATCTTCTGGCATCTAATTGTAACCGTGCCGGTATTCCCGAGCAGGACACTTTGCAACTTTGTTTGCAAAGGTTTGATCTCGATGCTAAAGAAGTAACTACTTCGGTTCGCAGTGCCTACAACTACCACACGAACGAGTTTGCAAAGTTTGCAAACGTTGCAAAGCTGCAAACAGACAAAGAGCAAAACACGGAAGACTATTTAAAAAACACCCCTTCTATTCCCGCAGAATTATACAACCAAATGCCTGAAATACTAAAGCAGGGTGCTTTAGCATTTATGGATGAAAGAGAAAGAGACGTTTTCCTAACAGGAGCTTTGGGTATCCTTAGCGGATGCCTGCCAAACGTAAAAGGCATCTATGCACAACAGGAAGTTTTTCCAAACCTGTTCACCTTCGCTATCGCTCCGGCTGCAAGTGGAAAGGGAGCTTTGAAGTTTGCAAAGCAACTGGCAGACGAATACCACACACAGGTTTTAAATGCAAGTAAAGAAGCAGATGCACTTTACCAGCAACAGGAAGCAGCCCACAAACAGGCATTGCGAAATTGCAAGAGAGGTGAAACAGTAAATGAAGAACTACCTGTAAAACCTGCTTTCAAAGTGGTTTACATTCCTGCCAATACCAGCTATGCTAAAATCCTTTCTCATCTTGAACAGAATGAAGGCACAGGCATTATTTGCGAAACCGAGGCAGACACATTAGGTAATGTGTTCAAACAGGAATGGGGTTCTTATTCCGACATGCTTCGCAAGTCTTTTCACCACGAAAGGCTTTCCAGCAGTCGCAAAACAAACAACGAGTTTACAGAAGTAAACAACCCTTGCCTTTCAATTGCATTGTCAGGCACACCCAACCAGGTAACAGGATTAATTGCTTCAGCCGAAGACGGTTTATTCAGCCGCTTTCTTTTCTATGCTTTCAAAGTAGAACAGCTTTGGAAAGATGTTTCGCCTTACGGCTCACATGTAAATCTTACAGATCATTTCAGAAACTTATCATTGCAGGTTTACAGTCTGGTTAAGTTCTTAAAAATGGGTGAGACTAATGTAACCTTATCTAAAAGTCAATGGCAGCAACTAAACCAATGTTGCACTACATGGCTACAGGACATAACCACATTCACCAGCGAAGATGCAGCCAGTATTGTAAAACGCTTAGGGCTTATCCTGTATCGCATGGCTATGCTGTTTACAGCCGTAAGAAAATTTGAAAATGCAGAGGCAGCAGAGCAGGTACAATGCACAGATACAGACTTTGATACAGCATTGCGGTTAACAGAAATTTTCATGCAGCACAGCATCTTAATGTTCAATAATCTGCCCAAGCAGCAAAACGCTACGGTTTTTCAAACCGGCGACAACAAACGCAAATTCTTTGAAGCCCTGCCAAAAGAATTTACCAGGGCAGAGGCAGTAGAATTAGGCAAGCAACACAAACTTTCTCCCCGGTCGGTTGACGACCTCCTGCACAATGCCACTCCGGGCATTCTTACCAAACTAAAGGCAGGTCATTATCAGAAGATATAGTTTGCAGACTTTGCAGGCTTTGCAATTTGCACAACTTGTGAATAATTTCTTTTCTCTTATTTGTTCTTACTAAATTTCTTAGGTTTACATTTGTCAATATTTGACAAGTCAAATCCAACAAAGTGAACTATTTTGGTGTCAGAATTAAGCAGTTGAGAGAAGAAAGAGGCTTGCTACAGAAGCATATAGCTTCTAAGTTAGACATTGATACCCCAATGCTTAGTAAAATTGAACGAGGGGAGCGGAGGGCAAAAAAGGAGCAAATTTTTGTTCTTGCGGATATTTTGAAAGTCCTCCCCACCGATTTATTGACCTTATGGTTAGCAGACCAGGTTTATGAAATAGTGAAGGATGAGGATGTTGCATTAAAGGCAATACAAGTTGCAGAAGAAGAAGTAAGGTATCATTCAAAAAAGAAAAATTAATGACTTCAGCTGAAAGACTGGAAACTTTAAAAAAATTAGTTTCTGAATACAAAGTATTCAAGGAAGCTGGGAAACTGGACTTGACTTCAGAAGAAACTATACGTACATGGCTGAACCCTTTATTACAAATTTTTAATTGGGATGTTAGGGATACTTCACAAATTCTGCAAGAGAAAGTTTTATCCAAAGAGGAAAAAGAAAAGCTGAAAGAAATTGGCTCGCAAAATACCCGTCCCGATTATACTTTCAAATTAGCCAAACAAAAACTTACTTTTCTTGATGCAAAAGATATTTCTGTAAATATTAAAGATGATGGGGTTGCTGCTTTTCAAATTAAATCTTACGGCTGGTCAATCATAGCGCCGTGTGCATTTATATCAAACTTTGAAGAATTTGCAATTTATGATTGTACGTATGTACCAGAGCAGGGACAAGACCCGGTTTTAGGTAGAGTATATCTTACAATAGATGAATACATCGAGAAGTTTGATTTGCTGGAAACTCATCTCCTAAAAGAGAACATCTATTCCGGTAAACTGAATGAATTATATTCTTCAACTCTTTCTGATAATAAACTTGTTGTAAAAATTTCACCTGACCTAAAATTTGCACAGCAACTTTCAGATTTCCGGTTAAAATTAGCAGATAACATACTAAACAACAATAAAGACTATATACAGGATAACTCTGAAAATCTTAGTTACATTGTTCAAGTAATAATTAATAGAATACTTTTTGTTCGTGTCTGTGAAGCAAGGAAAATAGAAGAAGAAGGGCTTCTACTTTCCTTTAAAGAAGCCGGTTTTTGGGAACAGTTTAAAAACTCATCTTATTTCAATTTTTATGACCACTACGATGGTCCTTTATTCGAGAGAATAGATAGCATACACAGTATTATTATAGATGACAATGTTTTTGACAGCCTTTTGATTTACTTGTATTATCCATCTCCTTATCGTTTTGATGTAATACCGACAAAACTTCTTAGTGATATTTATGAAATCTTCTTGTCAAGAAAATTGTTAATTGAAAACGATGAAGTAAAAGATGAGATCAAAAGCGAATATTCCAAAACTAAGGGAGCAGTAAGTACACCTCAATTTATAGTTCAGGAAGTTATTCAAAAAACCATTCATAGGGATGTGATCATTGCCAATGGTATAGAAAATATCCTAAGTATAAAGGTGCTTGATATTGCTTGTGGAAGTGGCGTTTTTGCAATCGAAACATACGATTACCTTGAAGAGCTTTTTAAGGATCTGTATATTTCTACAGGTAATGCAGACTTCAGTAAATATTTTATCGAAACCAATTCAGAAACCGTTCTCAACTTATTAGGCAAAAAAGCAATAATAGAAAATTGCATTTTCGGAGTGGATATTGATCCCGAAGCTGTGGAAGTAACAAAAATGTCTTTGTCACTTAAAATTGTTGATGCAGCAGAATATGCGGAAGCCTATAATGAGATAGGTATTTTTGGTAGCAAAATTCTTAATGGTATAGGCAACAACATACGGTGCGGTAATTCTCTTGTTGAAAATGATATTCTTGAAATGTACCCTGCTCTTGAAGATGATGAAGAAGAGCTCTTGAAAACAAATATTTTTGACTGGTCAGAAGAACATGGTTTCAAAGAGATATTTGAGGATCATGAAGGGTTCGATTATATAGTTGGTAATCCACCTTACGTAGAGGTGAAGAACTATAATGTTGAGCTACCTCACATGCACGCATATATCAAAGACAAGTTCGCTTCCTCTCAAAATGGCAAAATTGATTTGGCTATTCCTTTCATTGAAAAAGCACTTACCTTATTAAATCCAGCTGGCAGATTAGGTTTTGTAATTCAAAAACGTTTTTTCAAAACTGATTACGGTAAAAAAATCAGGGAAATAATTTCCAATGGTAAACTGCTATCGTTGATTTCTGACTTTGAAACAACTACAATCTTCAAAGACCGGATAACCTATGTTGCAATACTTATTCTGGATAAAACAGGTCCTGAAGATTTCAAATACAAGTTGTATAAAAACAAGCTGGAAACACTTGCCTCTGAAGTCCGAGAAACTGCGATAAGTCAATATGTCGATCTACCAGCAAGTACTATTTCTGCTAATCCGTGGAGCTTTGATGATACAGAATTGATTGCAATTAAATCAAGGTTGCTGGCATTAGGTACGTTAGGCAATTATGCAAAGGTTAGAGTAGGTGTACAGGTATTATGGGACCGAGCTTACCACATTCGGGCACTCTCGATTAAGAAAGGAATAATAAGTGGGAAAACACATCTTGAAAAAGCTTTTGAAATTGAAGTAGATGCTTGTCGTCCACTTATTGCAAACGAAAACTTCTATCCTTACAAAGTCGCTGATCCCGACTTATTTGTCATTTTCCCTTACGATGTAGAAGATGGTGAGGTAACCGCAATAAAATTCAGCGAGTTTAAGAAAAGGTATCCATTAGCTGGCGCATATCTTACGAGGAATAAGAAGACAATACAAGAGAACGTCGAACATTATAATGACGATGAGTATTGGCACTTATATACCAGGGCAAACAATCACGGAGCAACTTACGCAAAAGTCTTAGTGCCAATGACATCATTGGACACATTTGCATCCGTAACATTCTCTGATAAGATTTACTGTGATAATGCGAATATGTTTTTCATTGATATTCCTAACAAGGAAGAAGTCTATCTATATGCGTTATCAGCGGTAATTAATTCAACAGTTTATTCTGTCTTAGCACGTTCAATTGCTAATCCTCAACAGAGTGGTTATTTTAAGTTTAATAAGCAATTTCTTGAACCAGTTCCTTTTCCAGCGGAAACATTTAGAGATAACGAGGCTCTGATTAATGAAGTTGCGGCAATTGCGAAAAAAATAGAGACTGCACAAAATAAATATTTAGGTGGCTCGCCATTGCAGCAAAGAACCTATGGTAAAGCACTAACGAAGCTGTGGAGCGATTTAGATAACAAAGTGTTTGAGATGTACGGGTTATCAGATGATGACATAAATTTCTTTCGGGCAAAAGGTAGAAGTGTAAACAGAATAGATATTCTAAAAGGTTAATGAAATGAATAATCAATTCAAAAAGATAATGCAGGCTTATAAAGAGGATGAATTACTCTTTAACAGGATTATCGTTTCTTCTTTTGTAAAAGCTAATAAATTAGTTGTTACAAATAATAAGCTAATAAAGTCTCTTCTTTTGAAGGAAGGGAACAGTGCCACGTTGTTGCCTGAAACAAATTTTAAGTTTGGCTTTGATGAATTGATTGAAGCATTTGAATTAGCAATTCCTAACGAAGACAAAGTAATTAATGGAGCAGTTTATACGCCAAACTATATCAAAAACTTTATAATAAAAAAATGCATCTCAAAAATTAAAAAGCCATTAAATAACTGTTTGGTAGCTGACATATCTTGTGGTTGTGGCGCATTCCTATATACCTATGCCCTTCACTTACATGAAGAAAGAGGAAAACTTTATTCTGAAATATTTCGTGACAATATTTATGGGTTAGATATTAGCAAACATAGCATTGAACGAACTGAAATATTATTGTCATTGTTAGCAATATCTTCTGGTGAGGATGAAAAAAGTTATCAGTTCAATTTATTTGCGGTCAATGCACTGGATTTTGATTGGTATAAATCTTCATCAAGAATAAAAGCTAATGAAGGTTTTGATTTAATCATTGGCAATCCACCTTATGTCCGTTCAAAAAATATAGACGAGCCGTCAAGAGTTTTATTATCAAAATGGTCAGTTACTAATTCAGGCAACACAGATTTGTATATCCCCTTTTTTGAAATTGGTTTAAACCTTTTGAATAAGCAAGGAGTTTTAGGTTATATCACAGTTAATTCATTCTTTAAAAGTGTAAATGCTCGCCTTCTTAGAAAATATTTTCAGGATAACCGATTTGGTCTTACAATCATAGACTTTGGAGATGAGAAAATCTTTGGCAATAAGTCAACATACAGTTGCATTTGTATTGTTACGAAAGAAGAGAGTTCTTCCGTCTTATTTATTAAGCAGAAAAGTATTGATTTAAATAATCCAATCTCTAACTACAATTCTATCCCTTACATAACCTTAAATTCAAAAAAGGGATGGTTACTAAACGATAAGAAAATAGTTGAGAACATTAAGAAGATTGAAGGTTGTGGTAGTCCTTTAGGTGAGCTGTATAAGATCAGAAACGGTATCGCCACTTTGAGCAATGATATATACATATTCAAACCCATAGCTGAAGATGAAAACTATTTTTACTTACTTCAAGATGAGAAAAAATTTAAGATAGAAAAAGCTATTTGTAGAGACATCATCAAACCCAATATTCTAAAATTTGAGCATGAAATACCCACAGTAAAAGAAAAACTTATTTACCCTTATACAAATGGTATTTCACCATTTTCCCTTATGCCTGAAAAGATATTGTCGAAGAGCTTTCCTAAAACATTCAAATATCTTTCAGAAAATCGAGAAACCTTAGAAAAAAGAGATAAGGGTGAAGGTGAATACCCAGCCTGGTATGCCTTCGGCAGGACACAAGCACTGACGGATAAAGGGTTTAAATTGCTTTTTCCTTATATGGCGAAGTTGCCTCATTTTGTTTTTACTGCCGATAAAAGTTTACTTATTTATTGCGGGTATGCCATTTTTGGAAGTTCAGCCGACGAACTAATGACGTTAAAGAAAATACTTCAATCGAGCATATTTCATTATTATATGCAGAATACAAGCAAGCCCTATTCAGCTGGTTACTTGTCGTATGCTAAGAATTATGTAAAAAACTTTGGTGTGTGTGAATTGAAGATTGAAGAGAAGAACTTTTTATTGAACGTTGAAAGTGTGAGAGAGGTTGATGAGTTTTTAATGGATAAATACAAGATAAATATCCCCAAAGACAAACTTATTAAATCTGTACCGTTAGAAATCTGATCAATATGTCTCAACAGTCGCTAATCTTAAACATCATTCCATTTCAACCTCCTATCCTGGAGAAAGAGTTTGCTTTTTATACAAAGAAACAAGATAGCTTTTGCCCCATTCACGTTGATGATCTGCAAGGTCTAATTGAAGGCTTAGTTGATACACAGGACTTAGATTTTGAACAATGGCTTTACACAGACTTTCAGGAGCCAAGAGAGGATGCAATAATAATATCGGTAAACCTCCAGGAGAGCATACACTTTGCAGCACACTATTACCGCTATCTGATAAGGCAACATTTCAAAGGCATAGCAGATGCCATGAGACCAAGTTTCACGAACGAAATTGAAGTTTGGTTTAAGCATTATTCGCAGCCAGATCCACGATATACTATTTACAATCTTTTTACCTTAAAAATTCAGCACCACAGAATTACCAACGGTCCTGAAATGATAGTTTCTTATGACGGCACAACCAAAGTGCTCAACATGAGTTTAGCAGAGTTAGGCAGCATTGACACAACACAACTAAACTGGATAAAAGCAGATAAGGAACTGCATAAATA
Organism: Panacibacter ginsenosidivorans; assembly: GCF_007971225.1. NCBI lineage: Bacteria > Pseudomonadati > Bacteroidota > Chitinophagia > Chitinophagales > Chitinophagaceae > Panacibacter > Panacibacter ginsenosidivorans. The sequence goes on along the minus strand of NZ_CP042435.1, from coordinate 534,065 downwards.
CAAATACTTGCCACTTGACTACAAGCAACACCTGGACAAGCTGCATATTGTTTTAACCAACACCTTAAAGCCTGCCTTTGATATTGCATTCGACATTCCAAGCACCGGCAACAGATACCCGAAATATTGGGAACTGCTTAATGATTTTTACAAGAAGTATCTGAACACGGCACACTTTAAAAATGTGATACCGCTTTGCAACAATGGCTTTCATTTCGTACCGGAAGACAAAGTTCAAATGACCTTACCCGGCTCAAATGATTTGTTATTTGGCTTAGACAGGTTAGGCACGGAACCTAAGACCGACATGAAGCGGAAAGGACCGTACAAGCCAACAGCAGCAAATAATGTTCGTTTTATTTTCATTTATCAGCAATCAGATAAGAATGGTGCAGTAGCAAGGCTTTACAACTATTTCAAGAACGGCATGAAAGCAAAAGACCAGCAAGGCAATGAGTACACAGCTTTCCCGCCAATACACGATTTCATAAAACAACCATTATTATTTGATGATGGTGCAGGCATAGCTTTTCAAAACATTACAACTGCAGTTCAGGAAGTACAAAAGGGAGTGAAGAATTTGCAGAAGAAGCCAGGCATTCAATACATTGCTATTTATGTTACACCGGTAAGCAGGTTTGTAGATGATGAAGAACAAAAGAAAGTTTACTTCCGCATAAAGGAAATACTGTTGCAGGAAGGCATAACCTCACAGGTTGTTTACAAAGACAATATTTCAAAAGATGCTTTTAAATACTACCTGCCAAATATTGAGATAGCAATACTGGCAAAGCTGGGCGGCATTCCGTGGAGATTGAACCGTATCAAGTCAGATGAACTCATTGTGGGCATTGGTGCATTTTATTCAGTAACCCGTAAGACAAGGTATGTAGGAAGTGCATTTTGCTTCAACAATGAAGGAGTATTTGAAGGCTTCGACTGCTTTACCGCAGATGATACAAAAATGCTTGCAGGTTCTATAAGAGTTGCAGTAAGCAAATATGTAGTTGACCACTACACAACAAAAAGGCTCATCATTCACTTTTACAAAGACATAAGCAAAAAGGAAATACAGCCGATTGTTGACACGTTGCACACATTAGGTTTATCAATACCAGTAATCGTTGTTACCATCAATAAAACAGAAAGCAAAGAGTTATTGGCATTCGATACAAAGAACCAAAACCTAATGCCTTACAGTGGTACTATTTTAAAAGTTGGTAAGAAAGAATATTTGTTATTCAACAACACACGCTACAATCCAACATCACAGGTAACAGCAAAGGAATATCACTTTCCTGTAAAGGTCTCATTTGCGGCAACAAAACCTGAATTATTGGAGGACGAAAACCTGATAACTGAATTGATGGATCAGGTTTACCAGTTCAGCAGAATGTATTGGAAAAGTGTAAGCCAGCAAAACCTGCCGGTTACAATAAAATACCCTGAAATGGTTGCACAGATTTACCCACACTTTGAAAGCAATACCTTACCAGAGTTCGCAAGAAAAAACCTTTGGTTTTTATAAATCGATGCACATGGCAAACTATTGGAACATACCAGGAGTGCCACATAAGGGTTGGGAATATGAAACCATTATAGACTTGCGGGAAGAAGGTGAAGAATACGAAACTTGCATGATGTGCGGCAAAGAAGAGATACGCTATGTTCATATCCTATCACATGATGAAGTTGCAGAAACTTACAGGGTAGGATGTGTTTGTGCAGAGAAAATGACAGGCGATTATGTTAATCCAAAAGAAAGGCAACGTCAATTAGAAAATAAAGCCAAACGTAAAGAGAATTGGAAGTACAAAGATTGGAAGCAAAGCCAGAAAGGCAACGACTATTACAAGTTTGAAGAACATCTGTTGGTAATCTTCCGTGATAAAAAAACAAACAAATTCAAGTACACAATTGATGGCAATTTTGGTTTGAACTCATATCAATACCTAAGTGAAGCAAAAGAAGCAATCTTTAATAAGATAGAAGAAATGAAAGAGCACGGAGATTGGTAAGAACTAATTGTGATTAGAGCACAGGAGCAAAAATAAAATCTTCCGCAAAGTTAATTGCCGCCCCGGCAGTAGTACAAAGCCAAACATAACTAAAGCCGAGCAGCCAAAAGACTACGGCATAAACACAGCCCCACCACACAAAGCCATCATTTATTCCGTTTCCTTTTGGCTTGGGAACGGCGGCAATTGTAGCATAGCATCATTTTATTTTTTCATCATTAAATCATGTGTTATGTCTACTATCAGCGTTTCTGTTCATCAACGTTCTTCCTCATTCAGCATTTTCCTTTGTGCTACTACTGCCAATGGTGTTGTGTTTCTTCCCATCACCTTGCAGCAGTTTAAGTCGCTGTTTGGTTCTTGCATTGGTTGTTCCATTCAGCCTGGGCAGCGTACTTATTATTTTCAGTGTTTGCCTTTTTAAGCCTTCGGGCTTTTTTTTTGCTTATCTCACCAGAGAGTTAAAGTAAGGCTAACCTTATTTAAGCATTTGCTTAAATAGTTATTTCTATTATCTTTGCCTCATGGACAATACCACTTGTATTAGACTGTTTGCAGATCACGAACAAATAAATAATTGCAAGAGCAAATTAAAAACAGCTCAAAAATCATTTTATCAGCTATCAAATATTTTGGCTTTAGCAGGCAATGAAGTCAGACTGAAAATGATTTATTTATTGGAAGAAGAAAGAGAGTTATGCCCTTGCGACCTTGCCGACATTTTAGGAATGAGTATTCCGGCAGTATCACAACATCTAAGAAAGTTAAAGGATGGCAATATTGTAGAAACACGAAAAGAAGGGCAAACAATTTACTATTCACTTACACAGGAAAATCTAAAGATTTTAAAGCCTTTCTTCAAACACATTAACGTACAAACTCAAAAACTGGAAACAGTATGATAAGTATAAAATCACCGGGCACTTATACAAGTGCGGGACTTCTTTCAGCATTCGCAGCTTCGCTTTGTTGCATTACACCTGTTATCGCTTTGCTTGCAGGAAGTAGCAGCATAGCTGCAAACTTTTCCTGGATAGAACCGGCAAGACCTTACCTAATAGGTTTATCAATTGCTGTACTTGCCTTTGCGTGGTATGTAAAATTGAAACCAACTAAAACTAATGATATGGATTGCAATTGCGAAACAACAAAGAAGGCTTCATTCTTTCAATCAAAAACATTTCTTGGAATAGTAACAGTGTTTGCTGTTCTAATGATGACATTCCCACTATATGCAAAAGTATTTTATCCCAAGCCTGAAGCACATGCTGCAACAGTTGCCCTTGTTGACAACAAACAACAGGTAAAGTTTGCCATACAAGGCATGACCTGCGAAGGTTGCGAAGAGCATGTAAACAATGAACTAACCAAAGTGAACGGCGTATTAGCTTATAAAACTTCTTATGCCAGCAGGAGCAGCTTAGTCACTTTTGATAAATCAAAAGTTGATGTAAAGACGATTGAAGCAGCCATTAACAAAACCGGTTACAAAGTAAAAAGCTATGATGTTATGAATGCATCCAATACAGCAGTCACATTTTATGAAGCTCCGTTAGTTTGTCATGCAGCACCCTCAATTGGTTGTGGCAGCAAAGCAAAATTTATGTTGGCTGATTTGGAAAAATATAATGATGCAGTAGAAGGAGCATGGTTAAATAAAAGGGGAACTATTGTAGCAGTAAAATGGAACACAAATACAGGTGAGGACAAAAAAACTGAAATCATAAAAACCGTTAGTACCTCTCATAGTGTTGAACTTTCAGAATTGTCTTCAACAGAAGCTAATGCCTATGCCAAATCATTTCCTAACGAAAGCCAATGGTTTAAAGGTAAAGAAGTGGACCAGTTAAGCAAGGAAGAAGCAGGCATCATTGCACAAAATACTATTGCCAGTTACAAGGCAAAAAAATTATTGAAGCCATCATTTGAAAAACAATTCCAGGCAGACATTGCTAAGATTTATGAAAATTTATTTCTTTCAATTTCATCCTACAAAGATTTAAATACTGAAACTTATAATAAGGTAGAAGATCAAATACAGCAAGCCGGTGAAAAATATGTAGGCAAAGGTAAAATGCCTCATGTTGAACTTTGTATAGCACCGGAAGCAAGTTGTGAAAAAGATAAATCATGTTCACAAGGAAGCGGTAAATCATGTTGCGATAAAGAACAATAAACTATGGCAAAAACAATAACACTACAATCAACAATCACTTGTCCTGAATGTGGCTTCCAGAAAGAAGAAACTATGCCTACAGATGCTTGTACATACTTTTACAAGTGTACAAATTGCGAAACATTAGTAAAACCAAAGCACGGTGACTGTTGTGTATTTTGTACTTATGGTACTGTTAAGTGTCCACCAATACAAGAAGGAGTTTCTTGCTGCTCCTAACAATAAATAATGTTGATAGATAAATATCTTCCAGCTTACCAGTTTAACGAGTTTCACTCTGTTGAATTAAATGGTTTTGTTGACGATATTTACCAGAAGATGTTACAATGTGATTTTAGCAACAGTTCATTGATAAAATTACTTTTCAGGATCAGAGGAATGTCAAAGGAGGTTTACTCAATTGAGCATCTTACCAAAATGGGTTTTATAAAACTCGATGAAGAACCAGGGAAGGAAATACTTTTCGGAATGGTTACCGATAACCCCATGTTCAATACTTGCCGCTCAAATGTTTCTTCAAAAGAGTTTATGCAAAAAGATGATGATGGAATAATAAAAGCAGTCATCAATTTTAAGCTCCATGATAAAAGCAATTCACAGCATATTATTTCTACAGAAACAAGAGTTTGGTGTGGCGGTAAACAATTGAAGTCACAGTTCAAAAAGTATTGGTTTTTTGTAAAACCATTTAGTCAGTTAATAAGAAGATCCATGCTGAAACAAATGAAGCAGCAGATACTTAACTCAACAACCGAACCTGTATGTACACCATGATCAGAATAATTTCTTACATCATTATTCTACTTGGCATAGTGCATATAAGTTTTGCTTTTCCGTTACACATGAACCCGGAAACACTCTGGTTTGTTGGTGCGGGAATGGCAATCATTTTTTCAGGATTACTTAATCTTGTAGCAATAGATAGAGGCGGTTCAAAATTTACAAAAGCAATAGCAATAATTGTAAATGCTTTCAACTGTACAATGTTTTGTTTTGCCTTACGAATACTAAATGAGCCACAGGTTTATGTAGGTATAACAATCTTCCTGATAGCTGCGATAGCTTTTATTATTGATTTAGTAAAAAACAAAAACAGCTTATGAGAATGCAAAAGACCATACCTGCACTACCTGTTCAAAGTGTGAAAAAATCATGTGAATATTATACAAAAAGGTTAGGCTTTACAATTCGCCATCAGGAAGAAACTTTTGCTATTGCAGTCCGTGATGAAATAGAAATACACTTATGGCAATCCTGCGATAAATCTTGGAAATGGAGAAGTGTGTTTTTAGTTCTAAGACCAATATGGACAGGTGCAGAAAGTTTTATCGCAGGCACAGCAAGTTGCAGAATAGAACTGCAAGGTGTAGATGAACTATACGAAGAATACAAAAAGCAAGGAGCATTGCACAGCCCTGATACTGTAGTTATAGAACAATATTGGGGACACAGGGAATTTGCTGCTGTAGATAATGAAAGAAACTTACTTACGTTTTATGAAGTAATGTGATTTTTTATGTTACCAGCTTCAGTACCTTGATTGAACTTTTGTTGTGTCACTCACTTTTACCTTTTGTAATTCTATTCGGCAATTTTGCTTCAGCCTACGGTAGCTATGCTAACACACAAAGCAATAAGATAGCAACCTTCGGCTTCCCACAGCAAGAGCCCTTCGTACCTCATGGCACTTGCTTTTTGCCAGGCTTCTTTTCAGCTTCAGTATAAATCCAGGCATCAGTAATTCTCACATCAGCACGACCCACGCTGCAAGGTAATAAGGTGTTCGTCATTTCGTCGTCCGCAAGCAGATGCGCCAAACCATTGCAGCATTGCCAATAGATCTGTTTATGTTCCTTTTAAGGTATTGGCAAAGCTGACAATGCCCTTCGGGTGCTCCGCTACGCTTCGCAGTTTGTCACACTTCTTGCAGTTCCTCCTCATTTCTCACGGCAGCTCCTGTGTCCTTCATGCCACTTCGTTCATTTCGTCCTTCGTTCCGCTACATTACACCACGTTTGCAGCTTGACCATTTGCTGCAAGGCATGGCACACTATGCCAAACACACAAGGCAAAGCACAAGTGATGCACATACCTTTTCGCAAACTAACGCTACAATACTCACTGGGTTCCATTCCGCTACACTACGTCCTCCATTCACTTCAGTCGCATTCAGTCCACCCGCTGCCAATAATTTTGCTCGCCTTGCTTGCCTGCCGCAGCTGCGGGTTTGTCATGGTTTTTGTCCTGCCGCACGAAGCCTTGACGAAAACAAAAACACACGCCAAACCCTTGCATTCTTAGTAGCTGTCTACCGCCGTTTCACGGCTCTGTAGCCACCACTGCGGCAGGCACTCGCAGCCACCTTCGTTCGTACCTCTCTACGGTGTCTTTTGACGGCTCGCTACGCTTCCACGCCTCACTGCGGACAAGTGTGCCGCAGGGCTTTAGCTTCTTTTTGCCGCAGGCGCTATTACCTTTCCTGCCAACGCACAGGGAATACAATTCAGCAGGAAGAAAAACAGCATCCGGTATTGAATGGATCTGCAAGCAAGGAAGGGAAGCAGGAAGAAATTATTTAGAACAATAAACCAATAAAAAAAGTCCAGCAAAGTTAGGTGGCTAACACAAAGCCCACTCACATAAAGACTGCAAGGAACTACGGCATAAACACAAAGCCATCGCACAAAACCCATCATTTATTCCGTTCCTCCTTGCAGTCTTTGCCACGCCACCAATGCCAGTGCTTTCTTTTTCTTTTTTTCGGTTTTTCTTTTTCTTTTAAAAATTATTGATAGAAGAAATGCAATAGGTTGAAGTGTCTCGTACATATCCCTACCATGAAGCAAGGATGAAAGCACCATGAAGCACCACATTAGAAAAAATAATGCAAACAGGTGGACAATAAAAAAGCCCTGCAAGAATGCAAGGCTGTTTCTGGTCGTAATATTTATCGCTTAGAAAATATCCGCAACTTTTAAAGCATTACCTGAGTTGAACAGATAATAATTAGGTCCTACTTTTTGATAGAACTCAATTCCGATACAGAATAGAACACTTGCATCAGCAGTAAGAGTAGGAGAGCCAGGGAGAGTAGCAGTTACAACAGTTGATGTTGCAATAGCTGCAGTTAAATCCAAATAACCGGAGTAAGCAACGTTTGAAAGCTCATTGTTTGCAGGATCAATTGGCTCATAAGTTCCTGTTTGATCGTTGTACTCAAAATCCGATACACAAGCCAGTGCAACCAACAAGCGAAAATGTGTAGAGCCTGCCGGAGCATTTACAAGGTTTGCCGGGTTGAAAGCTGGTACGGTTAAAGTACCTGCATCACGGGCAACACTGTTGCTTAATGTATAAGGTGCAGTGAAAACACCTTCAAGGCTGACGTTTTTATCAAAAGCAAAGCCTGTTAAATATTGCTTTTCCTGGGAGATCAAAATAGCACGATAACCCCTTGCTTCTGTTTGGTCTTCCAAATTGATTTTCTTAATAACCCCGGTAAGCCGTCCGGTCATTTGGGGATCACTCATTTGCTTAATCACCTGGCTTAAACCTACACGAATAGATTTTCCGGCAGTAGCACAACCGCCAAATTCATTCATGTTTTCACGAGTTCTTTCAAATTCAGGAGCAGTTAAAATCTGATCACCTGAAGGACCGCCGACCATGCCGGCGAAGTCGCCAGACAAGCCTTTAATTTTAAAATGCCTTACCCCGCCCATTGTGCCGGAGTATTTTACTAAACCTGTTTGCTTTGCCATTTTTTATAGAATTTAAAGAGTTTGTAAATCAAATTTTTCTTCTCAAATTTACACTGCAATACATTGATTTACAGTATAATAAACGAAGTAAACAAGTGCAAATCAAAGCATACGGACAGGCAATAATCAAAACACACCTCAAAATCACTAAAGTGGTTGATGGTGATGGGTTATGTGTGGTTGATATGTTCGGCAGGAAAGAAACAGAAATTCGCTTTCTTGGCATAGATGCCCCGGAAGTAAGAAGATCAAGAAAGCTGAAACAAGATGAAAGAGAAACGCATTTGCCTGGGCAATTGCTTTTAGAATTGGGGCAGGCATCAAAGCAATATCTTTCTTCAATTGCTCCGATAGGTACTTCAATAACTTTAGTAATGGAGAGGCAACACAGCGTTGATCTTTATGGAAGAACCTTAGCTTATGTGTTGTTGCCCGATGGAAGTTGCTTAAACGAGATGATGATTAATGAAGGTTATGCAAAGCCCTATGATAAATATTATTGCGAAGCATTGCCAGAGTATCAGAAAATAAATACATTTGCTAAAGCAGGGCAACGAGGTTTATATCAAACAGTTTCTGTCTTCTAACTTTGAAAACATTTTGTTCTTTTCTTCTCTTGTTTTTAAATTCATGTTGCCCATTTGTTGCCCAATCGCTGAAACCCCTTTATCTACAGCATTCTTTACTTTTTGTATCGGAAAGTAAATCCATAGCTTTCCCAACAACTTTTTGAACGGTATTTCTCATCATGCACAGATCATTATCTTTAACTGCTTATTTACTCACCTAAGATTTATGTATGAAAAAATTGCCATTACTAATTACAGCAGTCCTGTTCTTTACAGCTTGCACAAACAAACCGGAGAACAATAGTGAAACATCATTTGTAGCCATACAGGGCATAGATTCTACTCTAAAACCCGGCGATAATTTTTTCCGTTACGTAAATGGCAAATGGTACGACACTGCGCAAATACCACCGTCACAAGCAGGCGTGGGGACCTATATGTTCATGAATTACCCGCAGCGCATGCGTTTACAAAATATATTAGATAGCGTTTCAAAGGCAACTAACACCGCAGGCAGCATCGAACAAAAAGTGGGTGATTTTTATGCTTCCGGTATGGATACAGCTACCGTCAACAAACGTGGGTATGATCCTGTCAAACCTACACTGTCTGCTATTGGCAACATTACTGATGTTCCTTCTTTAATGAAATTTGTAGCTGCGGAAACAAGAGTTAACAATACATCTATCATAGCTTTTGGTGTAGGTCCGGATAATAAAAACAGCAGCATGAACATAGCACATGTTTCACAGACAGGTATTGGTTTGCCTGAGAGAGATTATTATTTCAACACAGATCCGCAAAGCATCGCCATACAGCAAGCGTATAAAAAATATTTGGCAACACTATTTCAACTCACAGGAAAAGATGCAGCAGTTGCAAATAAAAACGCAGCACTTGTATACAGTATCGATAAACAACTCGCTGCATCGCACAGAACAAATATTGAGCTACGCGATATAAATGCCAACTACAATAAAGTGGCTGTTGCAGAAATTGCAAAAAAGCAACCCAATATTGGATGGGCAACTTTTTTAGATAACCTCGGTGCCAAAACAGATTCTATTGATGTATCGCAACCTGCTTATTACGAGAAACTAAATACACTTTTAAAATCTGTTGCCATTAACGATTGGAAAGTTTATCTGGAAGCTTATTCTTTAAACAACTATGCAAGCGTGCTAAGTAAACCTTTTGTAGATGCGGCATTTGAATTTAACAAAGTAGTGTCCGGTCAGGCTATACAAAAATCACGTGGTGAGATCATGGCAAGTGTGGTTGACCAATCACTTGGTGAAGCGCTCGGTCAGTTGTATGTAAAGAGATATTTTTCAGAAAATGCCAAGAAGCGCATGTTCGAACTTGTAAATAATTTGCAGAAAGCATTCGAAACAAGAATAAATAATCTCGAGTGGATGAGTGACAGCACCAAACAAAAAGCAAAAGAAAAGTTATTCGCCATCACAAAAAAAATAGGATACCCTGATAAATGGAAAGACTATAGTAAAGTAAATATTGCACGCTCTACATATTTTGAAAACACCGTATCTGCTAACGCCAACAGTTATCAATATCAACTTGCAAAACTCAATAAGCCTGTTGATAAAACAGAATGGTTTACTACGCCACCAACCGTCACCGCCTATTATAATCCTTTCGCAAACGAAGTTGTTTTTCCTGCGGGTATTTTACAAACACCTTATTTCGATGATGCCGCAGACGATGCACTTAATTATGGTGGCATCGGCATGGTAATAGGTCATGAAATGACGCATGCCTTCGACGACCAGGGTGCACAATTTGATAAGAACGGAAACGTACAAAACTGGTGGACGAAAGACGACTACGCAAAGTTCAAAGCAAAAACACAACAGATAATTGATCTCTATAGTTCATTTACCGTACCCGATACATTGCATATAAAAGGTGCCATGACTGTTGGTGAAAACACTGCAGATGTTGGCGGCGTTGCCATTGCATACGATGCTTTTAAACTCACCAAACAAGGGCAGGATACTGCAACCATCGACGGCTTTACGCCAGACCAGCGTTTCTTCCTCTCCGTAGCACTTATCTGGCGTGTAAAGATGAAAGATGAGTTCCTGCGTTTATGGATCAACAATAACCCACACTCACCACCCATGTGGCGCGTAAACGGTCCGCTCATGAACTCAACACATTTCTACGATGCGTTCCATATACAACCCACAGATAAAATGTATCTGGCAGATTCTGCGCGGATAAAAATTTGGTAGGAGAATTTTTGTAGCCCCGCTACAATGCATGTGGCATCTTCGTTGTGTCACTCACTTGTACTGCAGACTATATGTCATCATAGCGAAGACAAAAGCCAGGTTGCTTTCAGTGAATACCAATTGCGAAGGAGCTTCTTCGTATAGTTACTATGCAAGCGCATTCTATGATAAAAACACATAACCAATGCTGCATACTTTTGCTGGTATCTGCTTAATGGTGCCCAAAGAACAGAACTTTGAAGTGAGTAACACAACCACTGCCGCATGATACACCAAAGCCTGTCAACAAAAAATTATTTAAGTAATAGCATCAGCCAGCAAATTATCCAGGCACCAATGGCGCATTCCCTGTTATTTTTTTGAGGTGCAAAAAGGGGTTTGTGTTATTATAGTTTTATTCTATGCGATTATAAAATTAATTGATTTCTATTATGATGCAGTTATCATAGATTTGATGCCGGAAACAATCACCAGTGCTTGCCTTTGTTTGGTAAGATGTAAAAAACATATTCATTTCTCAGCACAAACTTTTTATTTATGGAATCAAATGACATTAGTAAGTGCCCGTTTCACAACGGCAGTTTAAAGCAAAATGTTGGCGGCGGTGGTACAAGAAACCGTGACTGGTGGCCAAACCAATTAAAGCTGAATATTCTTCGTCAGCATTCTTCTTTGTCAAATCCTATGGACAAAGATTTTAACTATGCGGAAGCATTTAAAAGTCTCGATCTGGAAGCAGTAAAAAAAGATATGCATGCACTTATGACAGATTCGCAAGACTGGTGGCCTGCAGATTTTGGTCACTATGGTGGCTTGTTTATACGTATGGCATGGCACAGCGCAGGAACGTATCGTGTAGGTGATGGACGTGGTGGAGCAGGAGCAGGCCAACAACGTTTTGCACCACTTAATAGCTGGCCTGATAATGTGAGCCTTGATAAAGCACGAAGGTTGCTTTGGCCTATCAAACAAAAATATGGCAGCAAAATTTCATGGGCAGACCTGATGATCCTTGCCGGTAATATAGCACTGGAATCAATGGGTTTTAAAACATTTGGGTTTGCAGGCGGACGTGAAGATGTTTGGGAGCCTGAAGAAGATGTGTACTGGGGTGCTGAAACGAAATGGCTTGGTGGTGATATACGATACGCCCATGGTTCAGATGGTGTGGATAAAGCGCATGGTGTAGTTTCATCTGATGATAATGCAGATGGTGATATACATTCCCGTAATCTTGAAAATCCTTTGGCTGCTGTGCAGATGGGATTGATCTATGTAAACCCTGAAGGCCCTGATGGTAATCCTGATCCTGTAAAAGCAGCAAAAGATATCCGGGATACGTTCGGCCGCATGGCAATGAACGATGAAGAAACAGTTGCGTTGATCGCAGGTGGACACAGCTTTGGTAAAACACATGGTGCTGCACCCGCAACGCATGTAGGCAAAGAACCCGAAGCTGCTGAAATGGAGTTGCAGGGTTTTGGCTGGAGTAGCAGCTATGGATCTGGTAAAGGTGCAGATACTATCACCAGTGGCCTTGAAGTTATATGGACAAAAACACCAACCAAATGGAGCAATAATTTTTTTGAGAACCTGTTTGGCTTTGAATGGGAGTTAACCAAAAGTCCTGCTGGTGCACACCAGTGGGTAGCAAAGAATGCTGATGACATAATTCCTGATGCATTTGATAGTTCGAAAAAACATAAGCCTACAATGCTTACTACTGATCTTTCTTTAAGGTTTGATCCTGTTTATGAAAAGATATCCCGGCATTTCCTTGAAAATCCCGATGCTTTCGCAGATGCGTTTGCACGTGCATGGTTTAAGCTAACACATCGTGATATGGGACCACGTGCTCGCTACTTAGGCGCAGACGTACCTGCAGAAGAATTGCTTTGGCAGGATCCTATTCCCGCTCTGGATCATACATTGATTGATGAAAATGATATTGCTGCATTAAAAGCAAAAGTGCTGGAATCAGGGTTATCGGTTTCAAAACTGGTATCTGTTGCATGGGCTTCAGCTTCTACTTTCCGTGGCTCAGATAAACGTGGTGGTGCAAATGGTGCACGTATCCGTTTGGCACCACAGAAAGATTGGAGGGTGAACAATCCTGCGCAACTTTCAAATGTTCTGGATGTATTGGAAGGCATTCAGTCAGTATTTAATGCAACGCAAACAGGTGACAAAAAGATATCACTGGCAGATCTTATTGTACTGGCAGGTTGTGCAGCTGTTGAAAAAGCGGCTAAAGATGCAGGTCATAACATTACTGTTCCTTTTGCACCAGGTCGTATGGATGCATCACAGGAACAAACAGACGTAGAATCAGTTGGCTATTTAGAACCGCAGGCAGATGGCTTCCGTAATTATCGGAAGGCAAATTATCCTGCATCAACAGAAGCATTATTGATTGATAAAGCGCAACTACTTACACTAACAGCACCTGAGCTTACCGTGCTGGTTGGCGGCATGCGTGTGCTGAATACCAACTTTGATGGTTCTGCTCATGGCGTTTTTACCCAAACCCCTGGCAAGCTTACCAACGATTTTTTTGTGAACCTGCTGGATATGAATACTGCGTGGAAACCTGCTACTGAAGATAAAGAACTATACCAGGGCTATAACCGTGCAACAACAAAACCAACATGGACTGCAACACGTGCCGATCTTGTATTTGGTTCCAACTCAGAACTGAGGGCTATTGCAGAAGTATATGGCAGTTCAGATGCACAGGAAAAATTTGTGAAAGACTTTGTTGCGGCATGGAACAAAGTAATGAATTTAGACAGATTTGATTTAGTGTAAAACAAATCCGATAAAAAAGACGATAGAATAGCTATCGTCTTTTTTTATTTAAAACTGCTGAGATAAATGATATTATTATTGTGATACCGGCTTTAGTAACCCGGTTGAACATCGTTGCGTCGCAATCCTTTCATCGTCGGGATTATACATTGAGCTATTATGTAAATTGAAAACACCTCTTGAAGATAACACCATTACCTGCAAATGCAAAGTGTTTTATACGATGGGTTTTAAAAGCCACTCTGCAAATATACTATTCAAGGTATGCCTGGAGAATGTAAGTAAGCAATACTCAGATGCCAGTTTATTCTGGCACTCTTACGATGATCGTTACCCCTTTTCCTGTTGCTGTTTCAAAAGTACATTCGCCATTCATGCTTAAAACACGCTCTTTTATGCCCACTATTCCCAACCTTTTTTTCTCTTTCACTTCTTCAGGATCAAACCCGTTTCCGTTGTCGGCAATCCGTAGTACAAAAAATCCGTTGATACTGTCGTATTCAAAACCAGCATCTACCTGAGTGGCGTTTGCGTGTCTTGCGATATTGGTCAGCGCTTCCTGGTAAATTCGGTATAGACCAAAAGAAACGGATGTTTCCATTTTTGGATGTTGCAATAAAGAACTGAACCGGCAGCTAATGCCTGTTCTGTTCTGGAATTCGTTTGTCTGCCAGCGCAAGGCCTCAATAAGACCAAGGTCATTTAAAATATCTGGTCGTAATTGCGATGAAATTTTACGTGTTGCATGTATGGTTTCATCCAATAATTGAAGCGTGCCTGACAGCTTATTATCTGTCTCGTCATTATCTGGCTTCATTTTTTTTCTTAGCCAATGTACATCAAATTTGATTGCTGTAAGCAACTGTCCAATTACGTCATGAATTTCACGTGCAATACCCAGGCGCTCTTCCTCACGGATGTTTTGAAGATGCGCCGCCAATTGCCGCAATTGTTCCTGTGATAAACGAAGCTCGTCTTCATACTTTTTTCTCTTAATGCTCATCGTATCAAATGCATTGGCAAGTTTTCCCAATTCGTCTTTCCGTTTAATATTTAACCGGTGGCTATAATTGCCTTTGGCTACGGATTCTGCTGAAACAATGAGTTTTTGAAGGGGCGTTGTAATACTGCGGCTAATAAGCCAGGCAAAAAAAATACCGAATACGGTGAGTGCAGCACCAATGGCTATCATCTTATATAAAAACTGATTTGCTGTCGCTGTCACTGCCTCCTGTGAAAGGGTGATGAGTATGAGCCAATGCGTGTTTGCAACCTCCTTTGCCGATGCAATCAAAGGGCTACCATCATAATCATAGCTGATCACTTTTTGAAGGTTCTTAAGATCAACAGGCGGAGCCTTTATCTGAACAATACCATTTGTCCAGAAACTACCATCATCATTGCCAATATAAAAAGCGCTCCTGGCTCCCATCAATTGCGACAGTGCTTCGATCTCAGCAGGTGTGGTAATCAGCATGCGCCATTTTACAAAGTAGCCCAAAATTTGTTTTCCATCAGTAACAGACACTATAATTGGGAAATACATCTCTGAACCTTCTTTGTATAATTTTCCTACTATAGCAAACCGCGGATCAGCAGTGCGTATTGGAAAAATGGAACTGGTTATTGTCGTGAACATTTTACTGCTGCCTGCTTCGAGTATCTTATGTCCCTGTACATCAAATAACTGTACTACGGGTATCAGAGTGTCTTGCTGTTCTTTAGCAAGCAGGGACTGCACACTTTTAAGAGAATCTTTTCCACCCGACGCCATATAAGCCTGAATGGGCGGCAGATTAGCTGTTTTTTGTGTTGAAGATAACAAGCGTTCTCCCATTTGTACAAACATCGAACTTATTTGATCTGTAAGCGTATGCAAACGTTCGCTGCCTGAGGAAAGAGATACCTTTTTTACTTCTTCGTAAGATGTATAAGTAAAAATAACAACGGTGCAAAGCAGCAGTATGCAGATGAGCAGCGGCAGCTTGTTTTGCAGGGATAATCCCGGGAAAACAAATGGTTTTGTCATGGCTGGCGATTTTATATAGTAGGTCTTAAAAGCGAATCAAAAAGAAATACCCATGAGTATTGGCTGTAGTTTTTCAACACCACTGTGCTAATGCAGACGTAAAAATTATAATAATCAGTTAGCTTTTTCAATCCCCGTAAAACCAATTTATAAACAGGTTTGTTTAAAAAAAGTTAAGTATGGGAGTAACTAAGTTAATCATTATAATGAAGTTTCAAATATATTTTGAATTAAAATCACTTTGATGATCTTCTGTACAGTGTATTAATAACTCTATAGAAACTGATGCTTTTGCATAAGCGGGTGTTTAAAAACGTACCACTAATCCAAAAGGAAATAGATGTTTTTTTTAAATCGCTATATTGCCAGAAAATTATTTTATGCGTTTAAAGATTGTTCCGGGTAGTATTCTTTTTTTGTTGCTTGCAGCGTGTAATTCAAATCCCGGGAAATCGACTAAGCCTGATGTGCTTGCATCAAATCTTGATACTACGATAAACCCTGCGGATGATTTTTTTGAATATGCTAATGGTGGGTGGATCAAAAGAAATCCAATTCCTTCTGATGAGAGTGGGTGGGGTTTATTCCAGGTCATTCCAAATGAAACATTAAACAGGCTGAAAACAATAAATGAAGAAGCTGCCAAAGCTAATGCTGCAAAGGGTTCTGCAGAACAAAAAATAAGCGACTTCTGGAAAGCAGCTATGGATTCTGCAAAGATCGAACAACAAGGCACACAGCCTTTGCAACCTTATCTTGATAAAATTGCCGGTATTAAAGATGCAGCTACACTGCAGAACACTATTGCAGAACTTGACAGGATGGGTGTAAGCACCGCATTTGGTTTATATGTTGGGCAAGATCCAAAGATCAGTTCACTTGAAGCATTGCAGATCTACCAGGCAGGAACTGGTTTGCCTGAGAGAGAGTTTTATTTTAAAACAGACAGTACATCTGTAAACATACGCAATGCTTATGTAAAGCATATGGCAACTATGCTAATGATGATCGGTGGTGATTCAACAAAAGCATTGGCATCAGCAAAAAATATTCTTGCTCTTGAAACACAATTTGCCAAAGCAAGCCGCAAACTTGAAGACCTGAGAGATCCTTACCTCAATTATCACAAGTATGCAACCAAAGATCTTGAGAAAGATTTTAGTGGTATTGACTGGACTAATTATATGACCGTCTTTGGTACATCAAATGTGGATTCTGTAATTATTGGTCAGCCCGATTATTACAAGGCATTGGGCACGTTACTTCACAGCACTTCAATTGATACATGGAAAGATTATTTGCGATACAGGCTTGTTGATGAGTTCTCTGAAACATTGCCCGATGCATTCAGTAAAGAAGCTTTTTCCTTTAATAAGCTTTTCTCAGGTGCGCAGGAAAGAAGAGCCAGATGGAAAAGAGCAATAAGAGCAGAACAAAATGTTATGGGCGAATTGCTTGGACAGATCTATGTAAAAAAATATTTTAATGATACTGCAAAACAACGTTACACAACTTTAGTAGAAAATATACGCACCGCTTTAAAGAACAGGATTGGCAGCCTGCCATGGATGAGTGATAGCACCAGGCAAAAGGCATTAACAAAACTTGCTGTGTTAAATAAAAAGATTGGCTATCCTGATAAATGGAAAGATTTTTCATCACTGGAAATAACAGGCGACAGTTACTTTCAGAACATGGTAAACGCAAATATTTTCTGGCATAATTATAACGTGCATAAATTAGGTAAGCCTGTTGACAAAACAGAGTGGACTATGTACCCGCAAACTTATAATGCATACTACGATCCATCTAATAACGAGATCGTTTTGCCTGCAGCTGCATTTATTGTTCCTGGTTATAATGATAATGAACTTGATGATGCTGTTGTGTATGGATACATGGCAGCATCTACTATTGGTCATGAAATAACACATGGCTTTGATGACGAAGGAAGACAATTTGATGCGCAGGGAAATCTTACACAGTGGTGGACGCCACAGGATTCTGCAAAATTTACACAGCGGGCAGATGTGTTGATTAAACAGTTCAGCAATTTTGTAGCAGTGGACACTTTTAAAATAAATGGCAGGGCTACATTAGGAGAAAACATTGCAGACCTAGGCGGTGTATTGCTTGGCCTGGATGCCTTTAAGCAAACAGAGCAATACAAAAAAGGAGAGAAGATTGCAGGGTTTACACCCGTGCAAAGATTTTTTCTTGGTTATGCATTAAGCTGGCAGGAAAATGAAAGGCCTGAAAATATTCGTACGCAGGTATTAACTGATGTACATTCACCTGAAAGGTTTCGTGTAAATGGCCCATTGCCAAATGTGGATGCATTTTATGAAGCATTCAATGTAAAGCCAGGAAACAAAATGTTTTTGCCGGATAGTGCAAGGGCAAGAATTTGGTAAAAATATAATTGCAGTAATGTTTATGAGCCCAACAGTATTAATGCTGTTGGGCTTTTCCTTCGTCGCACTCTTGTACGGTTTGTAATGCTATTCAACATTGAACAGCATAATACTACTTAATAATTATGCCATCCTTATGCTAATACCGGCGCATATTTATAATTTTAGCAACACCTCCGTGCAGACACAAGCAATATTCTTTGTCCTTTCTTGACATCTTCCTGTCTCTTGGCAGTTATATTACCGCCAGACATTTGTATCATGAATTTAAAACGATACAAATATAAAAAAGCAACCATCCTTATTGCAATAGCTGGTTTGATTTCAGTCTTATGTATACAGGCTAAAAGTTGGTCGGTAACTGAAAAGCCGGTTGTAAAAAAGTTCAACCTGGAAGTTTATAAATCCAATGATTATTTATCAGCCATATATAATGATGCTACTGCAAAGGTCAGTATCTCTATAACAAAAGTTAGCCGTCACTCCAGAACAACTATATGGAACAAAACATTTGATGCACTTCAGCTAAAACAATACCCATTGTCAGAAGACGCCTTATTTCAAAGGGTTGTCATCAATAATGTTTTTGATAGTAAGGAGCATCTTGAAATACACAGTACCGTTAGTTATTATGCAAATGGCGGAATTCTTGAAATAGAGGATGGTGTTTTAGTATCAAAGGGAGCAACAGATAGCACGCTCATTATTCCATTATAATAAGATGCCATACCACACACAACTAATTATTCAAAATAAACAAAAAAACAAAACATGAAACAATTCTTTTTAACAGCAAGTATTTTAAGGTATCTCGCTTATGTACAGCCCTCCATCTGCCTGATAGGGCATGTGTTCAAATGCTCCGCTTTATCAACAATATTTTAATATAAGATTCATTTGTGATGAAAAAAATTGCATTTATTATTCCACCAACTGTTGAGTTATTAGACCTTGCCGGCCCTGTACAGGTTTTTACTGAAGCTAAATTTTATGGCTTCGATATAGCAATTGAATTTTATGCTTATCAGCAGAAGCCTGTTAGTACTGCAGGTCTCGCATTTGGAGAACTTGCTAACTATAAAGATGCAAGATTGAACGAAGGTGATCTTTTATTTATACCTGGAATGGATTGTGAATATGTAAGAAGCAAGGAGTTTAAATATGAACATGCGTATTTTGCATGGATAAAAGAATGCTTCCAAAAGAATATAATTGTTTGTTCTGTTTGCAACGGTGCTTTTGCACTTGGCGAAGCAGGGTTATTAAACAATATTAAATGTACTACGCATTGGAGAAGGACAGAAGAATTACAGACGCGGTTTCCTGCAGCAAAAGTTTTAACTGATGCGCTTTTTGTAAAAGATGGGCGTATACGTACAAGTGCAGGTATCAGTGCAGGTATCGATCTTGCATTGTCTATCCTGGAAGATTTAAAAGGTCCAGTTTTTACGCATAAAGTTGCACGTGGATTAGTAGTGTACCACAGGCGAAGTAATAACTACCAGAAAGAAAGCATTTATATTAATTACAGGAAGCACATTAATCCTATGGTACATAAAATTCAGGACTACCTGATTGAAAACATTGCCAATAAAAACAACATTAAACTGCTTGCAAAACTCGTTGATACAAGCCCAAGAAATTTAAGCCGCGTTTTTAAAGAGAAAACAGGCGTTACCATACTTGAATATCTTACACAGTTACGATTAGAAAATGCAAATATTTTACTTACTAATACTGACTACACCCTGGATTACATAGCTGCTCAATGTGGCTTTAAAACTGCGAAACAATTAAAGAGAATTTTAAAAAATAAGTATTGAACCAAAAAACATAAGCACAACCAGATGTCTGCCCTAACTTTACTTCTACACTCATACCAGGCAGATGAAAAAAATGGCGTTTATAGTACCTCCTTCTGTAGAACTCTTAGATCTCGCCGGACCTGTACAGGTTTTTACAGAAGCCAGGTTTTATGGATATGATGTAAGTCTTGAGTTCTATTCTTACCACCAGGACATTATTTGCAGTTCGCATCTTCCTTTCGGTAAAATTGCAAACTACCGGGAAGCTGAATTAAATGAAGGTGACTTTATTTTTATACCGGGCACAGAACATGAATATTTAAACAGTTTTGATTTTAAGACCGAAAGAGCATTTTTTAAATGGCTAAATGAATGTGCCAACAAAAATGTAAGTGTCTGTTCGGTTTGCACCGGGGCTTTTGTTTTAGGGCAGGCTGGTTTACTTGATGGTATTGAATGTACCACGCACTGGAGAAGAATTCCGGAACTTAAACAACGTTTTCCAAAAGCTAAAGTGATAGAAGATGTTCTTTTTGTAAAAAGTAAAAATATTTATACAAGTGCAGGCATCAGCGCCGGTATTGACCTTGCATTATCCATTCTCGAAGATTTAAAAGGTCCGCTTTTTACACATAAGGTTGCACGCGGCTTGGTTGTGTATCACAGGCGAAGCCACAACCATAAACAGGAAAGTATTTATCTTGATTACCGCAATCATATCAACCCGCAGGTGCATGAAGTGCAGGATTATTTGATTGATCATCTTTCCGGCGAAAACAGCATTGAAATGCTGGCAGATCTGGTTGCTATGAGCCCAAGAAATCTAAGCCGCGTTTTCAAAGAAAAAACAGGACTTACCATACTCGAATACCTTACACAATTACGCATTGAAAATGCAAAAACATTACTTAATAACCCCAACTACACACTGGAATATATAGCTGCGCAATGTGGCTTTAAAACTGCAAGGCAACTACAGAGAATTCTGAAAAATTAAATCAGAAGAATTTTTTTTGTGCACGACAATTTATTTTCTATGAGACTTTTCTTGCGTCGCACTCTTGTGCCCTAAACCCCTGAAGGGGCTTTACCAGCTTTTGTTCTTTACCCCCTTTAGGGATGGGGGCTTCAACAGTACAAGTGTGCGACGCAACGATGCTAAATAGTAATGCTGCAGCCTGGCTCATAATTATTTTTTACTCCTTTCAAGTTGTCCGTTTCTGACATCTTGCTGTCTCTTAGCCACGCCTTCCTGCATTGCAACTTTGTGGTATCAAAAAAACAATCATGAAAAAATTTAAAAAAACATTTATTGTAATCTCTACCCTGTTGCTGCTCTGCATCATGCTTTTCAATGCCTGCCAGCCGGTAAGAGAGTTTAGAAGCGAAACAATTTACAAGGGAAGCAATAACTTTAACTGGCAACAGCCTGCAATAGATGCTGCTAAGAAAAATGTTTTCATCGTTGCAGATAATGATGGAACAGAACTGTTTGATATGATGGCGCCTTTTTATCTTTTCAACGAAACGGGCAAAGCAAACGTTTATATCGTTGCAAAAAATAAGTACCCGGTCAATGTAAAAAAAGGACTTTTCTTACTTCCGCAAATAACTTTTTCTGAAGCTGATTCATTAATGCTGAAGGCTGATGTGATCGTTATTCCTGCACAAATAGGAGCCATGCAAAAGAATCAACAGGATTCAATCGTGATTGACTGGATAAAAGATAATTACACAAGTACAACCAAAATTTTAGCTGTATGCGATGGGTCAATCACAGCCGCAGCCACCGGTATTTATGATGGAAAATTGCTTACCACGCATGCTTCCGATTATCCGATTGTAAAAGTTCCCTATACCAAACCTATATGGGTGCAAAATATTAGTGTAACACAAAGTGGAAATCTATTTAGCACAGCCGGTGTTTCCAACGCTACTGAAGGCAGCCTTGCTGTAATAAAAGAACTTTTTGGAAAAGAAACCATGCAACGCGTTGCAGCTAAAATTTATTATCCACATGCTGATATAAAAACAGCACACCAAAGCATAGCTGTAAGCGGAAGCACCAAAACCACGATACTTAAGA
Source organism: Panacibacter ginsenosidivorans (assembly GCF_007971225.1). Taxonomy (NCBI): domain Bacteria; kingdom Pseudomonadati; phylum Bacteroidota; class Chitinophagia; order Chitinophagales; family Chitinophagaceae; genus Panacibacter; species Panacibacter ginsenosidivorans. Next base: position 512,144 of record NZ_CP042435.1, on the reverse strand, counting down.
AAGTGATGTTTAGAAAAAATAAAAATGTTGGTGTATTGCTCCAGGATGGTATGAGTGAATTTGATCTGGCAGGTGTGCTCGATACTTATAATCGTAGTTTCCCATCATCATGTAATACATACAGTGCTTCAGGTAAAACTATTACAACAAAATTTGGGTTAACACTTATACCAACAGGCGATTCGCATAAAAATAATTTGGATGAACTGCATATATTAATGCCTGAAACATTTTCAAAAAATGATGAAGCCTCGTTTAAGAAAACGGAATACATCAAGTATGATCACCAGCAAAAGCAATACATCATTGATGTATGCCTGGAAAGAATTGCACAACAATACGGAAGCAGTTTTGCAAATGTTACGAAGCTGCTGCTGGACTATAATTAATCATTCGTAAAAAATAATCACAAACTTATAAATCAAGATTATGAAAAAAGTTATCATCCTTGCAATCGCTTTGCTTGTTTCCTTTCATTCGTTTTCTCAAACTGATACGACTAAGATTGAACAGTATTGCGAAGTAATAGCAACGCCCCGTTTACTTAGCAATAAGGTAACATTAGAAGTAAACTATGGCGAAGAGAAAAGTTACTGGAGAGACACCAGGCTAAAAAATGACGATGGTAAATTGAAAAAATTTAACACCATAATTGATGCATTGAATTATATGGGCAAACAAGGATGGGCATTTGTAAATGCATATCCTGTAAAGATTGGGGATATTCAAATTTATCATTACGGGTTTAGAAAATTGTTTTCAAGATCAGAAGTTAGCGACAATTAAATCACTTCAATATTACAGTTAATCATAAAACTAAAACAAACTACAATGACGCTTGCTTTAATAATAGGACTTTCTTTAGGATTCATATCCATACTGTTTTCCCGGTTGCTTAAACAGTTGGATGAAAAGGCCTTTTATGGCTTAATGCTTACAGCTATCGGGGCTTTATATGTCGGTTTTACCTGGACCGACACAACATCTTTTATTATCAATTGTATTCAATGTTTCTTCTTTGGCACATTAGCTTATTTAGGAATTAAAAAGAATGCATATCTTCTTGCAGCCGGTTTTATACTGCATGGAGCTTTTGACTTTGTATATGGTTTATTTCCTATCCCGGATTTAAGACCGCCGCACTACGACGTTTTTTGTTTGTCAATAGATTGGATTATTGGTGTTTACCTTTTTATCATAGTATACGGGCAGATGAATGTAAAAACAAAAAATTTCAATTAACTATAAACGCAACAGTAAAAAATATATACATCCATCCCATTATTGTATAACAAAACGGGGATGGTGATGTGATAGCTTTGTGTAAAATAAAAACAATGAATACATATTTACAATATCACTTTGCCGTCTCTTCAGCCAAAGGATGTATGTAATTTTTTACAACAAAAAAATTAATAACCAGGTACATGGCACTAACTTATAAAAATAAATAACATGAAATCTTTAATAACAACAGTAGTTATTACACTGACAACTGTATTTTCAGTTAATGCTCAGAAAGCGTCTTTAACATTGTCACCAATACTTAGTCTATATTATAATGTAAAAGATGCATTAATAAATTCAGATGCTAAAACAGCTTCTGTAAAAGCAGGTGACCTGGCGAAAACTATTAGCAGCATTAATTTTAATTCAATGCCTGCTTCCGGGCAAAGCATTTTTGGTTCTCTAAAGGATAAATTAGTTTCCGATGCAAATCGTATTTCAGAAAATAATGATATTGAAAAACAAAAGGCATACTTTTCTTCTTTGTCAACAAATATCTATTCGTTGGTAAAGATGGTAAAATTATCAGACCAGCCTGTTTACCAGGCATATTGTCCAATGAAAAAAGCTTATTGGCTAAGCAATGAAGCTGCTATTAGAAATCCCTATTATGGTAAACAGATGCTTACCTGTGGTAAGGTTAGCGATATAATTAAATAGCAAGTTAACATCTGCAGATAGTTACCCGCTTAACACAATTGATATTGTTGCGTAAGGTTATATAGTACAAGAGTGCGACGCAAGAATGTCTAATAGCAATGCTATGCCCGGTTCACAAAAAATCTCTTTTAATAGTATTCTAATAATTACCAAAATGAAACTTATATTTCTATCAACAATTTTACTTGCATGTTATTCATTGGGGTATTCGCAGCACAAGAATATGGAAATGCCAATGCCGATGCAGCAAGCTACCCAGATGGAAGAACATAACAAACTCAATACTGTTGTTTATCATTTATATATTGGTGATACAATAGTTAATTATACCGGTAAGCAAAGGCATGCACTTGCTATCAACGGCTCGATTCCCGCACCTACGCTATATTTTACAGAAGGAGATACTGCCCTGATATACGTGCATAATAATTTAAAAACTGAAACATCTTTACACTGGCACGGTCTTATTTTGCCTAATCAATATGATGGTGTGTCTTATTTAACTACAGCTCCTATTGGTGCAGGACAAACGCATGTATTTAAATTTCCGCTCAAACAAAGCGGCACTTATTGGTATCATTCTCACACAATGCTGCAGCAGCAAAGTGGTTTGTATGGTGCATTTATCATTCACAAAAAAAATGAAAAGCCTGTTAAAGAATTTACCATGCTGCTGAGTGACTGGACTGATGAACAGCCTTACCAGGTTGACAGAAGTTTACATAATGCTACGGATTGGTATGCGATCAAAAAAGGTAGCACACAGAATTATGCTGAAGCCATTAAAGAAGGATATTTTAAAACAAAATTTACCAATGAATGGAAGAGAATGATGGCAATGGATGTAAGTGATGTAGCTTATGACAAGTTCTTCATCAATGGTAAAGTAAATGCAGAAGCATCAGCATATAAAGCCGGAGATTCAATTCGGTTGCATATTATTAATGGTTCTTCTTCTACTTATTTCTGGTTGCAATATGCTGGCGGTAAAATGTCTGTGGTTGCAAATGATGGTATGGATGTAGAACCCGTTGAAGTGGACAGAATGATTATTGCTGTTGCTGAAACATATGATGTTGTTGTAGTGATCCCTGAAGATAAAAGTTTTGAATTAAGGGCTACTTCTGAAGACCGCACAAACGCTACCTCTTTATGGTTGGGTTCAGGAACAAAGGTCAATGCCGCTGTTTTGCCTAAGCTGAAATATTTTGAAGGTATGAAGATGATGAACTCAATGATGAAAATGGATGGCAGCATGGACGATATGGGAATGCAAATGAGCAATCAGGTAATGGATATGAATACAGTAATGTACCCGGAAATAACAGGCGATGCTAATGCAAATAGTGCTAACAAAGCAGCTGATACAACAGCTATGGATGTAAGTAACACTATTGTTACATTAAACTATTCAATGTTGCGCTCACCGGTTAAAACAACCTTACCGGATGCACCTATGAAAGTTCTTCACTTTAATTTAACGGGCAACATGAACCGTTATGTATGGAGCATAAACAATGAAACAGTTTCTGAATCTGATGAAATTAAGATCAAAAAAGGAGAGAATGTTCGTATCATTTTATATAATGGAACTATGATGCGCCACCCTATGCATTTTCATGGGCATTTCTTTAGGGTATTGAATGGGCAAGGTGATTACTCGCCATTTAAAAACACATTGGATATTATGCCCATGGAAACTGATACACTTGAGTTTGCACCTACTGAAACCGGTGATTGGTTTTTTCATTGCCATATTTTATATCATATGATGAGTGGAATGGGAAGAATTTTCACCTATGAAAACTCTTTTGTAAACCCGGAAGTGCCTGACCGTGAAATGGCGCTAAAAATGATTTATATGGATGACAGAAAATTACATCCTTTCGCAAAGATCGGTTTAGAAAGCAACGGAAGTGATGGTGAAATAGCAATATCAAACACAAGGTATCGCCTGCAAACTGAATGGCGCATAGGGTTAAATGATGAGTCTGGTTACGAAAGCGAAACCCATTTTGGAAAATATATCGGTAGTATGCAATTATGGATGCCATATGCCGGTTGGGATTTTCGTTATAGAAAAATTACAGAGCCTGAAAAAAATATCTTTGGACAATCAGACACAAAAGATACCCGGAAGGTATTTTGTGCAGGTGTTCAGTATACTTTGCCTATGCTGATAATTGCTGATACGAGAATTGATACGAAAGGTAAATTTCGTTTACAGTTAAGCAGAGAAGATATTCCTTTGACCAATCGCTTAAGGTTTAATTTTATGGTAAACACAGACAAAGAGTATATGGCGGGATTCAGATACATCGTTACAAAATATGTTTCCTTATCTACACATTATGATAGTGATATGGGTTATGGTGCAGGAATTACTTTCACGTACTAGAAATGTGTGTTCACTGCCATTTTAAGGCTTGTTATTTCTTTCGAACTGTTGTATTAAAGGATTTGTGAATCATCAGTAGGTTTCTTTATTTATGATTGATGAATGAAATTCAGAACGTACAAGTGAGTGACACAACAAATGATGAATAAAGTTTCAACAGTTTAGTTACAAAAAAATACAATTGATTTTACTGATTATCTGATAACAGTAATATCAGTATATTTAAGGCAACAACAGAAGGCAGTTGTATTACCGATCTTAATACGGTTACGATTGCTTCAAAATAAATAATTTTGAAGTCATTTCAATTAGTGTCATCATCAAAAACAACAGTATGAAAAGAAGGAAATTTCTACAGTCAGGAACGCTTGCTTTCTCAGGCCTGTTACTTGCACGCTCTGCCGGGTCAGCAATGTTTAACTATAAGAAAAATGTTCCGGTCGGTCTGCAGTTATACACGCTGGGGGACTTAATGACAAAAGACCCACAGGGTACTTTACAAAAACTTGCTGCAATTGGGTATAAAGAACTGGAAAGTGCAGGATCTCAAAAAGGAAATTTCTATGGATACAAACCGAAAGAATTAGCAGCTATGATAAAAGATGCGGGCATGACGTGGCGCTCAGCCCATGTAGGCGGTGCACCTTTTAATATGGCACAGATCATGAAGATGGCTAAAACGGCTGACGATTCTGCAAGGATTCAAAAATATATGGAACGTATGAAGGACATGCCAAAATCACTTAACCTTAAGGAGAATCACCAGGAGCTTGCAGATGCCGCAGCCGAAGGAGGTATAAGTTATCTGGTATGTTCAAGCATTCCTGTAAGTACATTAGATGAAATTAAAACAGCCGTAGAAGTATTCAACAAAGCCGGGGAAGCATGTAAAAAAGTGGGTGTGCAATTTGCTTATCATAACCATACCAGCGAGTTTGATGAGATAGAAGGGCATCGCCCGTTTGATTATATTCTTACCAACACTGACAAAGACATGGTGAAGATGGAATTAGATCTTGCATGGGCAACCAAAGCAAAGCAAGACCCTGTTGAGTTATTTAAATTGCATCCCGGTCGTTATCCTTTGTGGCATGTTAAAGATCTAGATAAGAACACGATGAGTCCTGCAGAAGTAGGCACCGGTGTTGTGGATTTTAAACACATTTTTGATAACGCAAAAGAATCTGGTATGAAGTATTTCTTTGTAGAGCAGGATGGGGCGCCGCAGCCATTACAGAATGTTACCCACAGTTATAACTACCTGCATAACATGCTTGGGTGATGTTTGCATCATAGCAAGTTCATGAGTAAGACACATCATTGAATAAATTATCTTAAAGTAAAGGCCGTTCTTTTTGAACAGCCTTTTTTTATTTGTGTAACCCAATTTCAATTATAACAAGACCTGCAGCAAATACTTACATTACGCTACATGTTATTGTACTTAGCCGTATTGCTGCTATATAGCTCCGGTTGCGTCGCACACTTGTACGTTCGGAAGAAAAGTCAACAAGACATTGGGCAAAGAGGCAATATCTTTTGATTTTTATTGTTTATTTTTTTCTGCTCATTAAATAACCAACTGTACAAGTGAGTGACACAACCAAAGCTTAATAACAGTACAATTGCCTGTACCCAAAAATAAAAAAAGCCTGCAGTACAGGCTTTAAATTTTATAGTGGTATAAATTAAACCAGTTTCATATTTACAGGATCCCACTTAATGATCTTCTTTTGAAAATAACTTTCATTACAGGATAGCGCAGGAGCAGCGGCCCTGAAGCCAAAGGTTGCGTCTTCCACAACAGGTTTACCTGTTCTTATGGCGTCAAAGAAATTGGTGAAGTGGTCTAAATGATCGCTGTAACCTTGTGGTGCTTTAAATGTTACGTCATCTTTTTTAGGTCTTTGCTTTTGCGCCGCAGTCCACCTGGCGTCGTAGTCTTTCTGCATTTCTTCCTGCATGCTTTTAGAGAAAGTGAACAGGGAATCATAACCGCCAAAACCCGGCGCTTCGGGCATAATGCTATGTTTTATGCTGAGATTATTTCCCTGCACTTCCATTACACCTTCAGAACCTACAAACCTTATCACTTCCTGCCCGCCGGTGCCACTGATAAAATTAACCTGCAGTGTTAACTGAAAAGCGGGATGCTCGGGTGTATCGCCATACTGCATTACGCCCGCCATAACATCAGGCATATTGCGTCCATCTTTCCAGTAACTGAACTGGCCGGTACCATAAATAGACTCAGGACCTTTGGAATTGGTGATGAAGTGTGTGCCGCTTAATAAATGTATGAAGAGATCACCTGCTACACCGGTGCCTACCTCTTTAAATGCACGCCACCAGAAAAACTTTTTAGAATCATACGCCATTTTTTCTGTTACTTCTATAAACTTATCCCAATCTGTTGTTTCAGCATTTGCATCTTTGGGTATGGTATATTCCCATGCGCCGATAGAGCTCTGCCTGTCGTACACAGCGTTTACCATATTCAGTTTTCCTATTTCACCTGCGGCTAATAATTCTTTTGCTTTTGCCAAACCAATACTGCTTACGCGCTGACTGCCTACCTGCAACACTTTGCCTGCCTTTTGTTGCGCTTCTATTACGCCCGGACCTTCGCTTATTTTATACACCATAGGTTTCTCGCAGTACACTGCTTTACCTTTGGCCAAAGCATCTTTTGTAATGCGGGAGTGCCAGCAATCTGTGGTGGCTATAATTACGGCATCTATATCACTTTTATCTAAAAGCTCTTTATAGTTTCTTGTTGTGAAAAGATCATTACCGAATTTCTCTTTTGCATTTACCAGCCTGCCTGTATAGAGGTCACAAATACCTGCAAGTTCTACACCTGGTACTTTTAATGCAGTGTCAAGGTCAAAGTGGCCCTGCACGCCATAACCGATAACGCCAAGCCTGATCTTATCGCCCGCTGATATTTTCTTTTCATAAAATAGTGTTCTTTCTTCTGCTTTTTCTTTTGCTGCAAGACTACTTAATGGCGCGGCTGCAGCCAACATACCTGTGGCGCCGATCTGTTGTAAGAATCTTCTGCGGGATGACTGACTTTGTTTTGACATATGGTGCATTTTATTTTATTTGACTGATATTGGTTTAAACAATATTCCGGTTGTAATATTTTCAAATATAGGTGATTGCTAAAAACATTATAACACGTATTTTATATGCCGGAGAAAAATAATTTAAACGGCTTTCCCCGGTAAAATAATCACCACATCTATTTAGCCGGATAACAAACCGATAATTCTTATCAGTTACAGCAATGATCTCCATCATGAATAATAATTTGTTGTTTCGATATTTTCATTAAGTGAAAAGTGCTTTACGGAAAAAGGCAGTTTTTTTGGATGGTTACTTAATGATTATCTAACAGCATCAAATGAAACATACTGTAAAAACACAACATAGGTCATTCAGCATTTTAAAATGGTTGCCTTTGTTTTTTGTTGTGGCAATGAGCATCGCTGTAGTTCTTTTTATCCTGGAGAACAGCGGTAATGAGAACAAGGCTACAGTTGTAAAGATTTCGGGAGATGTTTTGTCCTATAATATGTCTAAACTATATTTTTTAGGATCCGTTAAATCTGATAGCGTCAATACGGGGGCCCTGCTGGCAGAAAAAGGTGATCTTCTTTTACTTGGTGAAACGCCTTATTATTTTAATGATACGAAACAGGATTCATTGCATGTTGAAAGTAAGAATGGCGACTCCCTGATTTACATTAATGGCAATTTGAACACAATAGTAATCGATGAAGATAAAGATCTGTTACCATGGTTTAAACAAATGAAAGACACTGATATTGCAGCCTTACAAACACTTGTAATAAATTCAGCAATACCTGATGCGTATTTGCCTTATTTTGAAAAAATAGCAAGAGAGAAGCCACATATATCTCTTGCAGTAACTATGGATGATTCAACAGCTTTAAGTACCGCTTTTACAAAGCTTACAGTTCTTTTTTCTCCCAGGCTGCTGGTAACACAACTACACCAGGAGCAGCTTAAATGGCTTACTAAATGGAAAGAAATCGAGTGCATTTATTTCACCGTACAGGACTCTGCAGTTACCACAGCATTACCAGCAATACCTTCTTTGAGACAGGTAATCTTAATACCTGATGAAGAAACTATTATTAACGCGGATTTTTTTCAGAATAACCCGCAAATTGAAAAAATAACAACTTTTGGTTACCGGTTTCCTTATTTGCAAACGTTGCATCATTTGACCGGATTGAACCTGGGTAGTTTTGATTCCCTGGATGTTACAGCTATAACAAAGGAATATAAAGACCTTACCGTATTAAATCTCGGGGGAACTTTTTGTTTAAACATAGCTTCACTTGATTCTTTAAAACAGCTTACCTGGCTGGGATTACCACAGAAAATATCGCAGCAGGAATTTGATACCACGTTGCTACATCATCCCGGCCTTCAGGTGCTTCAAATGCATAGCACTAAAAACATAAAAAGCTTATACGCTTTAACACAGTTATCCAAATTAAATGGTCTTGTTATTGCAGATACTGTTATTGACAATAAAACATTGTATGCACTTAATCAACTCAGGTATCTTTCTTTGCCTGAAGAAAGTTTTAAAGACAGTGCTAATATTCTTTCTTTACAAAAAGCTTTACCAGGCTGTCTCATAGTCCCTAATTCCGGCGCCTGTCTTGGATCGGGGTGGTTGTTATTGGTAATTCCGCTTACATTATTTTTTGGAATTTTTTTGCGCGCAATTGCAAACAGGAGATTTTTATTTAATAAGCATAATGATAAAACTTCCTGATACGATGATCGTGGCACAACAAAGAAACACTACAGCTTTAGCCAGCAGTATATTATGCAGTGCAGCCTGTATCATATTTGCATGGTTCATTCATGCCCCTTTTCCTGTAAACATCATTGCCTACATATCATTAGGATTAGCCGCTTTTATTATGAGCCTGCAATTACTTCCGCTCACCACGATGTTGAGTCAGTTTTATCATCATCTTGTCTCTTCAAAAATGATCCTCTTTAATATGCTGGGCCTTCAAATGGGCATTGCTGCGGCATTATATTACAGGCACACTTATGGTATGTTTCTTTTTCCCGCCACCATCAACAGTTTTGCCATGGTAGCAATTTGTATTGCTGTTGTGGAGGAAGTAGTGTTTCGCGGTTTTATACAGGGAAAATTACAAAAAGTTAATGCAGGGTTTTCTGTTGTATTTGCATCCTTATCACACGCTGCTTATAAAGCCACTTTATTTCTTACTCCGTTTCTTGCGCAAAAAATCAATATCTCCTCGCTTTTTCTCACGTCATTACTTTTATTTCTTGTGCTCGGTTTATTAAAACAATATTCAAAAAGCATTGTCCCCTGCATTATTGCACATGTGGTTTTTGATGTTATAGTTTACGCAGAAATGACAACAGCCCCGTGGTGGGTATGGTAATACAAAATGCAGTAATTCTTCATCAATGTTAAATGCAGTGCAGTTTAGTGTATTTCCTGAGAAAGAAATTTATGTAACAGGCTTTTGTAGTACTATGCTTCCTGCGTTGTGTCACTCACTGCATCGTTCGGATCAGTATTGAACAAAGCGTATAAGTGTGCGACGCAACAAAAGAATTATAGCAGTAATAAAGCCCGGCTCAAAAAAATATATTACCTGCTTTCTTACTACTATTAAAATAGTTGTTTCTGTTGAGGATATTTAAAGATTTATGCGGGTGCTGCGGCGCTTTGGGCACTTCAACCCGATTTACTTTTATTGCGTTCTGCAAATACTAACCGATAAACAGCCATTGCCCTTCTTTTCCTTTTGGAATTGGCTGCGCCATCAATAAATGCGATTTGAAACGGTAATTAATTTGTGTTTTCCATATTACCTGAAATGTCCAGGTGCTCAACGAAAGTATTCCTGGCAAAAGATTCTGTTCTGTAAAATTCTTCAACTTTACTTATCTTACAAACCGTAATTAATACGCAATATGAAAAAAGTATTTGCCTTTTTGAATGCCATAATATTGGTAAACATTGCGATCTGTCAAAATATTTCAGGCACAGTTGTTACAAGAATCATTAATTCTGTTTACCTCCAAAACAAGGGCGGCGAAAATCCTGAGAGGAGAATTTCTGTGTACCTGCCACCGAATTATGATCAATCAAAACAACGCTATCCTGTTATTTATTACCTGCATGGCTTTATGGGCAACGATTCCATTTATCCGCTCATGAAAAATATTCTTGACCTGGGTATTGCAAAAAATAAGATCCGTCCATACATTCTTGTAATTGCAGATAACAACACATTATACTCCGGAAGTTTTTACAGTAACTCTTCGCTTACAGGCAACTGGAGTGACTTTGAAGCAAAAGAATTGGTGGAATACATGGATAAAAATTTCAGAACCATTGCAACCCGTAATGCACGTGGCATTGGCGGGCATTCAATGGGTGGTTATGGCGCGTTGAAAATTGCGATGCTGTATCCTGAAGTGTTTAGTTGCGTATACGCCATGAGCCCTGGCTTGCTTGCTTTTGTAAAGGAGTTTGGGCCAAACAGTGATTCATACAAACAACTTGCTGCTATAAAAACAAAAGATGAACTGGATAAGACATATTATCCAAGGGTTATCGCTGCTTGTGCAAGAGCTTGGTCACCTAACGCAAGCAAGCCGCCTTTCTATATCGATCTTCCATTTAATTACATAGGCGACAGTCTTGTTACAGATACTGCAGTATATGAAAAATGGCGAAGCAATATGCCTTTATACATGGTCGATAAATATGCATCCAATCTCAAAAAATTTAAAGCAATTAAACTTGATTGGGGAAGAAATGATGCACCACGTTTTGCTGTACAGTGTGGTATGTTTAGCCAGGAGTTGGAGAATCATGGAATACAACATTATGCGGAAGAATATATAGGCACACATACAAATAAAATATGGACAACTGATGGAAGGGTGCTCGATGAAATGCTTCCATTCTTTAATGACTATTTGCAGTTTGATGAGAAATAGTTTTTTGTTTGACGAGCTACAGTGCATGTGGCATCAACTGTTGCGTCGCATTACGTTCATCGTTCAGATCATCCATGAACAAAGCGTACAAGTGTGCGACGCAAGTAAAGATGTAGAATGTTATACAGCCGGGTTCATAAAATAAATTTTTAATTACATCATTTGTATGCTTGCATTTTATGGCTTCGCAACAATAATAGTTTTTTTGGTGCTTATCATGACAAAACGTTTGTCTGTGATAACTGCATTGGTATTGGTGCCCATTGTGTTTGCATTCATTGCAGGATTTGATTACAAAGAAGTAGGCGCAATGGCATTAACGGGAATAAAACAAGTTGCGCCAACCGGCATATTGTTGATGTTTGCCGTGTTGTATTTTTCTGTAATGCTCGATGCAGGTTTGTTCGATCCAGTGATTGCATTCATTGTGCGTTCCGTAAAAGGCGATCCGTTGAAAGTCATTGTAGGAACAGCTTTGCTTACAATGCTTGTGCATTTGGACGGTGACGGCACTGCAACATTTATGATCGTGCTTTCTACTTTTATTCCAATCTATAAAAAGCTTGGCATGAGCAGGGTGATACTTGCAGGCGTTGTTGCCTTGAGTGTTGGCCCAATGCATCTGGTGCCGTGGTCGGGAACATCTGTAAGAGCGATGTCAACCTTGAACACAGATGCAGTGCACATGTTTAATCCAAATATTCCTGCCATGCTTGGGGGTTTAATTTGGGTATTATTCGTTGCTTATATTTTTGGAAGAAGAGAAAGGAGGCGTATCGGCATTATTAAATTTGATTATGATTACAAAGAAAATTTTACCGATGAACAAAGATCATTACGAAGACCAAAATTAATTCTTGTAAATGCAATAATAACGATTGCATTGATCACAGCTTTGTTGATGGCCGTTATTCCTGCGCCGGCATTATTTGTAATTGCAGCTATCATTGCACTCATGATCAATTACAGCAAATTACCAGATCAGCAAAAAATATTGAAATCCCACGGTGCAAATATTTTTTTAGTATCGAGTATGATATTTGCAGCGGGTGTGTATTCCGGTATCCTTACAGAATCGAAAATGATAGAAGCAATGTCAACGGAACTGGTAAATCTCATTCCTAAAGAACATGCATCTTTTATTCCGGCAATAACTGCTGTAATTAGTATGCCTGCAAGTATTTTATTTACGCCGGATGCATATTATTATGGTGTTGTTCCTGTGCTTAGTCATACCTGTACACAATTAGGTGTTGACCCTCTTGAAATTGGCAGGGCATCTTTGTTAGGACAAATGACAGTTGGGTTTCCATTAAGCCCGCTTACTGCTTCTACATTTTTATTAATAGGTTTGGCGGAAGTGGAGTTAGGAGCGCATCAAAAATTTATTTTTAAGTGGGCCTGGGGTACAACCATTGTAATGACGATGATTGCACTCTTAACCGGCTCTATACATATCTGACAAAAATTCTATTATAACAATAATTAATAACCATCTCATGAGGAAAAAAAGTCTGTATTTAATCATCTGCAGTATTACCGCATTATTGGTAACCATACATATTTATGCACAGGATAGCGCAAAAAGGAGGCACCTGCCAATTATTGATGTACATGTGCACGCCATGAAAATGAATCCAGCTTTCGCAGCGGATATGTGTCCATGGTTCTTAAGCGATATGCCTGGTGGCGATCCCAATCAACCACCACCTGCATTTATCAACACAGATTGTGCAATGCCTCTCAAAGCAGCAAAATCAGATAAAGAATTCCAGGATTCTTTGATGGCAACAATGAAACGCCTGAACATGACCATAATCGCAAGTGGTGATGCATCAATTCTTCACAATTGGCAACAGGCAGCAGAACCGGGAAGAGTAATTCCCAGCATTGGCATCAGTTCTTCAAAAGATATGACAGTTGTTGCGTTTACAGATTCGCTTTCATCAGGCTTTTATAAAGTAATGGGCGAAACAGCGCCACAGTACCAGGGCATGTCGCCAAGTGATACTTCACTGGATGCTTACTTCGCAGCTGCTGAGAAACTAAATATACCGGTGGGCATTCACATGGGCACAGGCGGAAATGGTACAATTAATATCACCAATCCAAAATATCGCGCATCAATGGGTAATCCATTGTTGTTAGAAGACTTGCTTGCACGTCACCCTAAACTAAAAGTATGGGTAATGCATGCAGGTTACCCGATGGCTGATGAAATGATTGCATTAATGGGTGCCAATGCTTATGTATATGTAGATGTAGCAGGCATGATATGGAGCTATCCATTAGCTGAAGTAAATGATTATATTAAAAGGCTTGTGCAGGCTGGTTTTGAAAAAAGGATCATGTATGGCACTGACCTGATGATTTGGCCAAAGCTTTTGGAAACTTCTATCGGCGTAATTGAAAATGCAAACTATTTGTCTTTCGATCAAAAGCGGGATATATTATTTAATAATGCTGTTCGCTTTTTCAGGTTAGATGCATCTAAGTATCAATAGATTTTTTTTTTGGTGACCGGCTTTCGAATTATTACGAAGCTTCGTTGTGTCACTCACTTGTACGTTCTGTTCATTATTGAGCATGCAAATAAAAAAGGAAGTTGATTCAAGAGATGGCATCAGAGAAAAAGCGTTAAGAAATTTATTGAGTGTAGCGTTAAGCAGCGAAGATGTTGAGCTATGTTTATAGCAATTCAAAAGTCTTTGCTGAAAGAAAAGTATAGTCGCATAGTAAGCTTCTTCGCTGTAGCGAAACGAAATAAATTTTAGCTTTTTCTCTGTAGCCTTGGCTTTTTTTGTTACTTTTTTGTGTCAAGACAAAAAAGTAAATCGCCATTATGAAAAAACAAAACGTTCTAAGAATTGGCTGTGGTGCAGGCTTTTCCGGCGACAGAATTGAACCTGCTGTAATACTTGCAGAAAAAGGCGAGCTTGATTATTTAGTATTGGAATGCCTGGCAGAACGCACCATCGGTTTGGCTCAAAAAAGAAAAATGCTCGATGCAAGAAAAGGTTATGATCCTTTGCTGGAGAAGAGAATAATAACATTATTACCGCATCTTATAAAAAATAACACGAGGCTTATCACCAATATGGGGGCAGCCAATCCAATAGAAGCAGCCAAAAAAATTATTGAGATCGCTCAATCTCAAAATGTAAAAATAAAAGTAGCCGCAGTTACAGGTGATAATGTTTTAGAAACTGTTCTTAACAATGCCTCTTCTATTCATGATCTTGAAAACAATAAACCATTAAGTAATTACAATATTGTTTCTGCCAATGCATACATGGGTGCGGAGCCTGTTATAGAAGCATTGCAAACAGACGCACTCATAATAATTACCGGCAGGGTTGCGGATCCATCTTTGTTTCTTGCACCGATGATACATGAATTTGGCTGGAAGATCGATGATTATGATCTTATGGGGAAAGGTACTGTGGTCGGTCATTTGCTGGAATGCGCCGGACAAGTTACAGGTGGTTATTTTGCGGATGGTGTAAAGAAAAAAGTTGAAGGTCTTGATAAACTCGGTCATCCATTCGCGGATGTGTTTACAGATGGTTCTGCTATCATTAGTAAAGTGGAAGGCACCGGCGGTGTAGTGAATCTGCGCACAGCTAAAGAACAATTATTATATGAAGTAATGAACCCTCACGAATATTTAACACCTGATGTTATTGCTGATTTCACTACTGTAAAATTGAAAGAAGCAGGCAAAGACCAGATACATATTTCAGGTGGTAATGGTAAGTCAAAACCTTCAACCTATAAAGCAAGTATTGGTTACAAAGCTTTTTATTTGGGTGAAGGAGAAATTTCTTATGCAGGCGCTGCTGCTTATGAAAGAGCAAAGTTAGCTGCTGATATTATTCAGAAAAGATTACAGCATATTTTCAATGATATAAGAGTTGATTTTATCGGTGTTCAATCTATGCACAAAACAACGTTTGATCATTCAGGTACACCTTATGAAGTAAGACTTCGTATAGCTGCAAGAGCGGGGAGTGCAGAAGAAGCGGCATTGGTCGGTGACGAAGTGGAAGCCTTATATACCAATGGCCCTGCCGGTGGTGGTGGTGCAAGAAAATATGTAAATGAAGTTATTGGTATTGTATCAACACTAATAGAACGAAATACCATTTTGCCACAAGTAAACATATTTGAATCATGAAGTTGTTTGACATTGCACATAGCCGCGCAGGCGACAAAGGCAACACGTTAATGCTATCTTTAATTCCGTACAATGAAGCTGATTATGAAATACTTTGTTCTAGTGTAACTGCTGAAAAAGTAAGAATGCATTTGAAAGAAGTTGTGCGGGGAGAAATCATTCGGTATGAGTTGCCGAATATTTCCTCACTGTTATTTGTTTGCCACAATGCTTTATCAGGTGGCGTTACTACTTCGCTGGCAATGGATACACACGGCAAATCGCTTAGTTATGCATTGCTGGAAATGGATATATAACTAGTGATTAATACAGATTTTAGAGTATGAATAAAAGTAACGGCCGATATACGCACTTCCCGATGAAGTAGTAAATGCACATAATTTAAATGAAAAAATGCTGAGAAAAAATACTCTTGCCTGCTAACTGAAGCAACATCTTATAATATTCCGTAATTATATGCTTGCTGCGTTTATCCCTGCCATATTAAACGATATCGCTCTCTCGTTAACCGCCATAGGTTAACTTCCTGTTCAAAGTTTAGCCAGCCCGGAACTGTTCTGTATTGCATCAGGAATTCAAATCCTGTCTTTTGCATTGTTTTATTTGGCGCAGGGTTTAAAGCATAAGGTTCGCAATACAATATTTTAGCTGATAGTTCTCAAAATAGTAGGGTAGGGTCATTTTTACAAAAGCGGTTCCATTACCTTTTGCACGAATATCTTTTTTCCAGAGATGAAGATGCATATAGGCTTCTTTTGCAAATTGTATTTTGTTGATATTTGAATGCCCGACGGCTGCACCATTTATTTCCCAGATTATACAATAGGATTTCTTTTCGTGAACAGGGTGGCTGAGTTGTTCCATAAGCATTGCAGCCCATTCTTCCCTCGCAGGTATTTTAGCAATATCTACACCCATCGCTTCCATATATTTATTATCTGCGCTAAGCCAGTAATTGGTTATAGCTTCAATATCATCTTGTTTCATTTCTCTTACAGTCAGCAGATCATTACTCATTATGCATACTTATTGAAGTAAAAACAGGTAAATTGATCAGATGAATTTATTTGCTGAATGCGAATATGATTTTAAAATGAGAGTTGTTGATATAACATAAAAGCGCTGAAGTGTGCGACGCAACGGAAGCCTAATTATATAAGCCAAAGCCTGGTGCATAAAAATGTTTTTAGTTTCTTCTTTTGTACGTTAAGTCATAATTAGTTGTCCAGGTTTTGCCATTATCAGCCGAGCTTTCACTAAACTGTCTTACCTGGTTGGGCCCCTGGTTATAAAAAATAAAACGTCCCATAGTTTTATTTCCCTGTGCATTTTTTCTTTCAAAATCAAAATGCATCGCACTGTCTCTGTATTCACCATTTATAAATTCCTGCACGCCATTTGCGTAAGAACCTGCCCAGCTTTGTTTCCATTTATTTGTGTTGGGGTCAATAAAATTTATACTCTTACCTGTGCTTGACGGACTATCCCAGTTTTCCAGGATTGCACAACCACCAGAAATTACCTGCACCAAACTATGTCCTGCATAATTCGTAGTGCCCGTTACATATACATCCCATTCACCCACCCAAAAATCAAATTCACGTGCATGTGTATCAGACATGCAGGGGAAAGCAATAGCATAAATTTTTTGACGAAGAGAAACAAATCCGGGCTCATTTCTTATGTTGTTGAAATCTGTTAAAGAATCCATTTCTGATAAATTAAGGTAGCCCGCTTTAAAAGCACTGTCTATATCTGTCAATGCTTTTTGCTTTTCGTTTTTTAAAGCATGTATCCGCGCCATTCTTGAAAAAACAGATGCTTTAACAGGTAGTATGGGTTTAAATGTAAGCGCCTTTGCATAACAGTACAATGCCTTATCATAGTTGCCAATATTATAATCTGAAAACCCAAGCCTGTTCCATGCAATACTGTTTTGCGATGTATCGCCTAATAGTCTTTCATATATGTTTCGTGCATCATTCCAGTTTTGTGCATAATACAATGAATCTGCAACCAACATTGATTGTGAAGACTGAGACATGATGTTCCCTGAAAGGAAAACAGTAAAAAAAAGTAAAAGACTTTTAAAGTGTACAGGTCTTATTTTCATACAAAGAATTTTTTGTAACCGGTTACAGAATATGCATGAAGCTTTTCTTGCGTCGCACACTTTTGCTGTATTGCTAATTGCAGCAACGGGCAGCGCAATAAGTTTTATGCAATACTAATAAGTGCAACAGGAATATGCATGGTGAAAATTGACTTTTATATATGTTGTCCCCTGAATTTTTCAGGACTAATACCATGCTGTTTTTTAAAAAGTTTGGTAAAAGACGAGACATCTTCATAGCCTACGGATGTACATATATCTGCAATTGGTAAACGCGTATGCTGCATCATATTTCCTGCAACCTGCATTCTCTTAGTCATAAGATATTTATACGGCGTGGTATGAAAATACTTTTTGAATTGTCTTAAGAAATAAGCGGTATTCATCAACGTTATTTGAGATAATTCGTGCAATGTTATTTCCGATGCGTAACATGAATCAATGAAATCTTTCGCATAATGAAGCCGTTTGTATAATTCTTTTTGGGTAGATGGTTTACTAGCTTTTACATTGTTTATTTCTTTGTGAACTTCTGTATTAAATAATAATAATTTTTCCAATAAAACAAAGTACAGCTCAGTAATTGCTGCCCTGTTTGCATAGAAGTTTTTTGCCAGTTGTTTTATTTTAAATAGAACGGGGCTTACAGTGTTGTCATGCTTATACAGGCGTTCTACAAATTCAGTGTTTATTTTGCTTTCGGCTAAGGGATAGTCTAAAATCTGTTCATCAGAATTTACAAAACCTGCACACACTTCCTGCATGAATGCCTTGGTAAAATTGAGTGTAAATGATTCCACCGGCTTTTTTGAAAATATGTAACTGGAATAATATTGCCCTTCATTCAGTAACAGAAAATTTTGCTCATGCACTGCATAAACCCTGTTTTGAGACCGGTATATTTCTTCTCCCCCAAATGCACATTTTATAGAAAAACAGCCCCAATGTTCCGGATAAGCAATATCAGATGCTTTTGCATTAATGATGCTGTTAGAAGTTTTGAAAAAATTATTATACGTATCAATATCAAACCCTTTTACGTTAAAATCGGGGAAATTATTTATAAGCGAAACAAACTGATACGCATTATCCATAATCTGTAAGTATGTTATTGAAAAGATACCAACTGTATTTATAAAATAAAATCAATAAATGTATTATCGGTAATCTATTTATATAACAGGTGTACTTTGCGGAAATTTATTCATCTATACACTAAGGAACACCTTACTACTTAATTTTTTTGACTTATTACCAATTTCAAAAAGTCAATTTTCACCATATATCTTTCCTGTAAAGCGAATAGATTGCTGTTTTAAATTAAAAATATTATTACATTTTATTGAATGAATAATTGCTATTCGGGAAAAATATAAACCTGTAAAAGATGTACCAATACTTAATAGAAAATCCAGTCAAATTCAAAAACAACTTTGTGGCAAGCAGGAACCATGCAACCTGCAGGATCCTCATAAAAAGAGGATCCGAGCATATAGTACTTAAAGTGGAAGATATAGTGCTCTTTTATACTGAAAATAAAGTGGTGTATTTATTAGATAGATCACTGTGCAAATATATGTGCGAAAGAAATTTAAGTGAACTGGAAGGAACACTAAGCCCTGAGATGTTTTTCCGTGCAAACAGGAAATATATCCTCAATATTAATTTCGTAAAATCTTATAAGGCCTTTGAAAAAGTAAAGCTTGTAATTGAATTCCTACTGCCCGGGATAGAGCACCAGGTTATTATAAGCCAGGAAACTGCACCTTATTTTAAAAAGTGGATATCGGATTTTTAGTTGCGTAGAGATCAACTTTTATTACGTATTTCTTTGAGAAAACATCAGAGCTTATAATGTTATTGAATATTTATGTGACGCGTATCATTCAGCAATCATAGTACTGCTGCGTTGTACTCCCGCAGCCGTGTAATTCCTGCTGCATAAAGAACAGAATGTACAAGAGTGCGATGCAACAAAGAAGCTATGAAAAAAAGTTGCCCGGCTCCAAATTTTTGCAAGATTTTTTATTCGAAGCCAATATCTAGTCTTTCACAATCTTAAATTCAACTCTTCTGTTCAATTGCCTTCCCTCATCTGTTTCATTAGTAGCCACAGGTCTTGTTTCTCCATAACCTTGTGAAGTGATCCTTGATGCGGCTATGCCTTTTGAAATAATATAATCGGTAACAGATTTAGCCCTGTTGGTACTTAAAGTTATATTGTAATCATCAGACCCTTTGCTATCAGTGTGGGCACTTAATTCAATTTCAATAGCAGGGTTTTCTGTAAGCAGTTTTACAACCCTGTCAAGCTCTGTATAAGATTCAGGCCGCAGGTTGTATTTATCGAAATCAAAGAATACATTATTCAGGCGCACAACCTGACCTATCTCAATTGGTGCAAGGTATATGTCTTTATTAATTTCTTTATATCCTGTTTGTGATAAAGAATCTAAATTTAAATTTTCAGAGATCGCAAAAAAATGATCTGCTGTCGCCCTGATGCTGTAACTCTTATCAGATGGCAGCACAATTTTATAACTGCCGTCCTCATCACTTGTTATCACTTTAGTATTTGTACCTGTACTATCCAATGTTTCGTATACCAATGAAGCCATGATAGGTTGTTTGGTTTTTGCATTGTAAAAACGTCCGGTTACTAATGCTACCGGTTTGGGTCTTTCTTTCTCCATTAATTTTACACGCACAATATCACTTTCGCCATAGGCTCCTAAAGTAGTAGTTAGGTATGCGTATTCTCCACCTGCATCCAATGTAAAAAATGCATCCCAGTCTTCTGTATTGATAGGGCTGCCGAGATTTACCGGTTCGCTCCATTTTGTCCAGCTTTTATCAAGCCTTTTGGTCATCCATATATCATTGTCGCCAAGTCCGCCGGGCCTGTCGCTGCTGAAATAAAGAGTTACGCCATCTGCAGCGAGGTAAGGTGCCAGTTCATTATAATTGGGAAGATTTATTTGTTTGCCCAGGCTTTTTGGTTCTGTCCATGTGCCATCTGCATTTAAGAAGCAAACAAAAATATCATTCAAAGCGCTTCCCGGTTGCGTTGACATATACAGCAATAAAGTTTGCCCGTCATGTGCCATGGTAGCACCTGCCTGGCGTCCACGATCATATTTTTCATAGTTCCTGATCATGAGCATATTGGGTGGACTCCAATATCCGTCTTTTTGCAGGTGCGTCATACTTACACCACGACCAAGATAAGCGCCATCTCTAAAGGCATTGCGCAACAGCAGACGGTTATTGTCGGGAGATACCCAATACACAGCATTATACGCCGTTGTATTTAATGGATAGCCTAGGTGCACAGCCTTGCTCCAAATACCAAAACTATCTCTTTCAGAAAACCAGATATCCTGTGAGTTGGGAACTTCATTATAGCTATTGTTGGCAGGATTATTTTCACGAATGAAAAATAACAGGTTGCCATCGGCAGAAACAGTTGGTCTTAATTCAGGATATTCTGAATTGATCTTCATACCAATATTTTCAATTTTCAGCACTGTGGAGGAGGTTATCACATTGTCTTTCTGTTGTATCAAGCCTTCCGAAGTATCAGTGGAGAGTTGCGCTTTAAGAGATTGAATGCATAGAAGAAGTATCGAAATGACGTAAAGCTTTTTCAAAATATTGGATTTTTGTGTAATTATAACGCAAGATAGGGGCTGAATTATATACGATTGTAGCCTTTTATATTAATATGTTTTAAGGTATCGTCCCGGCAGTAAATTTGATGGCTTCTTCGTTGCGTCGCACTCTTGTACTGAAGAATATAAGTCAAAAGTGAAAAGGCAAAAGTCAAAATATGTATGACTAGCTTTTTTACTTTTTAATTTTGACTTTTTACTTGTTCAATAAAGTTCCGAACGTACAAGTGAGTGACACAACAAAAGCTCAATAAAGATCCTGCTGCCCGCTAAAAAAATGTATTGTTTCTTTAGCATTGAAAGAAGATATTAAAACCATGCAACCGTTTGACTGTTTTATGTACCGCTTCTTTTTATACTTTCACCTAAACTTGCCAAACTGTAAAATATAAATTATGAATCGCAGGAACTTTGTAAGAAATGCAGGATTAACCACGGCTTCTTTAGCCTTCTTTGCCAACAATAAATTATTTGCCGCAGACAAAGCGGATGAAAAAGTAAAAATAGCTGTTATAGGTGTGGGTGCACGTGGCAGCGGCCATGTGGAACTTTTATTGGGTAGAGAAGATGTAGATTTAGTAGCCATATGCGATGTAGAGAACCGTGCATTAACCAGCACCAAAGACATTATTACGAAAAGTGGTAAAAAAATGCCACAGGTTTTTACAGGTGATAATTATGCATGGAAAACAATGCTGGAGAAAGTTCCTGTGGATGGTGTTGTAATTGCAACACCATGGGAATGGCATAAACCCATGATCATTGGCGCATTGGAAGCAGGTGTAAAATATGTAGGTTCAGAAGTTGTAATAGGCATAACGTTACAGGATCACTGGGATGTTGTAAAAGCTGCAGAGCAGCACAATGCGCATGTGATGATGATGGAAAATGTTTGTTACCGCAGAGATGTGATGGCAGTATTAAACATGGTGCGCCAGGGCTTGTTTGGAGAGCTTATACATTTACAGGGCGGTTACCAGCATGACCTGCGTGAAGTAAAATTCAATGATGGTGTTCACATATATGGGCACGGCGTTGAGTTTGGTGAAAAAGCATTTTCAGAAGCGCATTGGAGAACAGAACATTCCGTTCATCGCAACGGTGATCTTTACCCAACACATGGTATAGGGCCAATTGCGAATTATATTAATATAAATCGTGGCAACAGGTTTCTTACATTATGCTCTTTTGCTACAAAATCAAGAGGGTTGCATAACCATATTGTAAAGAATGGCGGAGAAAATCATCCGAATGCAAAAGTGAATTTTAAATTGGGTGATGTGGTTACAACCAATATCAGTTGTGCTAATGGCGAAACAATTTTGCTACAACATGATACTAATTCACCAAGACCTTATTCATTAGGCTTTCGTGTGCAGGGCACAGAAGGTTTGTGGATGGATGTAAATAACAGTATTTATATTCAGGATAAATCTGCAAAGAATGATCAATGGGATAATGCACAAACCTGGCTTGACAAATATGATCATCCTTTATGGGCAAGATGGAGCAAAGAAACGGCAGGCGCAGGTCATGGTGGCATGGACTTTTTTGTGATACATGCATTGGTAGAATCTATCAAACGCAAAGTGCCTACACCAATGGATGTTTATGATGCTGCAGCATGGAGTGCCATTACGCCTTTGAGTGAACAATCTATTGAACTGGGCAATCAAACTGTTGAGTTTCCTGATTTCACCGGTGGACAGTGGATGTATCGTAAACCTGTGTTTTCACTTACCAATGAATTTTAGGAACAGTTACTAACAAGAGTATTTGCACATGGAAAAAGGATGCCCCCGAAAATCGGGGGCTTATTTTTTTACAGCAGACGTTCTGAGGGATTAATTTAAAATATCTCAAAAGCCATTCAAAGAAAATCAAATTCATTCCTCTTTATAAATTTTGTGAAAGTCTTTTGTTGCCGGCTTTTACATTACATGGCATCTTCGTTGTGTCACTCACTTCAGTGTTTGGTTCATTATTGACCAGTTGTAATGGAATAATTATATTTTTTTGCGGTAAACCCTGTCGTATAGAACTATCAATAAGGAGACGGCTATATAACCTATAAAAAGAACGGTAATAATAGTAAAGACCCTGCTGGCGTCATGTTTGCTGAAATCAAGAAAAGGGTATGGGTAATCATTGGTAATCAGACCTCTTGTTATGGCATATACCAAATACATAAAAGGATAAAGCAGCCATTTATAAATATTGTTATAGGCAAGTGTACCTTTCTTTACAAAAAGAAGATAAAATAAAAGGTATATAGCTGGAACAGCATAATGCAAAGATTTATCAACCCAGTATTGCAAGCCTTGCGGGTTCCATATTTTAGCCAGTAAGAAGTGATAACCAAGAGAAACAATACTAATATAAACCAATATTGCAGATTGTGTATCAGGCTTTGCAAAAAACTTTCCGGTTTTTGATGATGGAGATGATAATGGCAATATATAAGCAAGTGCAACAAGTATGTTTGTAAGAATAGTCATAAAGCTGAAAAATCTTACAACCCTTGTAATAATTTCAGTGCCTTCAGCGCCTTTCATCATTATAACAAACTGTGCGGCCAATGTAGTTAACCCAAAAAGAAATGCTATGATACGGAATGTCTTTTCTTTCATACTTTGGTTGGTATGCATGCAGAAAGTTTGATTGTTTTACACCTTATCAAATATACAATCAAAACGATCTTACCATTTGTTTGTTGAATTTTCTTGTTGCGGTACAAGAGTGCGACGCAAGAAAAGCCTCATAATAGTAATGCAGCTTAGTACATAAAAATTATTCTTTTACTGTTAATGTTTGTTTCAATCTCAGATCTCTTGATGAAGCACCGATCATTATTCTGAAATCCCCCGGTTCAACAACAGTGTGCAGATCTTTATCAAGCATACTCAACATTGCCGGAGTAATAGTAAAAGAAATTTCTTTTGATTCACCTGCATTAAGATGGATGCGTTGAAAACCTTTTAACTCCATAACAGGTCTGGATACAGATGCCAGCAGATCATGAATGTATAACTGCACCACTTCATCACCATCTTTGCTGCCGGTATTTTTGATAGTGCATGTAACAATTGCAGAATCTTTTTGATTGATATTATTTTTGCGCAACTGCATATTGCTATACTCAAAAGTTGTATAGCTAAGACCAAAACCAAAAGGGAAAAGTGGTAAGCCCGTTAAGTTATAATAATCATCACCACGACCTGTTGGCTTGTGATTATATACCAACGGTAATTGCGATTCATCTATTGGAAACGTAATGGGCAAACGGCCTGCGGGGTTATAATCACCAAACAAAATGTCTGCAACTGCATGCCCGCCTTCTTCACCGGGATACCAAACATCAACAACGCTGTTTACTTTATCAAGCCAGTTGTTCATAGTAATTGCGCTGCCGCCAATAAGCAACACAACAACAGGTTTGCCTGTAGCAGCAACTGCTTTAATGAGTTCTTCCTGGTGTCCAGGCAATGATAACATGGCTCTGTCCTGGAACTCACCTTCATGTATGCCAACCGTAACAATTGCGACATCTGCTTTTTGTGCAGTGGTAACAGCCTCCTGGATTTTTTGTTTCCAGTTATTGTTTACATCCACATTCCAGATCAACTTAAGATGTGCATTGCCATTGGGTTCAAAGAATTCAATACGAATATCATATTGCTTTGCTTTTTCAAAATAATAGTCTGTTAGCAGCGTACTATATGTCTGTTTTTTCCAGTTATCAATTATAAGTTTATTGTTGATGTACAAACGAAAACCGTCGTTACCATCCAAACCAATTTTAAAATTTCCCGTTTTAGGTGAAGTGATCTTACCAGCCCATCTTGCTGAATAAAAATCAAGATCAAGTTTTGGATCGGGCGAAAATAATGTCCAGCCAAAATTGATCTGCTTGTCTGTTCTTGTAACAGTTGGTGTTCCTGCTAATGTGATGTTACTGAAATATTCTGCATGCAATCCTTCTTCTTTATTATAATGCAAATTTTCAGCAGGCACAACAACCCAGTCATCACTTCTTATACCTGCTCCGGGTGCATACAATACTTTCGTATTGGCAGCTTTCTCTTTAATTCCATTAAGCATATTGATTTTGCCGTTACCTGTGCCACTATAGCCTCCAAGTCTGGCTGCTGTTGCTTCTTCCCCAATAACAGCAATGGTTTTGATGTTTTTATTTAAAGGCAAAGTATTTTTTTCGTTCTTCAATAAAACGATTGATTCAAGTGCGGATTGCTTTGCAATTACCTTGTGCGTTTTATCCTTCATCAATTCTCTTACCGCTTCTTCCGAAACATAAGGCTGTTCAAATAAACCTAATTCAAATTTTGCTTTTAAAACTCTCGATACGGCATCATCAATTCTTTGCTGATCAACTTCACCATTTAAAAATGGCGGAATAAAAAGTTGATGATGTTTATATTCCGTTTGAAAGATTACATCAAGCCCACCATTAACTGCATTCTTTCCTGCTTCTGCATAATCTTTAGCAGTATAATGCAGCACTACATCTCCGCCGACTGCATTAGCGTCAGAAATAACAAAGCCACCAAAACCCCATTCCTTTTTTAGTTTATCAGTCAGCAACCATTTATTAGAAGATGCAGATGTTCCATCTACTGTATTGTATGCACTCATCACAGAACGGGAACCACCTCTTTCTATACATGCTTTAAACGGCGCTAAATAAATTTCATCAAGCAGTCTTTCATTCCAGTGAATGGGATAACTGTCCCTGCCGCCATCGCCAACATTGGCAACAAAATGTTTGGGTGTTGTAACAATGCCCATCTTTTCAAAAGCACTTACAAATGCCACGCCCATTTCGCTTGTAAGAAATGGGTCTTCACCGTAGGTTTCTTCTGTTCTTCCCCAGCGTACATCACTTGCAATGTTTACAACAGGTGTTAAAATATCTCTTATGCCTCTTGCTTTTGTTTCCTCTGCAATTGCTCTAGCAACGGTGCGCATTAAAATTGTATCCCAGGTTGCAGATAATGCAATGGCTTGTGGGAAAGCAGTTGCGCCGTCTCTAACCAATCCATGCAATGCTTCATCAAATGCTATGATAGGAATACCTAATCGTGTATGCTCTACAAAATATTTTTGTATGCTGTTTATTTTCCTGGCAAGCACTAAACCATTTTCATTCGTGTTGTAATTCAGCATTTGCCCACCCGCATCTCCTTTGGATGCGGCGCTTACCTGGAAACCAAATATCCCGTTTTTGTATTGTGTTGAATCAGCGTTGTCAAGATCGCCGGGAATCATAAAGAGTTGCCAGAATTTTTCTTCAGGTGTCATGCGGGATAACAGGTCTTTTACCCTTTCATCAACAGGCAGTTTTGGATTTTTGTAAAGCGGTTGTTGAGCTGTTGATGAGATACAAACTATCAATAACAAAATACTAACTGGCAGAGTTTTCTTCATAAAATTTATTGACTGCTTATAAAGGTAAATATGCAATATTACTCGGTCACAATCTTATTTTTAATAAGAGAAAGTCATTTGCAAAGATTGTAGCAACAATGGTATAAATCGGAATATCCACGCAGTATAATACAAAGTACATTGCATCTTCTGAAATTAGCATCAAATTATGTACAGCATACACAAAGCTTTTATTATCATTTTTTGCACTAATGTATGCATCAGTCATAACGTCTTCGCTCAATCAGCAGTCAGCAATAATTATGTTTCCGGAAAAGGGCTACCTAAGTTAAAGATAGAACGCAGTATGATCTATGTTCCGGATACTGCGTGGCTTTACAATCATCATGCATCAATCACACATTTCAAAGATAAATTAATTGCTATATGGAGTGATGGCTTAAAAGACGAGGACAAGCCTGGTCAACGTGTTGTGTTTTCCACTTCAAAAGATTTTCAACACTGGTCTGAAATTAAGATACTGGCAACTCCATCCGTCTATAACAATGATACATTGAATGTGTTGACTGCAGCGGGTTTTCACCAATTCAATGATACACTGGTTACCTACTTCGGGGAATATTCTCCTTACAGAACCAATACACATTTATGGGCTAAGTTTACAACTGATGGTGAACAATGGAGTAATGCAATAGATATGCATTTGCCTGTAAATCCAAACCATGGCCCTCAACAAACAGCAAGCGGCAGACTGATCATCAGTGGTAATTTTACTTTTCCTTATACAGATGATTACAGAGGGTTAAGTGGCTGGAGGATGAATAGTTTTTATCCGGCTTCATTATACAAAGAAGATAATCCCGAAACATTTTATAAACCTGCAGAGCTAAGTGGATTTCCTCCTTTGTGCGAAGGCTCTTTCTTTCAAACTGACGATAAAGTCATTCACATGCTGATGCGTGTAACAGGCGAAGGATGGAAAGGGAAACTCTGGCTCACAGAAAGTAATGATGATGGAACAACATGGTCAAAACCCGCTGAAACTACATTCACTGATAACGATAGCAAATTTCATTTCGGCAGATTGCCTGATGGCAGATTTTATTATGTGGGTATTCCTGATACATTGCATCACTACGCACGAAACCCTTTGGTGTTGTCGCTTTCAGAAGATGGAAAGCAATTTAACCAGCATTACATTATTGCCAATGAAGAATATACTTTAAAGAAAGAAGGGTTATGGAAAGGTGGTCAATATGGTTACCCGCATACAATTATTTATGATGGGTATATGTATGTGATTATTTCAAGACAAAAAGAGGCAATAGAAATTATTAGGTTTACATTAGATCAATTATGATTTTTTGATCCGGGCTTTTGTATCTTATAGCATCGCCTGTTGCGTCGCACACCTGTACTGGTGAAATTAAATGAGCAATTAACAACATGAAAAAAATATTATTTACATTTTTCTTTTGTCACCCGCATTGCTTGCAGAAAAATTCTCTGTGAGGTTGGTTTGTATCAACTTGCTGAATAGAATTTGTTACAGTACAAGTGTGCGACGCAAGAAAAGTTTTATAGTAGCTATAAAGTTTGGTTCATAAATTCTTTCAATTTATAATACATCATGGCAAAGAAAAATTTACTGACTTCTTTTTTGTTGAGTGCAGCAATTGCATCGAATGCGCAGCAACATAATTTCAACAACAGTTATGTAAAACCAACGGATACACTGGTGCAGCAAAAGATAGAGCAGTGGCAGGATCTTAAGTTTGGTTTGTTTATGCATTGGGGCACTTACAGTCAATGGGGTGTGGTGGAGAGTTGGAGTATTTGCCCGGAAGATGAAGGCTGGACGCAGCGACGCGGACCATACGCAGCAAGTTATAACGGTTATGTAAAAGCCTATGAAAATTTACAAACTACATTTAATCCTGTAAACTTTAATCCTGATAAATGGGCTGCGGCTGCAAAAGATGCGGGTATGAAATATGTTGTGTTCACTACAAAACATCATGATGGTTTTTGCATGTTCGATACAAAGCAAACCGATTATAAAATCACATCTTCGAAAACACCTTTTTCTTCGAATACAAAAAGTAATGTGACCAAAGAAATATTTAATGCATTTCGTAAAGATGGGTTTTTAACCGGTGCTTATTTTTCAAAACCAGATTGGCATAGTCCTGACTATTGGTGGCCGTATTTTCCGCCAAAAGACAGGAACGTAAATTATGATCCGGCAAAATATCCTGAACGCTGGAATGCCTTTAAAGACTATACTTACAACCAGATAAAAGAATTGATGACGGACTATGGAAAGGTTGATGTATTGTGGCTTGATGGTGGTTGGGTGAGGCCTTTGTCAAGCGTTGATACAACTGTTGAATGGCAGCGCGGAATAAAATTTAACCAGGATATAGATATGGCACGCATTGCAAAAATGGCACGCACATATCAGCCAGGTTTGATGGTTGTTGACAGAACGGTGAGTGGTGAATTTGAAAACTATGTAACGCCTGAACAAACCATTCCAAATAAGCCGCTGGATTATCCCTGGGAGAGTTGCATAACAATGGGAAATTCGTGGAGCTATGTGCCGAATGATGAATATAAATCTGCTAATACAATTGTTCATTTATTGCTACGCATTGTTTCACGGGGTGGAAATCTTTTATTGAATATCGGGCCTTCGCCGCTGGGAGATTTTAGCGATACTGCTTATGATCGTTTAAGAGATATTGGTACGTGGATGAAAGTGCATGGAGAAGCTGTGTATGGCACAAAACCTTTGGCGCCGTATGAAGATGGCAACGTATTATATCTACAATCAAAAGATAGCAAAACTGTTTTTGTGTATGTGTTGAGTAATGATAAAAATGATGATGTTGTTTTGCCTGCAGCAATTAGTTTAAAAAATATTTCTTTAACTAAGAAAAGTAAAATTCTCTGTCTGGATGCGCCGAAAGAAAAAATAAAATTCACTTCAACCGGAGATGCAAGTGTAATAAGCGTTCCGGCGGCATTGCAAAATCAAGTTGCCGGAAAATATGCAGTAGCATTTAAGATTACGCTGTAGGTTTTGGTGACAAACTTTTGTAGTGCTATTAAACTTTCGTTGTGTCACTCACTTGTACATTCTGAATACTGTTCAGCTAAGACATGAACGTTGAAGAGTGCGACGCAACAGTTGACTCCATGAAAAACGAAAGCCAGTAACATAAAAATATTAACCAGCCGCCTGTAAAGCCAGTTCAATAAAATGAAGCGGGATTTTTTATTTTGTTACATCGAACGTGATGATCTTGCTGCCGCACAAACCGTTTGCAGACAGGCCTTGCACAACAACAGCATATTTGCCGGGAAGGTCTGAAGTATAAAATTCAATTATACTTTTTTTATTACGGCTGAGTTTTATATCAGGCTTCCATTGAAGCACGTTCCTGAAATCTGGTAAATGACTTGATACAGCTTCAGTTGTATTATATGTAGGCGAATAAAATTCTCTTTCAATTTGTAAACCTTCATAGTCGAGCACAGTTACATTGGGAGCGAATTCATAATTGGCAAGAGTTGGGCTGTATGTTTTCCAATTCAATATGCCTTCAAAAACAGAACTGCCCAATACATATCTGCGTGTTACAACTTCAAGGCTTCTAATTTTCAACGGATCGAAGTTTAGCAACTTGTTGAAGTTAAAAACGGGAACGCCATCCAATAACACAAGCGGGTCTGTTTGAAAGTAGGTATTTTCTGCTGTATTTATTACCGGCAGATAAACTCTTCCACCTCTTCTGGTTACATTAACAAACGCAACATATTCTCTTAAAACTTCTTCCATTGAAGTAAAACGTGTATAATCATCTAATGAATATTTAAAATCCGGAGTTACATAAAATGCGGTAGTGTCAACATCTGGCGGAAAATAAAATTGTTTTAGTTTTTCTGTTGTATAAATGTTTTGTACCTGCATACCAATGTTGTGATCAAGTATAGTATTTGGATAGTTCACAGGCTTATTAAATACAGGAATTTTTGTTGTTGCATACTGCTTACAGAACGGGTCATCTATTTCAACTTTACTTATACTGTCAGTAAAGGTGTTGGGCTCTGCAATCAAGGATGTGCCGCCATAAAAATCAGGCATCTCATATTTTACGTGACCAAAAGAATCACTGATCGAAGTTCTGAATTGTGTAAGCGAACCTGGCACAGAAAGAAAAGTTTCAGTAACCTTTAAGGGCTCGCCTGTTTTTGGATTGAAAATTCTTCCTGTTAATATATGCCCGTTGAGTTCGGGCGCAAATTCAAAAGAAGGTTTTTCATTTAATAAAATATCATTCCATTTAAACCTGCGCCAGCCTTGTGTAAGCATCAGATTATCGATTGCCGGCATAACTTCTTTTTCAGATGCTGTAAAATAATAGAATGGGTCCTCAATATATCCTTTCAGATCAGAAGTTAGCAGGAGATAGGTCTCTATTGTATTATTATCAATTGACTGAAGGGAATCCAGCATATACACAGCCATAGAAAGGATTGCTGTATCAGCATTTGCGGAAGCAATGTCGATGGATACTTTCTTTCTCGTTTCGTAAGATGGTCTGTCAGTATTTAATGAAAGTGATAAGCTTTGGTCAGGCTTTTTGAAATATAATCTTTCGCTTACAGGTTTTCGCTGATCATTGAATACAGTAAGTTGTGAAATTCCATCGCCTAATACAGATCTGTTAAAACTAAAAGTTGCTTTGCCATTTTGTAAGGAAGCAGTAGCCGTAAATTTTAATGATCCTCTTGTATGCGCAAGCAGGTAAACTTCTTTGATGGCTGCGATATTACATTGCACCATTACATTTATTTTTCCACTACCATCGCCTGTAACCTGCATGGTATAACCGTTTGCATAAATAATTGGCAGCTCTTTGGTAAATATTTTTCCATTAACAGGTATAATAACGGCTTTGTAATTATGGTCGGCTGCAGGTGTAAAAATAAAATTACCCATGCCTGCATGGTAAGGTGAAAAGCGCAGTAATGTATCGTTGTTGTCGAGCAAATATCCTGCAAAATCAAAACCATTGCCATCTCTTGTAGTAGCTTTAAAAGCAACCTTGCTTTGTAACCCATTTATAAGATCACCACCTTCTGCAAAAAAATTTATATCGTATTTTTCGGATGAGTCTTTCACTGCTGCTGTAGACATTTTTTGCAGATTGACTATCGTAATATTCTTTTCAAAAAAATAAGCAGCATCAAAATTTTTCATCCAATTGGTGTACGCTCTTAATTTGTAATTACCTGATGCTATACCCGGCGACAAATAAAAGGAACCATTGCCTTCGCCATTTTTCAAACCAATCTTGGCTTGTTGCACCGGTTTATTCAATGTGTCTAATATCTCTACATATGCAACTGAACTTATATCAAGTGGTTTGTGAAAAGAAGCATCCGTATTATAGAGTTTAAACCATATTATCTCACCTGTTAAATAGAAATTTTTATCCGTGTGTACATAAATCTTTTCCTGTATGGTGCCTGCTTTATAATCATTAAACGCAGCAGTGATAATGTTTAAATTTTTTTGTGCAGATAGCCGCAGTGCAATAAAAAAGGTGAGCATAATCAATAAAACATTACGCTTTACTGATTCGCGGAAATATTGATATCTTATTTTATAAAACATTACTATCTTATTTTATTTTTTATTAGCCAGGCTATATCGCTTTATTCAGCATCGTTGCGTCGCACTCTTGTACTTTATTTTTTTCTATGAGCATAATAATTTTATGGCCAGAAAGAAGGCCGCTTATTAGAGCCGCGCAAAGTACAATCAACACATTCGGGTTCCGCTACATAAAAATTAATTATAACCCCAAATGGCCCTAATTTATTTGGAATTGTTGGGAAAAGACCTGTAGCATGTGCTCTGATACTATCAATATTATTATCAACAACAACCAACTTAGAGCAGCCTTGCGAATATCCCCAACTATCAAGCTGGTTACTATTAATAAATAACCTTTTTGTTTGTTCCTGGCTTACATCAATATAACCAACTACAATTTCTGCAGGGTCAGTTGTACACTGAATGTTCCCTTTGAGCTCTGAAGGTTGAGCATCAAATATAGAGCCCAGCGACTCTGTATTTTTTTTGAGCTGCTCATAAAAACTATAAGCCCCTTTGCTTAATGCATACTGCTTTAATTCAACGCTGTATAAAACACTTAATTTAA
This sequence comes from Panacibacter ginsenosidivorans, assembly GCF_007971225.1. Lineage (NCBI taxonomy): Bacteria > Pseudomonadati > Bacteroidota > Chitinophagia > Chitinophagales > Chitinophagaceae > Panacibacter > Panacibacter ginsenosidivorans. The sequence goes on along the minus strand of NZ_CP042435.1, from coordinate 479,152 downwards.
TTGACTGCGGTTCGATATGTGTAAGCGGTAGATAAATTTTATCTGAACTAAGTTTTTCGGTTGTACCCAGGATAATATTTTTTGCTGTATAAGATTGCCAGCAGTTTAATATGGTGGTATCTTCTCTGTTACTATTGTCAGGATACCTGTATTCAACACCTGTTGGCAAACCAGTTATATCATCAAATAAATAGCGTATTGTAGAATAATAAGCGGAACGTATTTGCCAGGTTTCTGCGTAAGTCCACCGGTAATATTTTGTATTGTTCGCGTCATCATGAGTATTGATATAGGTTGTAACGCCATCCTCTCCACGTAGCCAGCTTATACTGTCAATAACAGGTGTTCCTTTTACTGATGCATATTCAGACAGGTACTCTTTTCCATCTGTAGTACGTATTCTTACCCTATATTTTTCTGCAGCATTAAGTGTGATGGCTGCAGAAGTGTAAGTGCCATTGACTCCTTCCGGCATTGGATAAACTTCATTGCCCTCACCTTCTATTTGCACTTGTGCGTTATGTTCGTAAAGAATAAAAACTGAATCTGAAAGTTTTGTTGTCCTTGTTAGAGTAATAGTAGAAGTGCCACCATTACTATTGATAAAACCATCTACCACAAGATAACCTGTAGCTGGTGAACTCAATGGTGGGTTATATACTTCTTTGCAGGAAACAGCGAAAATAAAAAGTGATATAAAAACAAATATTTTTTTCATGGTCTTTTATTCAGGAAATATTTTTTGTCATTGTTATACAGATCTGTTTATTCACGGCCAGAATGATGGTTTTATATTTGTTCCACGCAAAGTACAATCTACACATGACGGTGGCGCTGCATCAAATTTTACGATTGCAAGCCCTCTGAACAAAACACCATGCAACGGTATATAACTGTCCTGGTATGGCCTTATACTATCAGGGTCATTATATATTATGATCCGGTTACAATCGGGCGGAGTTCCCCATGGTGTAACCTGCTGGTTGCTTATGAAAATATCTTTCTGCTGCAGTTCCGATACTTCAATAAAACCTATTGCCTGTTCCTCCGGATTACTTACGCAATGAATATTTCCACTAAGTTCTGAGGGTTGTGCATCGAATATCGAACCTAATTGTTCTGTATTCTTTTTTAGCTTTTGATAGAAATTATACGCATCATGGCTCAGTGTATATTGATTTAACTTGATATAATATCGCACACTTAATTCTTCTGCATTTGGTTCAATATATCTAATTGGTAAATAAATCCTGTCTGTATTTAATTTCTCCGACGTACCAAGAATTATATGTGATGAATTTTGGGTTTTCCAGCAATAATATAAACTGTTTGTACTTTCAATAGACCTGCCAATAAGCGATGTCACATTGTGCGTAAAAGGATCACGTAGATAATCCAGATAGCTGATATAAGCCGCATGAAATTCCCAGGTTTCAGAATATGACCATCTGTAGTATTTTGTGTTATTCTGGTCACCGTGGGTGTTTACATAAATATTTACGCCTCCATATTCTCTTTGCCAGCTTATGCTGTCAATGACTGGTGTATGCTTTACCGAAACAAAATCAGAAACATATTCTTTACCATTTTGTGTATTTATTTTTATCCGGTATTTTGAAAGTGGGTTAAGATTTAAAGAATCAGAAGTATAGATGCCGTTAAAGCCTTCTTCTAAAGAAAAACTTTCGTTATTATCACTTTCAATATTTACCTGTGCGTTGTGTTCGTATGCTATACTTACACTATCAACAAGCTCTGTTGTGCCTGTAAGCGTTATGGTTGTTGGCCCCCCGCCACTATTAATAAAGCCTTCCACGACAAGATAACCAGTAGTTGGAGATACAATATTTGGCTGATAAACTTCTTTACAACTTACGGTTATTACAATTGCAACAAAAAAGATGAGCGGTTTTTTAAAACCAACCATCTTTAGTTTTTTATATGTTGCTATTGTTGTTTTCATTGCTGCATAATGTTATGCTGTATAAGTGTGCGACGCAAGGAACGATGCTATGTGCACAAAAGCCCGCTCCATCATTTTTTATTTATTTACCCATCTGTATTGTTGCTATTTAGCTTTCGTTGCGTCGCACTCTTCACCGTTCATATCTTTAATCAATATTTTGAATTTCTTTATTATTTAAAACCTGATATTGAAATTTATAAATGGAATGGCGCTGCCAAATATGGAAAGCTTGTAACCATTTACCAGTCCATTCTCCGAAATATAATATACTGAATAAGGATTTTTTCTGCCGGTAATATTATACACGCCAATCGTCCATGAATTGTGTGTTTTTTGATGCACCTTATGATTGCCATCTATGTTCATAGAAATATCTGTGCGGAAATAATCGGGTATCCTGTTAGCATTCCTGTCTGCATACAAAGTTCTTTCCCCGTTTGCGTAATAGAATCTTCCGATAGGTAACGTAATTGGTCTGCCGGTGCTATACGTGGCATTCAACGAAACACTAAAGCGATGTGTGAACCTGTAATTGCCAATGAATGTAACATCATGAGGTTTATCATAATTAGCGGGATAATATTTGCCACCGTTTATAAATTCGCCCGTTTCAAAATTATCTGCCTGCAATAAAACACGGCTGTAGGTATAACTTACCCATCCATTCATTTTGCCGGTAAGTTTTTTGATAAGCAACTCAGCGCCGTAAGCTTTACCATGTGTTGCAAGCACGTCTGTTTCTATATGACTATTTAATACAAGCACAGCGCCACTTTTATAATCGAGATAATCTTTGATGCGCTTATAATAAACTTCTGCAGAAATTTCTACAGTATTGTTTTTTAGATTTTTGTAAACACCAACAGAGAGCTGATCTCCATATTGCGGTTTAACATTTGGATCGCTGAGTTTCCAGATATCTGTTGGCGCCATAGCAGCTGTATTGGAAAGCATATGTATATATTGCCGCTGACTATTATACCCTGCTTTTACAGACAAGGTTTGCGACAGAAGATACCTTGCAGATAACCTTACTTTCGGTCCATGATAAGTTTTGATAAATTTTCCTTTATCATAAATAGTGGTGCCTATAATATTTTCTTCTGTTTTGGCAACGCCATCGGGGTAATTATTGACCGTATATGGGCCAAGGAAATTGTACATTGAATAACGCAGCCCCGCTTCAACTGATAAGTTTTTATTGATGTTGTATTTATCACTTACATATAAAGCAGATTCCAATGCTTGTTCAGACTGCATGTTAATGGGAACGACCAATGATTCTTTACCTGCCGGCCCATACGTGCCGGGATGGAGTTTGTAAAAGATACTGTTGAGGCCAAATTCAACAGTATGTTTTGAGTTGATAAAATAATTTATGTGTGTTTTGAAATATGCCTGGTTAACATCAAAGCCAAGTGAGTACGCATTTACAGGGTTATGTTCACTGGAGATCTGATAATTATAGTTGTCATAACCGGTGGTTACCAAAGAATAGACCTTGTTATTAAAAATATGTTTCCATTTTAAGGATACGTTTTTATTTCCATAGTTATATACCGTATCGCTATTGAGGTTAAACCTGTCTTTGCTTAAATAGGCAGTGAGGTAAAGAAAATTCTTTTTGTCTATTTCGTGCGTAATGTTGAGGTTAAGATCATAGAACCCTGCCTTGCTGTCTTTATATTGATCTGGCAATAATTTCAAGAGCCAGTCTGCATAAGTAGTTCTTGCACCAAAAATAAAAGATGATTTATCTTTTACAAGTGGCCCTTCAATATTAATCCGACTGGTAAGTAAACCAATACCTGCAGAACCACTGATGTTTTTTTTGTTGCCTTCCCTGCTCGTGATGTTTAGAACAGAAGATAGACGACCACCATATTTAGCCGGAATACTGCTTTTAAATAATTCCACATCCTTTACTACTTCCGGGTTGAATGCAGAAAACATTCCAAAGAAATGGGCAGGATTATAAATGGTTGCGTCATTAAATAAAATCAGGTTCTGATCTGCTGAACCGCCGCGTACATTTAAACCGGTGCTTGCTTCACCAACAGATTTTACACCGGGCATGGTTAAAGCAACTCTTAAAACATCAGCTTCTCCAAAAACAACGGGCACCTGTTTAATTGTTTTGATATCAAGTTTTTGAGCACCCATTTGCAGACTTTTTATATTACTTGCTTTTTCAGTTGAAACAATTACTCTCTTCAGCGTCATTACCTGGCCCTGCATATCAATATTTATTTTACCATCTCCCTGAACAAGCAATTGACGTTTCGTGTCAGTCATGCCAATACTTTGTATATATAAAGTTTGCTTACCTTTTGGCAGCAAAATGGTGAAATACCCATACTGGTCTGTATATACACCAATACTTGGATTTTGAATGTACACAGAAGCACCAATAACTGGTTCACTTGTTTTAGCATCACGTACATAACCCGTAATAGTTACTCTCTGAGAAACATTATCAGCAGATTTCTGACCTATTACATAGACTTTGTTTTCCTGTTTGGCTATCTGTATTTTTTCAACTGTTTCACCTATATCTACAGTAGTTTCAAAAGATGTATCTTTTTTAGTATTTATGGCAGTTTCAAAAAACGAAGCGGGCAATTCTGTTTGCACAGAAAGACCTTCTGTTATAAAAACATTCTTTTGATGATCAATCGTAAAAAGCAGCCCTATATCTTTAAAAGCAAGCTCCAGCAAAGCTGGTAGTTGCATGTCTTTTACAGAAAGCGTAATCTTTGATGAATCTAATTGGGCTGTGTCATAATAAAAACGATAACCTGTTTTGTTCTCAAGTGTATTCAGAAAACTTTCAATGGTTACATTGCTGAATTCCTCCGTTACCAAAGGATATTTCTTTTCCTGTGCTGCTGCGCCATGATAAGAGCCAATGAGCAAAGTAATGAGTATAATGAATAGAAAATATTTCACAGGTAGAATGTTTAAGGATTTTTGATTGTTGAGAGGCTATCATAAAAAGCAGCAATTTTCGGCAACGCATTATCTTTATCGTTACGAATGTCCAGTTTATTTTTTTTAATGAATTCCTGTACTTCTTTTTTCCTGTCTTTTAAAATTGTCAGCAAAGATTTTTTATTGCTTACCGTATAAAACGTATTTGTTTTTTTTATGTAAAACGTATTTGATTCAACAATAAAATTTCTGAGCTTAGCTTGTGAAAGATCTTCTCCCACAGTTTTTGTTTGCTTCTTGTATACAGTAGTTTGTCCATCATGCAGTACTTCATAAAAACCAGTCTTTATTGTTTTATCGCCGCTGTCTTTTATAAGTCTTGTAAACTTGTGATTCAGTATTTCAAAGTTGCTTACTTTATCTGCATTCAGACATATAAGATAGTTTGAAGAAGGAATAAGGGTTATAAGCTGCCCTTTTAAAATATCATACAGCAAAGGCACATTTTCGTATAGTACTCCGGTATAAACAACATTTCCTTTGGAGGGTTCGGGTGTTTCAAAAAAAGGAATGCCTTCCTGAATCGTTTGTGCATACACTACATACTGACTACCATTATACAGACCACTTTCATCTTTTACATACGTATGATAAAATGCTATAGCCTGTTGTTTTGCTTTTAGATAAGAAAGGCTGTCAGTTGTGTTGTATTGTGCATGAGCCGGGGAAATGCAAAACAAAAGACTATTTGCAAGAAGAGCTCTAATAAGTGGCTGCAACCGCATAGGCAGTATAATTATTTGGTTATTAAGGCCAAAAATCTAATGTAAACTTTTTTATCAACACGGCTGGTAAAAATAGATAATGGGTAAAAAAGATGCGACATACAAGCTTTTCTTATATACATACTGACGTAAACTATTTGTTCTACTATTTGGGTACAGACAGTAGTACAACTATTTATCTTCTGTTGTGTCACTCACTTGTACGTTCATATCGCTATTCATCATTACTACAATTTATTTCCACGGCTTATGATCTGTGATATCAAAATTATCTAACCGTTGCCTACGCCTGTTAAATAGCCAACAAAACGCTGAAGAGTGCGACGCAACAGAAGTAAAATAATATTTGTGCTGCCGGGTACATAATCTTCATGAGCCAGAGTTCAAGTTTTTTATTCCATTTTGAGCCAGAGTTTAGTACATAAATTAAACTTCCGTTGCGTCGCACTCATGTACGTTCTGAAATATTATGAGCGTTAATTAATGCGTTTATAAACTTCTTCACCATTTATATAAGTTGAGGTAACATATATATCTTCTTCTTGTGTGATCAAGCTCCCTAATTTTTTGTTCAGTAAAATAAAATCTGCTTTCTTGCCAACTTCAATGCTTCCATTGAAAGCTTCACTGCCATTGGCTTTAGCACTACCCATTGTGTAAGCACAGATAGCTTCCTGTAAAGAAATTTTTTCATCAGCGCCAAGTGTATTGCCATCATTATCCTTTCTAAATATGGCAGCTTTTATACCTGTAAAAGGATTAAAATCTTTGACTACTGGTGCATCACTTGACAAAGCAAGATTGATACCTGCATCCAATACACTTCTATAAGGATATGTGCGGTGCAATCTTTCGTCTTCCAGGTACATCGCAAAATTCTTTCCCAGCTCTTTCAAAAAAATACTCTGCGATACGCAATGGATATTGAGTGCTTTCATTTTTTGTAAATGAATTGAGGAGGGTAAGCCAAGATGTTCTATCCTTAAAATAATATCGTTGTATTGTGCTCTTATTTTTTCATATACATTCAAAACAACGTCTATTGCTTTGTCACCGATTGCATGCGTAGCAATACCAAAACCTCTTGAAGCAGCTTCCAGTGCAAGGGGGTAGAAGAAAGGCTCTGTCAATCGCAGTACACCCATTGATGTGGAATCTTTATAAGGCTTATTCATGGCGGCAGTCATGCCACTCAATCCACCATCAGCAAAAAATTTTACAATATTCACATCCAGCTTATCTGAATGTAATATTGAAGGAACCGGTAAAATATATTCACTGCCATCTGGAACTCTTATAGGTAAAGCATTTACACGTATACGCAATTTATTTTCTCTTTCCAATTGATGATAACATTCTAACAGGTCAGGCATTACTGCGGGGTCAGTTGCTGCTGTTATTCCATAACTTAATAATTCTTCTTCTGCTGCCTTTATCATTAAAGCATAATCATCACTTGAATAAGGGGGAATATTATTGGTAATAACACCTAAAGCTGTTTCAGTAAAAATACCATTGGGCTTACCGTCATTATCCAAACGCATTTCGCCACCCGGCGGAATATGTGTTTGGGCATGTACATGACTTAATTCAATTGCTTTGCTGTTGGCAATGCCAATGTGTGCACAGGTACGAATAATGTATAATGGTCTTTCAGTAGTTACCTTATCCAGGTCTTTTTTGGTAGGTAAACGTTGCTCTTTCATATTAGCTTCATTAAAGCCACGGGCTTGTATCCATCCATTACCAGGATTGCGTTTGATAAAATCAGAAAGCTTATCCTGCATTTCTGTTATGCTGCTTACGCCACGCAAATCAAGTAAAAATGTTTTTAGGTTGCCAACTTTCCAGATATGGATATGTGCATCTATAAATCCAGGTAAAACGGTTTTGCCTTTTGCATCAATGATTTTTGTATTGGACTGTTGCAATGCCAATATTTTTTCGTTGCTTCCAACTGCAACTATTTTCCCATTAGTAATAGCAAATGAATCTGCAGTTGGCTGCTGGGGATTTTGAGTTAAAATATTTGCATTATGTATTAAAAGATCAGCCATTATAAAGTCTTCATAAAATGATGGGCAACTATGGAATAACCTTTATTCAAATACAGTCTGTGTGCAGTATGCCGCTGGTGCCCGGAATCTAATGTTACGTATTTATATCCTTTCTCTTTTGCAAGATCATGTACATAATCTAATAGCATGCCTGCATATCCTTTACCTCTTGTTTCAGGCAATGATACCAGATCGTCTATATAAAAATGTTTGCCATTGTATAAATACTGCTGGTATCTGAAACCTATAGCGGATGCAGCTTTGCCGTTTTCTTCAATATATGCAAGCTGATAACCTTCAGTAAACATTTCTTTTACTGTTGAAACAAATTCTTCTTTAATTAGATGTGGTCTCAATACAAACAGTACATCCCAGCATTTGAATATATCTTCTTCGTTAGTGGCAATTTTTACTTCCATGTTTTTTATTTGTTGAATAAAGAACTATCAGTACAAGTGTGCGACGCAAGGAACGATGCTATGAAAAACTAATGACTGGCTTATAAAAAATTAATAAAAGACAATCAACAAGCATCTTTCAAAGTCTCCCTTTAGGGAGATTTAGAGGGCACTTATTTCCCTCTCTTCTCATGCGCTCTTGCAATTGCATCTTCCAGCACCTGTAAACCTTCGTGTAGTTGATCATCAGTCATTACAATTGGTGGCAGCAAGCGAATACAGTTGCTGTACAAACCGGCACGAATCAAAATGATTCCATGCGCAACTGCATCTTTCAATACTTCCAGCGGAAGTTCAAGATCAGGCTCTTTGGTGTTTTTATCTTTTACAAATTCAACAATACACATAGCGCCAATGGCCCGAACATCGCCTACCAATGCATATTTTGATTTCCATGCATCGAGCGTTGATTTGATAAGATTGCCCACATGATTTGCTCTCTGCAAAAATTCCTGCGAACTCAAGATCTTTAACGCTTCAATAGCCGCAACAGCAGCAACAGGGCTACCACCATACGTGCCACCTACGCCGCCAAGATGTGTGCAGTCCATGATCTCTGCTTTACCAACCACAGCGCTCACAGGCATTCCGGCGCCCAATGATTTTGCAATAGTCATTACATCAGGTACAACACCGGTATGTTCGATAGCAAATAATCTTCCGGTACGTCCGCTTCCACTTTGTATTTCATCAGCGATCATAACGATCCCATGTTTATTGCACAACTCACGAATTTTTTGCATGAATGCTGCAGGCATTTGTATAAAACCTCCTTCGCCCAACACAGGTTCAATAATAAAAGCTGCAACAGATTCAGGATCTACCTGCGCAATAAATGCATGCTCCAAATTTTTGATGCTCCAGTCAAGGTATTCATCTTCGCTCATGCCACTTGGTGTGCGGTAAAAATTTGGCACAGGCAAACGATAAATATCACTTGCAAAAGAACCAAAACCTTTCTTGAACAAACTGTATTTACTCGTTAATGAAAGCGTTAATAAACTTCTTCCATGATAAGCGCCTTCAAAACAAATGATGCCCGGACGTTTGGTATAATAACGTGCCAGCATTACTGCATTCTCAACAGCTTCTGTACCTGTATTGCATAACAATGTTTTCTTAGTAAAGTCTCCGGGTGTAAGCCTGTTCAGCATTTCAGCCAGTTCAATGTATGGTTCAAACGTCGTGACCAAAGAGCATGTATGAATATATTTATCCAGCTGTGCTTTAATGGCATTTACAATTTGTTCGGGTCTGTGACCAACATTGATCATACCAATACCACCTGCAAAATCGAGCAGCGTATTTCCATCTGCATCCCACACCACACCACCTTCTGCTTTTTCTACTACTACTTCAGTTGATTTTGCAAGCCCGGCAGGCAATGCATTTTTTCTTCTCTCCAGCATGGCCAAACTTTTTGGGCCGGGGATACTTGTAACAAGATTGATCGTTGACATTTCGAATCGTTTATATTTTTTGTGTATGTTTTTTTGATATCAGCTTTTGTACAGGTAGCATCTTCGTTGTGTCACTCACTTGTACATTCAGCATATGATTGAGCATTTTCAAATTCTCCAACCATCAAATTTTCAAATTGCCTTTCCTGCGTCTAAAACTATTACTGCACCTGCATTTCCACAGGTTGGATCATTTAAATAATCTTTCATTAATCCAACTATTTCAAAGCCTACTTTTTCCTGTACAGAAACAGTGGGGTCAAAAAGTTCATGATTCTTTACCTTCTTATAATATTCATCGATATTCATCTGATCACTAACAGCAGCATAACCGTTGAGCATACCGACAGTCATCTGACCTTTTAATCCAAGTTGTTTACAGGTGTATTGTCTTGCCCTGTATAATGCTCTTGCAATTCCTTTACTTCTATAGTCAGGATGTACGCTTACATCCATTCCATACAACCATTCACCGTTGGGTTCGTGTGTGGTGAACCAGCCACCACCCATGATCTCAAAAAAAGTATGATGCTCATTATCATTTAAATTAAAATGATAACGGATAGAACTGGTTGCGGCAATTACTTTATCACCATCCAATGCAACAAACTGTCCTTCCGGAAATAATTCAACGTGCTTCTTATATTGATCTGCATGCAATAATTCTTCTTCTGCAAGATTGGGAAATACAATTCTTTGCAATGCTTCTAATTGCTCTGCGTGTTCCTGTTGCATGGGAACAATTATAATTCCTGATGATAATGTTTCTTTATACATGATGCCCGAAACCCCTAAAGGGGCTTTTAAAATTTGATTATAGAGCTTATTTGCTACTAATCTGTCTAAATAGATATTTTTCGTTTGTTGGTTAAAGAACTAACTGTACAAGAGTGCGACGCAACAATGATGCTATGAAAAACTGCAGCCCGGTCCATAAAAATATTCAACTTCAATTTCTTCACTCCCCTTTAGGGGGCTGGGGGCTTTACATCAAATATCCTAATCCAACATACGACAATGCTGTTAATACAAAAGCAAGCAATGCATAAGGCAACTGGGACAATGAATGATCAAGATTATTCAGCTCTGTACTTTGTGAAGTAAGAATGGTTGCATCGCTGTACAGGCAAGCATTTGCCCCAAATACACCTGCACTTATCACTGCGCCAATGCTCATCAAAACATTCGATCCTATTGATTGCGCCAATGGTATAACAATCGGTATCACCACTGCATATACACCCCACGACGAGCCTGTTGTATAAGTGATCAATGAAATAGATACGAAAATTAGAAAAGGAAGTAATTCTTTACTAACCATGGGTTTTACACCATTGATAACATATTGCGTAAGTCCCATTTTATCACCCACTTCTTTTAAAATATAACTGATCACAACAAGTGCCAGTGCATATACCATACTGTTGAATCCTGTAAAAACCGTTTCACTTATCTGCTGAAAGGTGCCAAGTTTTATAAAGAGGTAATAAATAAATGTAAAAGCTACGCCTATCATCACCCCTTTTAGTGCATCATAGTTTAGTGCAAATGTTGCAATAAGTGTAACTGCCAATGGAAGGATAAAAAAAAGAGCACTTGGTTTTTTCTCTGTTTCAAAATGTTCCATTTTTAAAGAGGTCATTTTGCTTTTACCAGGAATTGTTTCACCTGTAAGTTCAGCGCGAACCTGTGCTTTTTTCATTCTTCCGAAAACAGGAATAACACCAAGTATTACAAGCGGAATAAGTAACACAGAAATCCAGCCATACATTACAAATGGAACAACAGAAAGATATACATGATTTCCCTGGCCTGTTGTTGCGAAATTGCATTTTTCCAAAACCGAACCGATAAACAAAGTCCATGTAGACAGCGGAACAATAACACACCATGGAGGAGCTGTTGTGTTTACAATGTAAGCAAGATATTCGCGTGGTATTTTAAAATGATCTGTAATTTTTTTCATGGTAATACCAACTGTTAAGGCACTCAGGTAATCATCCAGGAAAATAAAGAGTCCCAAAAACCATGTGCCAAAAAGCGCAGCACGTTTTGACTTTATTAACCGCAGCATATCTTCACCAAACTTCATAGCACCGCCACTGCGCACCATTAAACCAATCAGTGATCCATACAAACCACAGACAAGTATTACCCATACGGTACTTTCATCCTCCATCACCTTGTAAAATGTTGCAATAAAATCTGTAAAAAAATTACTGTTGTCATGTACAGAAATAATGATGAAACCGGTAATGCAACCAATCAATAATGCTTCAAATGAAGCACGCAATAAAATTGCAAGTACAATTACAACAAGCGGAGGTATAAGTGCAAGTGCGCCGTAATCCATTTATTCGTTTATAGTTTTGTTACCGACTATTGTACTGCTATGATGCATCGTTGTGTCACTCACTTGTACGCTTTCCTATCACTCATCATAACCCACCCCAACTGATCAATTTCTTTTCCATGTATTCAAACAACCCTTCGCTGCCGCTTTCATGACCAATACCACTTTGTTTCCATCCACCGAAAGGCGCTTCTGTTGCATGCGGCGCCCATTCATTAATACCCACCATTCCAAACTCTAAGGATTCGGAAAATAAAAATGCATCGTTGATATTGTTCGTCCATACATAAGAAGCTAAACCGTAAGGTGTGTTGTTGGCCCATTCAATTACATCATTTTTATGTTCCCATTTTATGATGGGCATTACAGGGCCAAATATTTCTTTATTTACGGCCTCTGTTGTTTCATCAACATTTGTAAGCAGGGTAGGAGGAACGAACCAACCTTTATCTGAAGGGGCATTTGCTGCTGCAGCTTTTGCACCGGCATGTTTAGCGTGGTTAATGATTTCAAGCACCTGCTGTTGCTGGCGTTGATTGATCAAAGGCCCCATATTGGTATCTTTTTCCCAACCATAACCAACTTTAATATTTTTAATAGCATCTGATGCAATGGCAACAAACTGATCATACACAAATGCATGAACAAAGAAGCGTTGTGGTGCAACGCATACCTGGCCTGCATTACGCAGTTTTGCTGTAACAGATGATACAGCCAATGCTTCTACATTCACATCATGATTAATAATAACAGGTGCGTTGCCACCAAGCTCTAATGAAAGCTTCGTGTTTGTTTTGGATGCCCCATCCATTAATATTTTTCCAACTCTTGTGCTGCCGGTAAAACTTATTTTCTTAACGACAGGATTACTTAAAAATTCATCACCTATTATGGCCGCATCACCATTAATATTATTCAATACTCCGGCAGGTAAACCCGCTTCTGCCAATGCCTTTACAAGGCAATTAGTGGATGATGCAGTAAATTCAGATCCTTTTGTAACGAGTGTGCAGCCTGCCGCTAACGCTGCAGCCCATGCACGTGCAGGATTGTATGCAGGAAAGTTCCAGGCAGTAATCACACCTACCACGCCCATCGGTTGCCAGATGGTCATCATGCGCTTATCGTTGCGTATCGCAGGTATGGTGCGGCCGTATGCACGTTTCGCCTCTTCCGCAAACCACTCAAATAAATTTGCCGCTACCATCCATTCACCTTTTGCTTCGGCCATGGGTTTACCGCTTTCCATCACGGTGTCTTTTGCGTAGTCATTTACGTTTGTACGAATGATGTCTGCCGCTTTTTTCAATATTGTGCTGCGCTGATAAACATTGGTCTTACTCCATGTTTTGAATGCAGTGTTTGCTGCATCTATAGCAACTTTGCAGTCATTAATGTTTCCCCATGTGATCTCATCAATCACTTCTTCTGTTGCCGGATTGACAAGCTTTTCCGTTTTACCGGATTGTGCTTGTATGAATTCGCCGTTGATATAATTGAGTATCATTTTTATTTTTTTATGAAGCCAGCTGCATTGCTGCTGTTATACATTTGTTGTGTCACTCACTTGTACGTTCCGTCCAGGATTGAGCTAACCGTTGAAGAGTGCGACGCAACGAAAGTTTAATTTTTATTCTAGTGCCTGGTAAAAAAACTTCCTAAACATTTTCACTTATAACCTGTTCCAAAATATCCAATCCTTTATTCAATAGTTCTTCTTCAATTACCAAAGGGCTAAGAATGCGAATTACATTTCCATACACACCGGCAGTAATAATTACAAGGCCACGCTCTGCGCATGTTTCCATTATTTTTTTAGTAAGCTCTGCATTTGGTTTGGTATCATCGCCATCTTTGATAACGTCAAATGCAAGCATAGCGCCAAGCCCACGCACTTCACCGATGATGTTTGGATATGTAGTTTGAAAATGCTCAAATCTTTTGCGCACAATGTTTCCAACCTGCTCGCCAAGTTTATTGATGTTGATCTCTTCCATATATTTGATAGTAGCCAATGATGCAGCGCAACAAATTGGATTGCCTGCATAAGTACCACCAATCGTGCCCGGACTTGCCGCATCCATGATATGCGCCTTGCCAATTACCGCAGCAATAGGAACACCACTACCCATACTTTTTGCCCAGGTAGAAAGATCTGGCGTTACATTGTAATGTTCATACGCCGCCCATTTTCCTGTACGACCAAAACCACTCTGTACTTCGTCGAATATGAGCATGATGCCAAGTTCATCACAAAGTTTTCTTAGTTTTTGAACGTAGGGTTTAGGTGCCACATAGAAACCACCTTCACCCTGCACCAGTTCAATAATGATAGCAGCAACATCTTCGCTGCGCACATTTGATTTGAAGAATAATTTCAGCTTTTGGATTTCCTGTTCTGCAAATACTTCTTCAGAAATTTGTTGTCTCTTTTTGTTGTAAGCCGGATAGTCTATGCGATATACTTCCGGTGCAAAAGGGCCGCAACCGCTTTTATAGGCAACCTTGGAAGTTAGTGACATGGCCATCATTGTTCGTCCATGAAAGCCGCCGCCATAGGCAATTACAGCAGGACGTTTGGTTGCCTGCTTCGCGATCTTAATTACATTCTCTACCGCTTCTGCACCACTGTTTAGCAACATTACTTTTGTAGCATCACCATGCGGTAATATCTCTATCAACTTTTCAGCAAGTTCCAGATACTCTTCATAAACAGCTACGTTAAAGCTGCTATGGATAAGCCTTTCAGCCTGCTCCTGTATAGCTTTTACAACTGTTGGCGGACAATGGCCTGCATTTAACACACCAATACCACCTGCAAAATCTATCAACTCTCTTCCATCAGCATCGATCATAACAGATCCATGTGCATATTGCACAGAAGATGGATTGAAGATGCCTAAGGCATTAGGTACCAAATTTTTTCTTCGTTGATAGAGTTCATCTTTTTTTGAGATCATTTCTGCAACACTTTCCATATAACAAGTTTTTATTAGCCTACATAAATCGTTTTAATATTCATAAACTCATGGATACCGAAATAAGATAATTCTCTTCCATATCCTGATTTTTTGATGCCACCAAAAGGATAGCGCGGATCACTTTTTACCAATGCATTAATAAACACAGCACCTGCTTCAATTTGTTTAGCGAGTGATTGTGCTTTGTCTGTGTCTTTGCTCCAGATTGCAGCACCTAAGCCATAACGATGATCGTTTGCAAAACGAATTGCTGCTGCTTCATCCTTAGCTTCTATAATGCTTGCCATTGGACCAAATACTTCTTCATCAAATGCGGGCATGCCTTCATGCACATGCACCAGCAGGGCAGGAGTGAAGTTGCAATTATTGCGGTCACCACCTGTTACTAATTGAGCACCTTTGCTTAATGATGCCTTGAATTGTTCTTCTATTTTTTCAGCAAGATCAATTCTTGCCATAGGGCCAGTAGTAATGCTTTCATCAAATGGATTGCCCTGCTTCAGTTTGGCGATTTCATTTTGTACAGCTTGTGTAAAAGTATTTTTAGCACTACCTACTGTTATAAAACGTTTGGCTGCAATGCAACTCTGGCCTGCATTCTGCATACGGGACAAAGTTGCAACCTGCGCTGCTTTTTGCATGTCTGCATCTTCCAATACAATTACTACATCACTGCCACCCAATTCTAAAACAGATTTCTTGATTGCTTTGCCAGCCAATGCGCCAACCTTCGAACCTGCTAATTCACTGCCGGTAAGCGTTATGCCCTGTACAATGTCGTGATCAATAATTTTTTCAACAACATCTACATCAACA
The DNA here is from genome assembly GCF_007971225.1 of Panacibacter ginsenosidivorans. Lineage (NCBI taxonomy): Bacteria > Pseudomonadati > Bacteroidota > Chitinophagia > Chitinophagales > Chitinophagaceae > Panacibacter > Panacibacter ginsenosidivorans. Next base: position 463,345 of record NZ_CP042435.1, on the reverse strand, counting down.
ATCAATGTTTGAAAAACTCCTTCGGCAAAGCCTGCTTCCACAAATAATTTTTCAATCGCCAGTGCTACACCACAAACATTTGGTGCATGTTTTAATAATGCCACATTTCCCGCCATTAAATAAGGCGCTGCAAAACGGAACACCTGCCAGAAAGGGAAGTTCCAGGGCATAATGGCAAGTACAGCTCCAATTGGTTCAAAGCTTACATAGCTTTTTGAAGCATCGGATGGCTGATCAATATCTTTTAAAAAACTTTCTGCATGTGCTGCATAGTGCCTGCAACATGCAGCACACTTTTCAACTTCCGCTTTAGCTTCTCTCAGTACTTTACCCATTTCATTGGTGATGAGTGTTGCATATTCATCCCTATGTTCTGTTAATAGATCTGCAACACGCAGCATCAGTTTGCTTCTTTCAGCAAAAGATGTTTTGCGCCAGTATTTGAAAGCGATCGCAGATTGTGCTAAACATGCTTCCACTTTTGCTACACTCATCACTTCGTATTCAGCAATCGTTTCGAGGGTGTATGGAAATATAGATTTAAATATGTTCATTCTTTCTCACTTTTCACTTAATTAATATCCCGGGTTTTGAACCACCACATCATTTGTTGCACTGGTTTCTCTTGCAGGTATTGGCATAATTGGATTTACACCTTCCCCTAAATATTCTTCTACTTTGCCCAAACGTGCAAGATCTGATAAACGCTGACCTTCAAAATTTAATTCAGCGCGACGTTCATCAAGAATGGCAGTTATATAATCGCCTTCTGTTTCAAAATCCGACGAGGATAATTCTTCCATTCCTCTTGCTGTACGTACTGCATTTAAATCTGCAAGGCCTTCTTCCATACCTGATGCTTCTGCTCTTATTAAATACATTTCGGCAAGACGAATAATGTAAGCAGAATTTTCTTTTGTAGTTTCTCCACGATATTTTTGAGTACGCCCATCTGGTTCAATACTCACATCGTTGTTTACGAAATCAACCAACTGGCTACGTTTATCATCCGGCCTGCTTTCAAAAAATGTATTAAGATCAGCATTGGCAATAAAGATCACATCACTGCGTAATGCATCATCTCTTAAATAAGTGGCTGCATTGTATGCACTGATGTTTTGCGGATCAAACACTAATTCAAATACACTTTCCTCCGTAAGTTTCTGCGTATATATTTTGGTGAAATCATCGGGGCCAAGCAAACCAAAATTTGCATCATCAATTACGGCTGTAGCCATATCTGCTGCTTCAGTCATATCTCCATGATACAGGTAAACCCTTGCCAGCAATGCTTTTGCAGCAGACAAGGAACTGTATTGATTACCCTGGTAATTATTGAATAATCCATCTGCCTGTTGCAGGTCTGCAATGATCTGCTGATACGATTCTTCTACTGTACTTCTTGCAACTGGTTGCTGCGGCGCATCATTTGTAGTAACGATGCTAATACCATATTGAGAATTTTTATCCCAATGTTCACCCCACGTTCTTAACAAATCAAATTCTGCCAATGCTCTTACAAACAAAGCTTCTGCTAATGTATTATCATGTTCATCCGGATCAAGATTTGGAACAGCATCAATATTGTTGATGATCTTATTCGCTGTATATATGGTGTTGTAAATAGCATTGTAAGATTGCTCTACATAAATATTTGAAGTGCCTACTGTTCTTGCAGCAATATCATTCAGGTCAATTACATCATAACCGCCTGTTGTACCATTGTCTGTATAACATTCTGTAAACAATGGAAAGTAGCCACCATAATAATTTCTGTCCTGCAATGTATTGTACATACCAATTCTTGCATTGCGTAATCCATCAACAGAAGTAAAGATCGTGTTATCACCTACTTCGTTTGGAGAAGTAATATCAAGAATTTTTTTACAGGATGTTGCAGTGATATTGATCATCGCAAACAGTAAAATATATTTTATTCCTTTCATAGTATTTTGTTTCTGATGTATGATTTTATGTTACCGGCTTTATATCTTTTATCATCTTCGTTGTGTCACTCACTTCAGCGGTCTTGTTCAATGCTGAGCAAAACGTTGAACGTACAAGAGTGCGACGCAACAAAAGTTTTACAGTAGTAATGGAGCCGGGTTCATAAAATTTCTTTTCATCATTTTAGAAATTAAAGTTTACACCAAAAGTTATTGTTCTTGCCTGTGGGTATGCAGCATAATCAACCCCGGCAGTTTCAGGAGCATTACCACCATTACTGCTTACTTCAGGGTCGAAGCCATAATAACTAGTGAACACATGCAGGTTCTGCACCTGAGCATATAAGCGTAAAGACGTGAAAACCTTTGTGGACTTAGGTTTTATTGTATAACCCAGGTTGACTGTTCTTATACGGAAGAACGATGCGTTCTCTATAAACTGCGATGAATTTTGTAAATAATTAGAGAAGATAAGCGACGCTCTTGGTATATCTGTTTGATCTCCGGGTTTTTCCCAACGGTTGTTTACGATAGTTGCATTGTTTGCATAAACCTGGTAGAGATCACCATTTTCATCCCAACCCTGGTCGCTCCATCCAAGTGTTTGATAAGTGCTGCGAATGAGGTTATAAACTTTATTGCCAAAACTAAATTGTGATACGATAGATAAGTCCCAGTTCTTATAACGGAAATCATTTGTCCATCCACCAAATACATCAGGTGTTGCTTTGCCAAGAATCTGCTGATCGTTATCATCAATAACACCATCTTTATTAAGATCTTCAAATTCGGGATCACCTGTATCAGGATTTACACCAAGGTATTTTATGCCCCAGAATGACCCTACTGCTTCCCCTACTTTTAAAATATGTGTCGGGAAAAGATCATTATATGCACTTAGTAATTCATTATCTGAATACAAAGATTTGATCTTATTCTTAAGATAGCTGATGTTGAAAGAAGAAGTGTAAGTAAAATCTTTATGTCGAACAATGTATGCGTTCAAAGAAAATTCCAAACCTGAATTTTGTATTTCACCAGAGTTAATGGTGATCGACGGAAACCCTGATGTGGCGGGCAACGCAGCTTCTGCTAATAATTTTGTTCTGTTGCCTTTAAAGTATTCAATTGAACCGCTGAAACGGCCTTTCATGATCTCATAATCAATACCAAGGTTGAGCATTTTGTTACGCTGCCAGGTAAGGTCTTTGTTGCCGAGGTTGCGTGGACGCAAGCCTGCATAACCATCATAGCGGCCGGGAGTCCAATAACTCAGGTATTGGAAGTTGCCAATTTCCTGGTCGCCGGTTAAACCATAGCTTACACGCAGTTTAAGATTGCTTAACCACTTAGAATCTTCCAGGAATTTTTCTTTTGTCAATACCCATCCAACAGAGGCGGCGGGGAATAATCCCCACCGGTCTGAAGGATCAAATCTTGAAGAACCATCATAACGGGCACTTAAAGCAACCAGGTACTTTGAATTAAAAGCATAGTTAGCACGGCCTATGAATGAAACCAGCCCCCAACCGGTATTAAGGTCAGATGCTGCTGTAATACTGGAGGCACTGGAAATATTTTGCAATCCGCTTCCGGCAGGAAAACCTTGTCCGCGGATAGATGATGAATTGATCTTTGATGATTGTACGGTAAAGCCACCAAATAAAGTAAGATCATGTTTTTCTTTAAAGGTGTTTTGATAAACCAATGTGTTTTCATTCAGCCATGTTGTATTCCTGTATAAACCTTTTATTGCTTTACCACCTACAGCTTCGCCGTCTGTTGTTATAGGATCAAAGAACTGATCATCTGTAAGATTGGAATAATCTGTACTAAATGAACTCCTGAATTTTAAATTGCTAACAATATCAATATCTGTAAATACTGAACCAATAAAACGATAGCTTGAAGTGTAGGCCGTAATTTCTTTAGCAGATTTTACAGGATTGTCACTCAACCAGCTTGCCTGGTATTCTGTATAATCAGAGTAGGAGCCATCTGCATTGTAAACGGGTTCTAATGGAGATGCGCCTATTGCATTTGTTACAATTCCGGTGTAAGTATCATCATTAAAGCTTCTGCGGTTACGGCTGTAAGTAAAGCTGGCATTGGCTCCTATAGAAACGCGGTTACTTACTTTGTTATCTACGTTCATACGAAAGGAACCACGTTTAAAAAAGTTTTCGATAACAATACCCTGCTGATCAAAGTAATTACCGGCAATAAAGAATTTTGTTTTGTCATTACCACCACGCGCAGATAACTGAATATTACTTATAGGTGCTGTACGCAAAACTTCATCAAGCCAATTGGTATTTACACCAGTGTTCCATGAGTCAGGAAGAGGGTTAGTAAGAATAGCAGGATCAAAACCATCACCAAATAAAGTGGGATCCTGGTTATATAACTTCAGATCCTGCGCTCTTGCATCTTCAATCAGTGCAACAAAACCTTTACTATCCAGGAATGGAATTTTTCTTGCGGCGGTTTGCGTTCCGGTAAAGCTGTTGAATGCAAAATCTGTTTTTCCACTCTTACCTCTTTTTGTGGTAATCAATACAACACCATTGGCTGCACGTGCACCATAGATAGAAGCAGAAGAAGCGTCTTTTAAAATCTCGATAGATTCAATATCATCCGGATTGATATCTGAAATAGAACTTACATTTTGTCCTTGCCCAACTTCATTACCATCTGTATCGTAAGAAGTAGAAAGAGACGAGTTGCTTTCACTGATCATTGGAACACCATCTACCACATATAATGGATTATTGGTGCCACGTACACTTACCAGCAAACCTGCACCCGGTGTGCCCGATGGCTGACTAACTAATACGCCGGAAACCTTTCCCTGCATGCTTTGTGCAAGATTGGATACCGGCTGGTCTTTAAATTCTTTGTTGCGTACAGAAGAGATGGCACCGGTAATATCACTTTTCTTTTGTTTGATATAACCGGTTAGTACTACTTCATTCAGTACACTCACGGATTCTTCCAACTTTATTTCAAATGAAACAAGCGCAGGATTAAAGGCAATTTCTTTTGTTGCATAGCCAACGCTTGTTAAAACAAGAATTCCTGAAAATTCTTTTGTTCGCAGAGAGAAATTACCATCAGCATCTGTCTGGGTAATTTCTGAGGATTTGCCTTTTACCTGTACCGTTACACCTGGCAGTGCTTGCGCATCTTTGCCTGTAACTTTTCCTTTAAGTAAGGTGCCATCGGTTTGCGCATACGTATTATGATAATACAAAGCAGCAAAAAAAAGCAACATGAATAAGAGCAGTTGTTTTCCTTTCATAAGCAGTTGTTTGGTTTTACTTGTTAATGGCGGCAACGTTATTTGGCCCAGAGATCTTTAACCAGGTCAAGATCAGGCTGAGCTATTTTAAAAACTTTCAGGTACATGTTTGTTTCTGTTTCATATACACCTTCAATAACATGTATCTTTTCCATTAATTCAATCAGGTGATTATTATCCCGGCACTGCACATTTAATTCAAGATCATATTTACCGGAGATCATCGCAAGAAAACTAACTTCAGGAAATTGGGATAACCTTTTAGCGGTGGCCTGTATTAGTTTTGCTGGTTTTACAGAAATAAAAATGCGGGCATATGCATGGAATCCAACTTTGTCGGGGTCTACGCGGCCAATGATCTGTACCGTATTATCTTCAATTAATCTTGATAACCTGTTTCGTATAGTGCCAATTGAAACCTTTAATTTTTTAGCAATTATTGTAAGCGACATGGCTCCATCCTTCTGCAGTTCTCTTAATATCTGGTAATCCAGTTCATCCATTTTTTCATCCATTATTACAAAAGATTTATAAATAGCAATTAAAATTACATTTTTTTGATTTATAAAACATTTTTCTGCATTTTTTTAATTTTGTAGCCCTTCTTCTGTAGTACGGCCGGGCTTCGTTGCGTCGCACTCCTGTACGCTCTATTCTGTATGCAGCAATCAGCCGGATAAATGTTTAATAAGGGAAGTAATTGACGTGGAGAATGTATTTGTAATTTACAGGTAATGACTAATAATTAAGGTAGAAGTCTGAAAGATATTTTTGGATAAACAAAGAAAAATATAAACATCAAAAATGAGATATTATACATTTAAATGTGGTATTAATATTGGCAGAAAAATCCTGTTCATAAAAGTTAAGAACCATGAAGTGAGTGACACAACAAGCGATGCCATATAAACAAAATGCCGGTTCAATAAAAAAATAAAATGATGCAGGATAAGCCTGGTACAATATGCATTGATGAAGCAAAAAAGCTTTTTGCGAATTAATAATTGCTTGAAAAAGGCAAAAAAAGCACGAAATAAATTGGTAAAATTTTGGCAATATTAAAACAATCCTATATTTGCGCATCAACGGATTTAATTAACCAAAATCGTATTAACCAGTGGCTTACGAAAACAACGACAAGAAAATGGAAAGCGTGTACAGCAAACGTATACGGGCGGGAAAAAGAAGAACATATTTTTTTGATGTACGCGCTACACGAGGTAATGATTATTTTTTAACCATTACAGAAAGCAGGAAACGTTTCAATGAAGATGGTTATGACAGGCATAAAATATTTCTATACAAAGAAGATTTCAACAAGTTCATCAAAGCATTGGGCGAAGCAGTTGATTATGTAAAAACAGAATTAATGCCTGATTTTGATTTTGATGCATTTAACCATGAATACCCCGAAAGCCAGGATGCAACAGAGAGCACAGAAGAAGTTGCATCGGTGGTTGAAACTGTTTCCGTTGTTGAGATTGTGCAAATTGAAACGCCCACATCTTCAAATGGTTCAACAGAAGAGGTAGACAAATGGTAATATCCCATAAAATTTTAATAAATAAAAGCCGTTCATGCGAACGGCTTTTTTATTTTTCACGTATATCTTTTTCCAGTACTTTTAAATGTTGTATTTCGCTAAAAACCAACAATATGAAAGCATTAAATCGTTTTACAGTTTTTTTCGTATCCCTCCTTTTTATTTCATCTTTTGTGCATGCACAGTTGTATAAGGTTGATCTTGATGAGAAGGTTCAAAAATCATCTTTAATTATTGAAGGAAAAGTGGTTGGTAAAAAAAGTTTCTGGAATGAAGATCATTCGATGATATATACTACTAATACCATTGATGTATACAAATCTTTTAAAGGGGATATAAAAGAAAAACAAGTTGAGGTTGTAACAATTGGTGGAACTGTTGACTTATTTTACATAGAAGCATCCGATCTGCTTGTATTGGAGAAAGGTCAAACAGGTATTTTCTTTTGCCAGCCGAATGTAAGTTCGCTTAAATCTCCCATCACCAAAAAAGGAATGCTTGATATTTACAGCAGTGACCAGGGATTTCTACGATATGATGAAGCTGCTGATGAAGCAAATGCACCATTTGCAAATTATAAAGGCATCGAAAAAAATTTATACAATTTACTTCAGCAGAAAACAGGCAGAGGTCTGAAAATAATTAACAACAGTTACAAGGTAAATAAAGTAAATACTTCCAATGCAGGATCGACTGTACTTGCAGCAAGCATAAGTTCCTTTTCTCCAACAACTGTACACGGAGGCACATTAAATGACCCGGCAAATAATACTCTAACAATTAATGGCTCTGGGTTTGGCGCAACACCTTCCGGTTCATGTGCCGTAAAGTTTAAAGATGGGAATTCCGCATCAACAAGCCCAACGTATTCTATACCATATTATTCATCATACATAGTTTCCTGGAGTGATACTAAAATTGAAATTAAAGTACCATCAAGAGCAGCAACAGGTAAAATAGCTGTTGTAATAAGTAATGGAACCAGTAACACATCGGTTGATACACTCAATGTTTTTTATAGTGTTTTGAATGCAGAATTTATATACGGTGGTGATACGTTGGCAAGTGAACCAAGATTGATGAATACCAATTCTTTGGGCGGTTATAGTTTTTTATATAGCACCAGTACTGCAGGTAGTGGTAAAAATTTTAATACTGCTCCCGAGAAAGCTACTTTTTTGCGTGCTATTACTACATGGAAAGAACAGGTTGGTGTAAATTTCATTGAGGGAGGAACTACTACAACACAGGCGGTGAGTTCTTCTGACAATAAAAATGTGATCATGTTTGATAATAAGAATACAGGTAATGCCGTATTGCCCAGTGGCGTTTTGGCCACAACGTATGGATATTTTTCTGCTTGTACAAAAACATCGACTACTTTATACCAGGCACAGAAAATTGGGTTTGACATGGTTGTAAGAAATAATGGCGTTTCGGCCGGAACCACAACTTTTACGGTAGGTCCCTGCTTTCCCCAGGGATCGGATCTGGATCTTGAAATGGTTATCCTGCATGAGTTAGGCCATGCACTTAATCTTGCACACATTAATGATGATCTTGAATCAAGTAATGGAAATAATGCCTTATACATTAATCCCAGTAAGCTGATGCATTATGCAATAACCAATTATGTAGATAGGCGTTCTCTTGACGTGTCAGCATACCAGGGCGCCTTATATACTACAACAAAACAAAGCAATTCTTATGGTGTTTGCAGCGGTGCATTTACAAGTGAAATGACACCGTTATCATATACTGTCATTTCAAATGATAATTGTCCGGCTTCATTTCCTACAACACCTACAACACCTGGTACAATTGTAAACTTTGACCTGGTACATGCCACCAGCAATAAACTTTCAGACCCACAATTTACTGCCATTAACTGTGGTGTTGTAAATGGACAATTTGTAGTTAATAATGCGTTTTATGCTATAAAGACTAATGGTACCAGCAACAGCAGTTTAAATATTCTTATCAGCAATTATGCAACTACGCCGGCAGGACAAGCTGATACCTGTTCAGGCCAAGGTATAAGACTTGCTGTATATGACGTTAACAGTTGCCCGGCTGGTCAGAATTACCCACAACCTATTGCCTGCAGAACATTTACAGGTAATGGTTCGCTAAGCGCAATTACTGGTTTAAGTGCCAATCATAATTATCTTTTGTATTTTGACGGACTGCGTAATACAAAAGCAATTTTCAATGCTACTTTAAATGGTACAGCTTTGCCACTTACACTTTCCAAGTTTTATGGTGAGTATGTAAACAACAGTAATAAACTGTATATAGACATTCTACAGGCAGTAAATGTAAAAACCATTAGAATCGACAAAAGCACAGATGGAAATAATTTTACAGCAATTGGTTCATTGGAATTTAGTGCTGCAGACCTTGTTGGAAAACATACTTACATAGATGCACTGCCTTTTGCCGGAAACAATTATTATAGAATTGCAATTATCAATAATGATGGTTCTCTTGAATATTCAAATGTGATTTTACTGAAAAATGATGCAAAACGTTTGATACATATTTATCCTAATCCTGTAAAGGATGTGCTTAATATTAACATTACAACTTTTGCTGCAGAGAAATATAATTATAGTGTATTTGATATTTCAGGCAGACTGCTTATCAATAAAAGCTTTGATGCAACGGAAGGAACACAAACTATAAAAGTACCTTTGAACAACGTAGCCGCCGGCACTTACCTGGTAAAGATTACAGATGCCAAAGGAAATATAGTGGCTAAGCAAAATGTGCTAAAGCAGTAAAGTTTTTTTAAAAGTTTATAAAAACTGTTAGTGGTTATTACTGCTAACAGTTTTTTTATGTAACGAACGGAAGTGTTTTATGGCATCGGCTATTGTGTCACTCACTTGTACGTTCGGAAACTTATTCGTCAGGTGTTATTTTAAAAAGTTGGTTGACAATTGCCAATTCATGTGCATCAGTACAAGCGTGCGACGCAACAGAAGTTAAATAGCAGTATAATAGCCGGGTTCAAAAAAATATTATTATTCCTCTAATTCAGCAATAAGATCTTCAAGCTGTTTTACATAATTACCATAAAGCTTTTTCAAATACCATTTGGTAAAGTAATACATGCCCACAGAAAAAAGAATGATGTAAGCAATCAAAAAAGTCATCAATAGAGGAGATTCAATAAGATTAGAGAAAAATGAATTCTGTGTTGAGGAATCGGATAAATTTCCGTCAGTATAACCAAGTATAAATGATATAATAATACTTAAAGGTATCAGCGCCATGGTAAGTTGAAAATAGCGCCTGATGTATTCGTGTATTAGTTTTACCAGTACCTGGAGATTATTCTTTACAGGGAAAATAGTGTTAGTTAGTTTTCGTGTTTTGTTTAATTTAAGGTATAACAATGGAATAAACAATAAGGAGATGATAGTAAATATACCAAAGTAGATACGCAAAGAATGATACTTTGCAAATACAGTTATAGCTGCGCAGCTCACTGTAAAGACAATTGTTATAATTAATTCTATAAGCAGGCTGCGTTTTATTTTGCCTGTTATGGATTGTGTTTTCCTGCCCATAAGCAAGGCAATCTCGGCAGGTGATTTTTCTTTTTGTACCCGCTCCATACGGCCGTTGATCAATGATTTCAGTTCATCTAATTCCATATATTTTATTTTATGAGAACTGATAATGTTTTTTGCTTTCTTCTTTCAACTTTGTTTTTATCCTGTTCATTTTTACTGCAACGTTATTAGCTGTAATGCCAAGCACGTTGCTTATTTCATCGTAACTATAATCTTCAAGGTAGAGCATTACAAGTGCCTTATCAATTTTAGAAAGTGAACCAATGGCGCTGTACATAGCCTGCATCTGTTCTTCAATTTCGGATGTTTCTTCAGGTTGATCAGGGAACTCGTTAGCAGATTCAAAGACAGGCTTTCTTTTTTCTTTACGATAAAAAGAGATGGCCGTATTTAGTGCTACGCGGTAAAGCCAGGTTGAAAATTTAGCATCACCACGAAAACTTTTATAAGCATTCCAGGCCTGCAGGGTTATTTCCTGAAAAAGATCTTCTTTATCAGTTGCATCATGCATGTAAAGGTTACACACCTTGTGAATGATGTTTTGATGTTGGTTTATAAGTGACAGAAAATCGTTTGTAGCCTGCATGCAAGTTGTACCGTTTCTTTATCTTGTAAATATCGGTTTATAAACTTTATGTATAAGTAGCAATAACAATGGAAACATTACAAAATGAAAAACCCCGCATAGAAATGCGGGGTCATTAACCAAAACCAACTGCTTATGAATCAAAAAAATTACTTACTGAATAGCGATTTCTTTAGGTTGTACTTTAATTTCTTCTTTCTTTGGTAATAAGAGTTTCAGCACACCATTTTCGTATTTTGCCTGAATTCCTTCCGCGTTTATTTTATCATCAACACTAAAGCTGCGTTTAAAACTGGTCACACTAAATTCTTTGCGGTGTGTTTTGTAATCTTTATTCTCACTTTCTGCTTTCTTTTCATAACTGATAGTTAGTAATCCTTTTTCAAGATTTACTTTAAAATCTTCCTTGTTTAAGCCTGGCGCTACCAACTCTACATGGTAGGAATCATTTGTCTCATGAATGTTTACAGGGGGAACAGTTAATCCTGTTTCTTTACCCCAAACATTTGGACGAAAAAATTCATCGAACAAATCATTTACGTTTCTGTAATTGTGCTTTGTGAGTGTCATTTTATTATGTTTTTATTTTAAATAATTGAATTATCAACCAAATTCCAAATGCTGTACCATTGCAAAAAAATGCTCATTATTACAGATTTTCAGCAATTAAACACTCTTTTAACGCCATAATGACGCTTTTGACTTTCGATAAATGACTTAATGTCTTTATTTTCAATTTTTAAAGTTTAGAAGTTTTCTGTTACATTTGTAATCTATTACGAAAAACAGGAGGAAAAGAATGTATCCAGCAGAAATAGTGATTCCCATGAAGGCTGAATTAACAGACAATGGATTTGATGAATTAGTAACACCTGATGAAGTTGATGCCGCTTTAAAAAGTGAAGGAACGACTTTAGTAATGATCAATTCTGTGTGTGGTTGTGCAGCGGGCAGTGCAAGGCCTGCAGTGGTAATGGCAGTTAATAATACCGATAAAAAGCCAGATCGTTTAACCACAAGTTTTGCGGGTTTTGATCTCGCTGCTGTAAACAGAGTAAGGGAGCATCTCTTACCTTACCCACCATCTTCACCTGCAATTGCGTTGTTTAAAGATGGACAGTTGGTGCATATTGTGGAGCGTCATCAGATTGAAGGTCGGCCGGCACAGGTTATTGCAAGAAATCTTATTGCTGCTTTCGAATCTTATTGTTAGCAGTTAACATTATTCCATGTGCAGCTCAGCTTTGTCATGGATGGGTTAGTAAATACAAACCTTCTCATTCCTGGGAGGGTTTTTTGTTTGATCCTTATATATGCATTGGCAGTAGTTGTGTCACTCACTTGTACAGCATAACTAAATTATCAGGTATCGTTATTACTAAAATGAAATAACCAAGAGGACACTACATCTCATTTTCATCTGAATCATAAGCCAGGCAAAATTTTGTAGCATTTTTTCATTTTGCATTGCTAAACATCTATTCTTTTGATTAACATTGCAATCCTTACAAACAATAGCTTTAATGTATCCAAATTTATATTACGCTTTTAAAGACATTTTTGGAATTGACATTTCTTTTTTAAAGGTGGTTAATTCATTCGGGTTCTTTGTGGCAATAGCTTTTCTTATAGCTGCATGGGTTTTGGTAAAAGAGTTAAAGCGCAGACAATCGCTTGGTGAATTTACTTATACGGAGACTATCATTACGGTTGGTAAGCCAGCCAGCCCCGCCGATATTTTTATTAATTTTTTTCTTGGTTTTATTTTAGGCTTCAAGATTATTGGTGTTATGATTGTGGAAGGTGCGTTGGATAACCCACAATCATTTATTTTCTCTTCAAGAGGGAGCTGGCCTGCGGGCTTAGCGCTTGCAATTTTTTTTGGGGCTCTAAAATGGTGGGAAAAAAATAAGAATAAGCTTGCAAAACCAGAAGAAAGAAAACTTAGAATTTGGCCAAGTGATAGAGTGGGAGATATTGTAATAATTGCTGCAGCGGCTGGTTTTGTAGGTGCTAAAATATTTGATAACCTTGAAAACTGGGACAGGTTTATTGAAGATCCGATAGGAAATCTTATATCTCCAAGTGGTCTTACATTCTATGGAGGATTAATTGTTGCTACACTTGCGCTATGGTATTATTTTCATAAAAAGAAAATAAGCTTTATAAAAATTGCTGATGCGGCTGCACCATCTTTAATGCTTGGCTATGCATTAGGACGAATAGGTTGCCAGGTTGCAGGGGATGGAGATTGGGGAATAATAAATAGTGCTTACTTGGCTGATCCTTTTGGAAGAGTATACCAGGCTCCTGCAAACCAGGTAAATGAAGCATTAAATAATTACGGTTCTATTTACCAGGAACATGGATTAATTGGGCCAGCAGAACATTTATCAGTTAAAGCCTTTGGTGGATTACCTGATTGGCTATTTGCTTACAATTATCCGCATAATGTAAATAAGACAGGGATTCCTTTAGGAGATTGTAAGTGGGGGGATTATTGTAATCACCTTCCGTTACCGGTTTTCCCCACTCCCTTTTACGAAATAATAACGGGTCTTGTATTATTTGCCATTTTATGGTCAATTCGTAAAAGAATAAAAATTACCGGTAGAATGTTTGGTATTTACCTGGTATTAAATGGGATGGAAAGATTTTTTATAGAAAAAATAAGGGTAAATACCAAGTATGATATTTTTGGTTTCCATCCAACACAGGCAGAGCTTATTTCTTCTTTATTAGTCATAAGTGGGATCATTTTATATATATATTCACCGAGATTGTGGCCAAATAAAAAAAACGTACCCAACAAGGTTATATAGCTTTTCAAAATTGATTTCATCGCGATTAATACTTTTATTGCAAATAAATGCGTCTCATTGTATTACCTGTAATCTGCCTTCCTATAGCAGAAAGGACTGTCACTTCTTCTGGCGAACAAAGAAAAAAACGTACAAGAGTGCGACGCAAGTAAAGTTTTTTTGTAATACTGCGGGCTGGTTCAAAAAAGCTCCACTGAATATTTTAGGCGATAATCAATAAACTGCTAACAGGTTCTTTTATCAAGCAATCGATTATTACTATTTAGATTTTAACAGCTATTTTCTAAGAGCCGCAATCATTTTAACAATTTTACGTGGTCTCAATTGGCAGGGTTTTTTCATTAGATACTTGGTAAAATTTAAGGATATGAAAACATCAATAAGATCACTAGCATTTGGATTAATCGTTGCTGCAGTCTTTCTATTAACAAACACCTCTGAAGGTCAACAGGTTAGTGCTACTGTAAGTTTTTCTGTATTTCACGATAACTTGCAGGCTTATGGCAGATGGACAAACCATCCTAAATATGGCCAGATATGGATATATAACCAAGCTGGTTTTACGCCCTATAATACTGGTGGACATTGGGTCTATACACAATACGGATGGACCTGGGTATCAGATTACTCATGGGGATGGGCAACTTTCCACTATGGTCGTTGGGCATACGAACCATCTTTTGGTTGGTTTTGGGTTCCTGGGTACGAATGGGCTCCGGCTTGGGTAAGTTGGAGAACGGGCGGTGATTATTATGGTTGGGCACCGCTTGGACCAGGATTAAGTATCAGCGTAGGCGTTAATACAATTCCTGCGGAAAGGTGGGTATTTGTTCCACGGAGATATATTAGTGATCCAAGACCTAATCGTTATTATGTATCTCATACAAAAAATGTTACCATTATAAAAAACACTACTATTGTTAATAATACGAATGTTACTAAGGTTTCAAACAGAAATGTTACGTTCAACAGTGGCCCAAAACGTGAAGAAGTTGAAAAAGATACTAAGGTAAAAGTAAACGTAATGAATGTAAGCAATAGCTCTAAGCCCGGCAGGGAAGTTGTTGACGATAGTAAACGTACAGTGAATATTTACAAACCGGATATTGATGAAAAGACTATAGATCAGAAAGAAAATAATAACGATAATCAAAGGGTTAACAATGCTAACAAAAAGCCTAACAATGCCAATGCAAATAAAAAGCCCCCGGTAAAAAAAGAGGTGGTTAAACCTAAGCCTAAACCGCACAACAAATCAGAAAAAGGCGAAAACAGATAAAATGAAAAAGGCGTTGCAATTAAGCAACGCTTTTTTTGTTATACATTCAATTGAAATACATCCGCAGTAAAAATTTCAGCTATCAATTTTGTGATAATCATAAAATGTTTCATTTGCTAATTCTATAACTTTATATACCGATAACAAAGTTTATGGAAACATACGGTAAGATTCTATTGATTGCAATGCCCATATTTCTGCTATTGGTCTTATTTGAGAAATGGTATGGTTGGAGAAAAGGGGAAGATACAGTCAGAGGCATGGATATGATCAGTAGCCTTGGCAGTGGTGTGACTAATGTAACAAAAGATGTTTTAGGCTTAAGCGTTTCCATCATTACCTATGAATGGATGGTAGCACATCTTGCTGTAATTCATATCCCATCAACTGTGTGGACCTATATCATTGCCTTCATTGTGTTAGATTTTTCAGGTTACTGGGTTCATCGCCTTGATCATAAAGTCAATATTTTCTGGAATGCTCATATTGTTCATCACAGCAGTGAGGAGTTTAATCTTGCCTGTGCCTTGCGGCAAAGCAATTCTGTATTTGTACGATTGTTCACTTTCTTTTTATTACCCGCCGCAATAATTGGTGTGCCAGCGGAAGTTATTGCCATCGTGGCTCCCATACAGTTATTTGCACAGTTCTGGTATCATACAAGGCACATTAATAAAATGGGTATTATTGAAAAATTATTGGTAACACCATCGCATCACAGGGTTCATCATGCAATTAACCCTGAATACATTGATAAGAATTTGTCGCAGATTTTCATAATATGGGACAAGCTGTTTGGTACATTTCAGGAAGAGTTACCGGATACGCCACCTGTATACGGTATTACAAGACCGGTGCAAACATGGAACCCTATCAAAATCAATTTCCAACATTTATGGCTGTTGATAAAAGATGCATGGCGCACAAAAAGTGTAAAAAATAAATTGCGTATATGGTTTATGCCAACAGGCTGGCGCCCGGCAGATGTAGCAGAAAAATATCCTGTTCGCAAAATCCAGGATGTATACCATTTTGAAAAGTATAACCCCGCCCGGTCTGCTGGCTTATATACATGGTCATGGATTCAATTGGTAATGTTGTTACTACTGGTAAGTTATCTTTTTGGAAATATCTCAAAGATAGGAAGCCCCAATATGTTCATATATGGAGGATTTCTTTTCCTGATGGTATACGCTTTTACAGAATTGATGGATCGCAACCCATACGCGTTTGTGTGGGAATTATTGAAGAATGTTATGGGCATTGTCATTATTTTATATCTGGGCGATTGGTTCGGCGCCAGTTCTTATTTCTCCTGGATAAAAAGCATGCTTATTATATGGTTCATCTTATCTACAATAATTTGCGGCTGGTTTGCATTTGTTGAACTTAGAAAAGACACTAAATCAACCATAACGAATCTTGCCTGAGTGCTTAATTACTATTATTTTTTGTTTATAAGCAGTATATTTCATGGCATCACCTGTTGTGTCACTCACTTGTACGCTTTGTTAAATATTGAGCCGAAAGTACAAGGGTGCGACGCAACAAAGTTTGAGCTGGAATTAAAAGCATGGTTCAAAAAAATAAAAAAATATTTTTAAATAAATTTTGCTTGTTTGTGTACAATCATTTTTTATATCTTTACGTCAGTTTTTTAAGGGTTTAGGGTTGAAAAAAGGGCCGCTGGTTCCCCACTGGCCCTATTTTATTTTAATAATCCATATAAGCTTCCCGATTTATTAAATATTCTTTCTATTTTTTTCTCTGTATAAGGATCTTTTTCTACAGCAGGCGCATGATGCGGTTTTATTCTTGCATCAATAAGCAGTGGCCCATTACACCCCCAGTGTTTGTAGTTATAAAAACTATCTATACCATAAATATCATAAGAAGGATTGCAACGTGTGAAAGTCACCCACAAAAAGTTACGGATATTTTGTGCGGTAAAAGCAGCATCATCGCATAATACGATCAACGGTAAACCCTTTAAGGCAGCAACTTTGTGTTTTAATAAATCATCCAGTTCATTTATTTCTGCCAATGCATTTTTATATGTTGTAAATGCTGAAATGCTGATACATGCAATGCCAGGCATTGCCATTATTGCAGTGCGCCATAACCTGTTTGGCTGCAAAAATTCAGGAACAGCAGAAAATAAATTTCTCTTCTCATCACCATAAGCAGCAAATACAACTTTGCTTCCTTTATTTAATGCATTGCCTGAATAATCAAGTGTATCAATAGTTGTATTTGTGTAGAAATGAATATCTCTTGTAAGGTCTATTCTTCGCAAGAGGTAATCAAAGAATTCTGTTACATCATGTGCAGATAATTTATTTTTATCATCAGCTGTAATAAAAAGAAATTTGGCAAGACTTAATTGACCAGTACCTAAAATATGATTGGCAATAGTCAATATTTCAGAAGGTTCTTTGGCAGGCATATAAGGTGTGTATCTTTCGCTGCCAATTGCAAGTAAAAGAGGGTGCACACCTGCTGCATCAACTGCATGCACTTCTTTTAAGCCGGGAATCTCTTTTGGTATAGCATCGCCTGTAAGTGCATGAATCATTTCTCCAAAACTGGTATCTTCCTGAGGTGGCCTGCCAACTACAGTAAAAGGCCAGATAGCATTTTTCTTTGCATATACTTTATGCACTTTCATTAATGGAAAGAGATGCTTTAAACTATAATATCCAAGATGATCTCCAAAAGGGCCCTCCGTTTTATTCTCGCCGGGGTGCACTTCACCGGTTATCACAAAATCAGCATATGCACTTATGCAAAATCCATCTTCGTAAAAATAACGGAACCTTCTGCCACCTAATACGCCGGCAAATGTCATTTCACTAATGCCTTCCGGTAAAGGCATTACAGCGGCTAATGTATGTGCTGGCGGGCCGCCAACAAAAACACTTACCTTAAGTGGTTGCCCTTTTTTATTGGCTTTCGTTTGGTGCACGCCAATGCCACGATGCAATTGATAGTGTAACCCAATTTCTTTGTTTAGCCTATACTCATTGCCTGTAAGTTGTATGCGATACATACCAAGATTAGATTGCATAATGCCTGGGTTATCTGCATCTTCTGTGTACACCTGTGGTAATGTTACAAACGCACCACCATCCATTGGCCAGTGCTGTATTAATGGAAGGTCTGAGATATTTATAATGCTATTTAATATTGGTTTGCTGAAAGGATTTTTTAAAGGCAATGCTTTTAATGCAGCTATACCCGTACCAATATTACTGAATGGTTTCTTTAATGCAGTTGCAGGATCATTTCTTAATTGTATAAGTTTTTGAACAAACTCAAATGTATCTCTGAAGATAAACTTACTTCGCTCCAGTGTGCCAAAGATATTTGATGCAGCCCTGTACTTACAGCCTTTTACATTTTCAAATAATAAAGCCGGGCCTTTTGCTTCATGTACCCGCAAATGAATAGCAGCCATCTCAAGATGTGGATCAA
Source organism: Panacibacter ginsenosidivorans (assembly GCF_007971225.1). Lineage (NCBI taxonomy): Bacteria > Pseudomonadati > Bacteroidota > Chitinophagia > Chitinophagales > Chitinophagaceae > Panacibacter > Panacibacter ginsenosidivorans. Next base: position 444,813 of record NZ_CP042435.1, on the reverse strand, counting down.
CTTCTTCTTTTATCCGTACAAGCTCCCCATTTTTCTCAAGATCTATAAGACAAGCTTCCAGCGTTGTATAACTCATACGCTTAAAACAATTAATATAGGTATTTGTTGAAGTGCCAAATGTTGCATAAAGTGATACGGTACAAGTGTGCGACGCAACCGAAGCTTAATGTAAGTTAGAAAAGTCCGGGGCATACAAATTACTTTATCACTTTTAAACATTGTGGAAAGCTACTGAACTTTTGGCGGGCAGCTTGATTGCTTTCTCATTCTTTTTGAATAACCATTGTTGTTGTTCGATCCAAACAAACCATCTAATCCAATATATAGTTTTAAAAGAAGAGAATAGTAAGCATCTTTTTTTGCAGGATTACCGCGCTGTATAGGCGCATTAAAGTTTAAAGGGTTAGTTGTTTCGTCGCTTCTGAATGACATTTTAGCTGCAAGATCACCACGTGATGCACGCAGCAATGCTGTATCTGCATAACGCAGGCTGCTAACATCATCAAGATAATCTGTAAAAAGTTTTCTAAAACTTATTTCTGCGGAAACTATAAAATTATTGGTTATGGCATATTTTAAACCACCTCCAAAAGGCAATGCTATTTGCGTTAAATTATAGGAATGCCTGTCAAGGTATTGGGACAAACCCTGGCCCTCTGTCCCCAAAGGCTGCAGGTAAACTTTTTGTCCTTTAATAGTATAGGCATAAGGAGCATAATGATAAACAGCAAGACCAGCCATTACATAAGGTGTAAACTTTGCATTGTATGGCACATCTCTAAGATTTGCGTGTAGTGTTAAACTGCCCTCTGTAAGGTTGCTGTAAAAACTAAGATTACGGCGAAATGTTTCTGTTTTGCTTTTGGCATCGCTGGCAGCAAGTTTGCCTGCAGAAACTGATGCTTCTGCTGAAAAAATACCTGATATTTTATAATGCGCCCCAAAACCAAAAAAACTATTTGCCTGGTTCAACGTTATAAGTTTATCCTGTAAATCGCCCCCATAATTTACTGCGCCGCCATCAATATGAAAATATAAACGTTGTGCATGTGCATTACCAATGAATAGAATAACTATAATAATAAATAGAAGCTTTCGTACTATTTTTTGCATTTATTTATTTGATGCGCAAATTTATATTGTTATGAATTAAAACAGTTGTTGTTATTTACACAGGTTGTTAATAGAGGAATTAATTATTTTGAACCGGGCTTTATTACTGCTATTAGGCATTAGTTGCGTCGCACTCTTGTACTGTAAGAACTGTGGTGAGCAATTTGTTCTATGTTTTCATATCTATATAGAGTAGTGATCTATTTTAGCTAAATGGTTTTAAAACGGTTCCCCATGAGTTGCACGAATAAGCTTTTTTGAAAGCCATTTTGTTTTGTACATAAATTTCAAAAATATACTTGTGGAAGTATTATTGCCAAATAACCGTTGTACACTTCTGCCTATCCATAATCGTTTACGAAACTGCTTTTGCCATTGGCGCGTGTAATTTATTTCCATTACCGTTCGGCTGATCTTTTGTTTCAACATTGCATCTATATTTTCAAAGGCAATTTTTGACGCATGCATAGCCATACTCATGCCATTACCACACAATGGTGTTATAAGCCCGGCGGCATCTCCAATCATCAATACATGATTTTCAACCTGATTTTTCCTGTTAAAACTTACCTGCGAAATAACAAGCGGTTCGCTATATAAGAATTCTGCAGAAGTAAATATTTCTTTTAAAAATGGATTTTGACAAAGTAATTTCTGCTCCATTAGTGCAATAGAATTATTGTTATTTTTTAGATTCTTAGCTGTGGTTAAGTAACAAAGGCAGCAGGTATCATTTTCAATATTAGAGATACCACAATAACCATTTTCGAAATTGTGTAATGCAATCTTCTCTTTAGGATATGCATAACGTATATGGTATTTTATACCAATGTAGTTATTGAGCTTGCCTGCTTTATGCTTTATAAAATCTCTGTTCCATCTTACATCAATATTGCTGCGTTTGCCAAAGGTACCCGCAGCTATTCTTGCATTAAATTGTTCTTTGCCCGCAGTTATAATAAATGAATCGTTGATGAATGTAATATCCTGCACTTTGGTATTGATGCGTATTTCTGCATTCTTTGATTGGGCAAGCTGATATAATGTATCATCAAGTGTATAACGACTTATGCCAAAGCCACCTAATGGAAGAACGAAATTGTAAAGGTTTCCTTTTATATCAGAAAGTTGCAACTCTTTTATGAGTGGAAGTTCAAAACGTTCCGAAGGGAAACCAAGCCTTTGTAAAAAGGGGAGGCTTTCCATACTTATATATTCACCGCACACTTTGTGGTACGGGTAAGTTTCTTTTTCAAAGAGAATTGTTGAGTATCCTGCATCAATACACTGAATAGCCAATGTTAAACCAGCGAGACCACCACCAATTATGGCAACATCATAAACTTTTTCATTGTCATGCATGCTTGCATAAAATTAAATAACGAAAGGCCCACTTCCATTGTATTTTATAGTTTTTTATACCCGCAGCTTTTAAAATATTTTCCCATTCTTTTTTTTTGAACCCTCTGGCTACACTTAATGGTGCATCGTTTTTTACAAGGTAAGAGTTTGAAAAAATAATTGTAAGCCATTTAATAGAATAATACGCAAGTGGATGTCTATGAAGATCATTAATGAAAAAACCAATGCTACTGTTTTCTTTCATCCACTGCAACTGTGTAACTAATGCTTCTTCAGTGAAGTGATGACAAAAGAGGCTTGAAAAAATAATGTCTGGCTGTTGTTTAAAGAAAACCTTGCTATAATCTGAAGCGATCCACTCAACACGATAATTGTTAGCAGGGTTTTCTATGGCAAAGTCAATACACTCCTTCTTTATATCTATACCTATACACTTTACAAGCACTTTAATTTTTACAGCTTTGGCAATTGCAGCAAGATTATCGCCGCCACCACAACCAATTTCGCAAACAGTTACTTCCTTCCTTTTACCAATTAACTGCTTAAAGCCATTAACTGTAATTTTATGCCCACCGAGCCATGTATTAATAGCATTTAGCTCCTGCATATTTTTTTTTATATCAGGAAAAGGTATATTACCCTGATCAAGTAACTCTTTTGTATATATACGTTTGCTGAAGTTCATTTTTTGGATGCAAGAAAAGTTTCCATAGTAAGCCCGGGCCCAAACGCTACGCCAAATATTTTTTCGTTTTGCTGCATGTTATGCATCATTTCTTCTAATACAAACAAAACAGTGGGGGATGACATGTTACCATATTTTGCCAGTACTTTGCTCGAGTAGTGTAAATCGTTTTCAGTAAGATCAAGCTTTTTTTCAATAGCCTCTACTATTTTTTTACCTCCAGGATGAATACACCAATGTGTTATATCTGCTTTATTGATATTATGATGATTTAAAGAGGCTGCAACCAATGCATCAATATCTTCCTTTATCAATTGTGGTATATAACCACTTAATGTCATCAGAAAACCTTTACTACTAAGCTCCCAGGCCATGTCTTTTTTCCCTTTGTACGCAACATGAGAAAAGAATCCGGTTAGAGAAATTGCATTAGAAGATTGGAGTTTATTTGAAACAAGCACAGCTGCACTACCATCGGCAAACAACAAACTACTGGCTGCATTGTCAGCAGTATATTCCTGCTGAAAATGCAGGGTGCATAATTCGGTATCTGCAATTACTACATTTGCATCCGGCTCTGTATCACAAATAAGTTTTGCCAGCTTTAATGCATGTATAGCAGCATAACAACCCATAAAATTTATTGAAGTGCGAAATACGTTAGGAGAGAGGTCAAGTGCTTCTGCAAGCTGTAGATCCAGACCCGGTGCACTCATGCCGGTACAGCTTACTGTAATGAGGTGAGTTATTGCTTTTGGAGTAATAAAACTGTCAATACATTTTTTTACAGCGTTAAGAGAAAGTTTCAAAGCTTCCACATCAAATATTTTCATGCGTTCCTCCAAAGAAGGAAAAGAATGACCATTTAGTGTAAGAAAATCCCATTGATGTTCCGGTAGGCTATAATCATCAATTACAGAATATCTTGTATCAATACCGCTGTGTTTGTAAAGGAAAGCCAATTTCCTTTTTTCTGTTTGGTCAAGCTTATAAATTTTTGCCATAAGCTCAATAATATCATCTTGTCGGTGACAATATTCAGGGACTGCTGTTGCTATAGATATGATATCAGCCAAGGTGCTTTAATATGGTTAAAGTAATAAACGCAAGATTCGTGCAACTACTTGCAAGGGTATTCATTCGCATTGTATTTTTAAAGTTAGCTTCCTTTTCATCTTTCCAAACGTTGACCACCCACTTTAAAAAATAAAAAACAACTGGTACGAAGAATAGCTGTAATATAAAAAATGAATTTATATTGTTTGTACTCCAGTACTGAATAAATAATAACGTTAATGCTATTGCATACATAATGCCACATAAAATAAATGTACCTCTTTTTCCTAATAACATACTTATAGTTTGTACGCCGTCCTCTTTGTCAGTTACATGCTGATAAATTTGTGTTATGGGATAAAATCCCCCAATCAAAAAAGATGCGGCTATCAATGGTATCAAAGGAACCTGTGAATCCCCAATCGATTCTGCGGCATAATAGACCATTGCAAACATTAATGCTCCCTGGTTTAATATCACGGTTATATATCCAATAAAAGGGAATCTTTTCAACCTGATACGTCTATAACTATAAAGGCGTGAGCAAACGATATAAGTTAACAAGGCTGCAGTAAACCACCAGCCTATAAAGAATGATAAAATAATTGCTGCTGCATCCATTATAATAGTTGTATAAAACAATTCTATGGTTGGCTGCATTGGGCTTTTAATACCTCCTATGCTATCTGTATCCCTGTCCATATAACTGTTATAACCATTACTTGCCGGGTATAACAATAAATGTATTATTATAAAGGCAAGAATCGTATCTGGAATATTTGTGTCTTTCACAAAACTTAGTGCAAAAAAGAAAACAGGCATAAGGAAATAAGAAAAAGGCAAACGAAGCAGTTGTATGGTAGATGGTTGCAAGTAAATATTTTTAGTGAGGAAAAATCATTCGCTTTATTATGCCATACATTATATAGTACAAGAGTGCGACGCAAGGGACGATTCTATAAAATATCTAAGCCGGGAACAAAAAAATAAAAACTCAATTTATGCTGCCGGCTTTTACAATATTAATCACCTGTTGGTGTGTCACTCACATGTACGTTCAAAAAATTTTGCAACAGTTTGTTGTCGGCTACTTTTGAGTAATACCCGTTCTCTTAAGTTTATCTTTAAAAACTTTTTCAAATTTTTCCACTTTCGGTAGTATTACAAATCTGCAGTACATCTGACCAGGGTTCGAATTATAATATTCCTGGTGATATGCTTCTGCAGAATAAAAATTCTTGTAAGGTTCTATTGCAGTAACAATAGGATTGTTGAAGGCGCCACTTGAATCAAGCTCTTTTTTGTAATGTTCTGCTTTTTCTTTTTGATCAGCTGTATGATAAAAAATAACGCTACGGTATTGTGTCCCCACATCATTGCCTTGCCTGTTCAATGTGGTAGGGTCATGTGTTTTCCAAAACACTTCCAATAGCTCATCGAAGGAAACAACTTCGGGATCGTAAATAATCTGACAACATTCCGCATGCCCTGTAGTACCACTACACACTTCTTCATAAGTGGGATTCAAAATTTCGCCACCCCCATAACCACTCGTAACTTTTACTACTCCATTAAGGCGTTGAAAAATAGCTTCTGTGCACCAAAAGCAGCCTGTACCAAAAGTTGCTGTATCGTAGATAGTATTGGACTTCAGTTTTTCGGTTGTTATATCCATCGTTTGACCTTTATGCTCCGCGCATGAAACAAATAACAATACTCCGAGAAAGATACTGCTGTTAAACATAGTCATCCTTATTTTTTTCATTGCCTGTATCATTTACGCAAATAGTAATTATTTGGTTGATTATACAAGTTAATTAACAATTTGATATCAAGATTTAAAAAATCTTTATACACATGTTTACGCATACAATTTTACAACCTTACATAAGAAAATGCTAAAGGATTGACAAATGGAATGAGATTTCATTAATGATATTATAAATAAAAAAGGATAGCTAAAAGCTATCCTTTTTTATTTATAAAGTCTATAACGGCTACCAGGTATCTATAGGAAGGGTAACAGTTGTTGTTACTCCGTTTATTGTTAGTTCTGCCTGATCATCACACTCATTAACTAAAGTACCGTAAACAATTTTCCAAGCAGGTTGGTTGCTGAAATTAATATATCTCGTACCTGCAACAGTGTATTCACAATGTTTGTATATAATTGGATCGTTATCATCAATTGAATCTGTATATTGATATGATACGCCACCACTAAATGCATCTGCAGTTGTTACACCGGTAAGTTTAAATCTTCCTTGTACCCTTACTTGAGGATAAAATCCATCATCTTCCCTTTTAACAAGCCTGGTAACACCATTTGCTATAACATAATCACCATTAATTTCGGTAAACTTTCTGTTATTAAATGTTTCACGATAAGCAGTTTGGGGATCTTTGTTTTTAGATTCGTGCCTCATTCTGAGACTGCCTTCTACTCTTACACTATCCCACCCAAGTTTTGCATTTTTTACGTAATAATTATCATATGTTTCAACATAATAACTAAGTGAAGTAGTGTCGGTCATATCACCATAATAAGTTCTGATAACTTTACCACTTCTTGTTATCCCTGCGGCTGCATATGTGCAGCTAAAGCCATAATCAGTGGTAACAGTACGGGGATATACGCCTTCAGGATTATCGTACGTAATAATTGGAGGGCACGAGCCACTATTTACAGCTTCACTTACAGCAAGTTGTGGATCTAAAGCATAAGATAGCTGTTCAGAAGCATCAGCGCCAGCTAATTCCTGAAGAGATATTGTTCTCTTAATTACCTTATCGGTAGTGGAATTTGCGATCGGAGTGGATTTTATTTCAGCGGATTTATTACAGGATACAAGGATCATAGCACCGAGCATCACAACCGCACCACCAAATAGAAGTGTTTTTTTTCTCATTGGGTTTGATTTTTATAAAAGTTTATAATTTAGATATATACGCAAAAATTGTTATTGGGTTTTTTAAAATGGCATGCTAAGGGTACATTTTTAAACACAGGGCTACGAATTTTTTGTAAATATAACAACTTATTTCACAAATATTAAATTCACTCCGTAAGTTTCAAAAAAAAATTGAGGGGTATAAATTTTCCTTAAAAAGTGATTCATCAATTATTTATAACTCTTATAATCGCTTAAGCTAGAAATTTTATAAAACCATTATGCTTAAGACTATTACTAATTATCAGTAACACAGGTATTCAACTTACGTTCCTAAACCATAGTTTCTTTAATGGAATATGTTAGTAAAATATTGCTTTAAAATATTAAAACGTTTTCGCGCATTTCCTATTAATTGCATGGCATCGGGCGTTAACTTCAAGAGTAAAATACCAGCTACCATAATTCCCGAAAATACGATACTGCGTAAGATCAGGAATACAAATTCATGATATTGCTGAAACAAAAAATAAGTAATAAAGTATGCTGAGATACCAAGAAATAATGCATACAGTGTTTTAATACTGAAAGGTTGCATCCCAAATTTTCGGCGCAGAAATTCAAAGCGAATAAAATTGTACACCGAAAGAGAAATAAGATCGCCATACACCGACCCAATTATACCGTTTTCTTTTATAAAAAGATATACTAAGGGTATACGCAATGCAAGCATAACAACTCCGCTAAAAAATTCAAACCGCCAATATACCGAAGAGCCTATTACCTGAGCATTTAAACCTGTGCCTGCGTCTATAAGGCGTACTATACCAAAAATAAGTACAAGTGGTATGCCCGCTTTATAAGCTTCCTGTACGTTAAATATCTCCAGGCCGTCAGCAATATTCAACCATATATTCCCAAAAATAATTAAGGAAATTAAGAGCAGGTTAATGGATGAACGATAGTAGATGCGCTTGATCTCTTTTATATTTTTATCTTTCCACAGGCGTACTAATACACCAGTCGCAATAGATTGCATACTCCGTATGGGGATTTGCATAAGACTCGAAGTATAAAGCGCTAGTAAATAAACAGCGGCGTCCTCAAGACCATTTAAACTTGCAATGATAAGTCCATCTATTGTTTGACCAACAGATGTAATAATTATACCGCCAAAAATCAATACCTGCATATTCAGCATTTTCTTTTTGAACTTTTTTGTTACGCGGCTGGTTTTAAAATTAAACCTGAATTTCCCGGTACGAAGAAGATATATAAGTAGAATGAGGGCAATTAAAATATAAGCCAGTGAAAACAATTGCATAAAACGCGGAAAATCTATCCACTTAAAAAAATACAGGATTGCAAGCAGCATAACATAGACGCGCATGCCTGTCTCCTTCAGAAAATTGGGAAGAATAGTCTTCTGCAATGCCCATGCATAGCCCTCCAGCAGCGAAAAAAACAAGAAGCCAAAAAAATACGGTATTATATACAAATAGTAGTCAACAAATAACTGAGATCGCTTACCAAATTTTCTTATCACAATTGGTTCAAAATAATAGGCTCCAATGGCTACGATTACAAATCCAACCATCGCATATACAAAAGCTCTGCTTAGAAGATCAATATCTTTTTCCTCAAGGTTATCTTTATAATAAGGATAAAATTTATAAACAATGGGGATAATACCCAAACTTGCCAGTGTATAAAAATTTTGACCAACATCATTAAATAAACGTGTAAGTGCATATTGATCCTGGGTAAAAGTTCCTTTTGTAACAAATAAATAAGTATTGAGAACCCCAAATGCAACACCAATATAAATAACTATGCTTGAAATAATGGCCTGTTTGCGTATTCCTGACATGAAGATGCTTGTAAACGCAAATTAACCGAAAATATAAATAGAAATTTTTTTGAGCGGACTGCATAATTGCTATTCAACTTTTCTTGCGTCGCACACTTGTACTGTATTTAAAAATTTAAACCAAAAAAAGCCAATATTGTAAAATCATATTTCGAATGCAGCTAAGTCATTTTTCATTTTCAATATGAATAACAATTAAAAGGCTAAAACCTGCTCTGGATTTTGCATATTCCTCCTGATTAAATGAATCTTACCTTTAAAAGCCATGTCTATTCTTTAATTCAGCTTATTTTAAATCTATAGTTGCCGGAGTTTTGTTAGATTTGATTGTTATTCGTTATCCGTGCCAAAACCTCAGTATTAAGTCCATTTATCCTGCCCAAAACTAATTACTATGAAAATGAAATTTTTTCTTTGCATACTTCTTTGTGCATATATTGATAACACAACGTTTGCACAAATTTGGACAAATACAATTACAGGGACTAATCCAAATTTAAATGATCCATACATTACTGGTCAAACTGTGATATCGAACCTTACAGTTTCAGGTATAGGTAGGGGAACAGGTATTGCAGGTGTTAATGGCAATGATCAGTATAATGCAAAAAGCTGGGCATCTACAACAATAAGTGCAAATAAATATTTTTACTTCACATTAACCGCTGATCCCGGATATGTAATAAATTTTTCCAATTTTGTTTACTTAAGTCAGGTATCAGGAAATGGCCCAACAATGTTTTCGTTTCGTTCTAGTGCAGATAATTATGCTTCGGATATTGGTACTCCAAATACTAGCGGAACTACTATTGATCTTTCCGGAACTGCATATCAGAATCTTACTTCGATAACATTTCGTTTTTTTGCTTGGGGTGCTTCTGTGGGTGCCGGCACATTTAGCATTGATGAATTTAGTTTTTATGGAACGGTAGCAATACCTGGCTTTACCTCATTAAATACTGATTATTTTCGTACGGCTTCATCAGGCAACTGGAGCAGTTCTTCTGTATGGGAATCTTCGCACGATGGTGTTAATTTTTATGGTGCTACACTGGTACCTGACCAAAATGCCACTTCGATAAACATTCGCAGTGGTCACACAGTTACACTTGATGCTTCTGCAACTGCTAGGCTGCTAACTATTTCATCTGGTGGAACTTTGATCCACACCAATGGTATTTCTTTAGGTATTAGTGATGACGGCACAAATACCAATGATTTCATTATAAATGGCACTTATGTTTTAAAAGGCACACAACCAGCTATAACCAGCCCTACAAAATCCCAGGTAAATGGATTAGTAAGGGTGGATGATAATATTAATGGTGAGAGTGACGATTTTGCCCGTAATAGCCAGATTACTTTTCGGTCAGCATCGGTGTTTCAATGGAATACTACTCAGCTTTTTGAAACTGGAACATCGGGTATTATGACATATATGCCAAGCTCCAGCGTAGGAGCAATTTTTAGAGTTTCTGCAAATTTAGATCAAGTAGGTAGTAGTGGGACCAATAGTATTCTTTTCAACTCCAAATTTGAAGTTGCGACAGGCTATACTGTCAAATTCGTAAGGAATGGTTTCAAATATTTCCGCGATGGCCTTGGGGGAGGTGGTACTATAGTTCATCAAAGCATTACCGGTGGTGCCATTGCTAATTGCGGGCTTTTTCAAATTACTGGGACTAATGCAGTAATTGATGGTACAATTACTATTGATATTGAGCATACTACTCCTACCACTGATTTTGAGATAAGTGGGACAGCAACTATCAGTGGCTCGCCTATTATAAATATTGGAAAGCCTGTAACAAATGAAAATGACGCAACTTTTGTTATAAGTGGCACAGTTATTAATAATTCTTCAATTCCAATCAATCTGGCTAATGGTAATCTTTATGTTAGTGGTCATATAAGCGGTACAGGAACATTTACTGCAAGCAGCACACTTACAAAAATTACAATTGCCAAAAGCACAAGCGGTACTGCAGGAGTATTAAATTTCACATCGGGGGCAAATACAGTCAAGGATTTTATTATGGGTCTTACAACCACTTTCCCTCAAAGCAGCCCTACAAGCCGCATAGCTATAGGAACTCCTCTTACGATATCTGATAGTCTAACACTTACATTAGGCATAATCGTTACTGGGAATAATCTGCTGACATGGAATAATAGTGGCGGAAAATTGGTAAGCCCAACAGGTACAAATTATGCAAACAGTTTTATTGCTACATGCGATCAGAGCGGTAATGCACTTACAGTAACAGGTGTTGATCCGTTTGCTACTTCTCCATTTACAGGAGATGCTGGATTCAGGATAAATAATGTTAAGGGATCATCCTTAGTTACTTTCCCAGTCGGTCCTGATTTATCACGCCCAAACAGAATTGGTATTAATCCCGGGAACCTAACAGGCACTGATATTACAGTCATTGTTGGTAAAGGAGATATTTTATATACACCGCAGCCCAGGGTAAACCGCATATGGTATGTGCATGCATCTAACCAGGCAAATGTTGCAGAGAGCGGTATAAGGCTCTATTTTACAAAATATAATTGGTCTACAAGCCTTTTTGGAGTAAATCAGGATGAAATAGAATACGGCTTTATTTCGGGATCAGTATATGTGGGCAGGAAAGATTATTCTTCACCTGGTAATTATCTTTCTCATAGATCAACACCAAGAGATGTAGGGTCATTGGACGAAACAGAGGGCTACGCAGATTACCAGTTAAATACGGGTATAGGATCGTTTGTTCCTGGATATTATAAATTTAGTGCTGGAAATTTCGGCACCATAATTCTTCCTGTTACATTAACTAATTTGAAAGCTTACCAGCAGGGAAACAATATCGCAATTAATTGGTCAGCACTAAACGAATTAAATGTAGATCATTATGAAGCGGAACATTCAAATGATGGTATTCATTTTGAAACTGTTTCAAAAGCTATTGCATTCAATAATGGCAATCAGCAAAACAATTATAAAGCAATTGATAAAAACCCATCTGCAGGTAAAAATTTTTATCGTATCAAATCAGTTGATAAAGATGGTACGGTGCATTATACGTCAATTGTATCTCTGGTAATTGGAGTCGGAAAAATATTTATATCAGTAATACCTAATCCTGTCCAAAATAAGAGCATCAATCTGCAGTTGAATAATATTCCTGCAGGAATCTACATCCTTATATTGTATAATACTGCAGGTCAGCGTATCTACGCCGGTAATATTGTACATGCCGGAGGATCATCTTCACAGGGTATCACATTGTCTTCTCAAATCAAAACAGGAACTTATATATTGCAGCTCCAAAATCAAAACAATCATTATACCCAGAAAATAATAATTGAATAGTTAATCAGTTTATAAAAGCCTGTTTTATTTTCATAAATAAAACAGGCTTTTTTATTTGATTAAATGCTTATGAAGCCCCCAACATTTCACAGATTTTGCATTGATGCGTCGCACTCTTGTACTACCGATAAATATGCTGCAAATACAACTGCGAATTTTACTCCTTATCTTTAAGTTTAGGCCAATTCTTCTCAGCAGTTTGAATGTATTCATCCTGCTTTTGTTTCCATAAGCCCTGCACATCTTTATTATAATTAAGATATAATTTATTGTTTACAATAGCCCATGCCATTGGGTCAGTAGGCGCTTTATGACCTTGAGCCATTCCATACGCACAATAACCTCCAAACTGCGGTGCATACTTCTGCGGGCTTATTTTAAAACTGTCAAGATTTGACTGTTTACTAAAATACCAGTCTGCACCATTCCATTCATAAGAAAATTTTTTATCTCCTTTCACGGGCATGTGCTCTGAAAAATAAGCAACTGCGTCATAACCATTGATAGCAGTTTTGCCTTCAATAAAAACAGGTGATTTTTGAGCCTTCAAACCGCTGCACATTAATAATGCCCCTGCTAACACTAATGATATTTTCATATATTTTGTTTTAGAAATTAAAAGACGAATGCAGCTACTAAAACTTACAATAAACTATCCGGATTTTTTGGAGAAGAAATTCTGATGAGTTGGTAATAAGCGTACAAGAGTGCGACGCAACAATGCCATATATCCAATCTGCAGCTGGGTCAAAACTCAGAAACATCATTATATAAACATTTATTTTACTGATGCACTTTGTCTTGGTATTCCTTTAAATTTATTACAGGAATGTAAAAAGCCATCGATGTTAAACGATGGCTTTTATAAAACTTGCAGTTTATTTTGGTTGTAGTATTACAAATTATGTGCAAGAAAAGGCTTGTAGAATTTTCAACAAAATATTTGAATCGTTTTAATGAATTGTTATAGCTTTTTAAATAAGCTTTAAGGTGCAAACAATACAATCATCTTCCTAAAGAGAGTAACTGACCACTTTGTTTTTCGAATGGATAGGTAATAATATCATTATCATCCCTTACAAGAAACAGCTTATAATATCCTGACGCAAGGTGACTAAGGCATAATTGTATCAGGTGCCCTTTAAAGCGGCCTTTACGTATGATACGCTCGTTTTCTGATTGAATACTGTACTCGGCTTCTTTGCCGCTGTTGTCTTTAACCTCGATGAAAAGGAGATCTTCTATCTTATTAATGATGATAGAATCGGTGGATGATTGGTTGTACATAATGATGTTGGATTTATACCCACAAGTTAGTAACATATAATAAGCGGAAATATGAAAATGTACTTAAATTTTTTTCTTAGATTACCAACAGCTATTAAAGTTCTGCCGTACAGGTAATTCGGGAGTTTTATTAATCTTTTTGAGCACAATTGATGGACTGAAGTACAAGAGTGCGACGCAACAGGTGATGCTAAAAGAAACTGCAGTTAGGTATACAAGAATATACTTATCGCAACTATAATTTATTTTTTAAGAAAATAGGTTGCACCAATACCCCACACAAAGAAATGTTGTTTATTACTGCTGTTTTTGATCACATCAGTTAAGCCATATTGCACATGTGGCCCGACATACAAATGGCTTTTATCGTGGAATATAATTGCAGCTGTAAAACCGCCGAGTAACTGTACCTGGTTTTTCTGCAACAGGTTTGTATTCTTATAATACACCTGGTTATAGCTATCATATATTACTGCATTGGCTGAAATGATCCTTGCGTACGAAAGACCTGCATCTATTGTTAATGGAACCTTTTTGCTTTTATTAAATTGATAGCTGTACAGCACAGGCAATTGTAAAAGATTATATTTATTAACTACATTAAAACCCGTTCCCGGTCTGTAAAAACTTCTTACAAGATTATACTGCGACGAATTATTATAATCAAAAACAGCAGAACTATCTCTTGCATTTCCCGTTTGAATAGCAGTGTTCATGTGCATAAATTCCAGGCCTGTGCTAATGCTACTTCGTGATGATAATTGTTTGCGAACAGTAACACCCAGTGAAAATGCTGATTTCGCTTTTATGTTTCTCGAAGCTTGCGCAGCCTGTATACTATCGATAGCAATATTACCCGGCGAATAGATAGCCTCAGCCAGACTTTTATCTTTATTCAGGCTTATCAGGGTTTGTACAATATCAGATTTTCCATACAATAAACTGAAACCCCATTCTATTTTTTTTGAATTGCCGGGTAATTTTTTTGTTTGTGTATTTTGTTTTGTTGTATCGTTTGTTTTTAAACCGGCTGTTGCTGTTATATCGGCTTGTTGTGTTGATATGGTACCCGAGTCAATTACATTTTTGTTGATCATTGGTTCATCAGGTATACTAATTTCATTTTGCTTAACTACTCCTGCTGTAATCAATGGATTATTCTTTTTATTGTTATCATTATTATTTATTGGTGCATTAGATATTATCGATTCATTTTTGCTGTCAATTTCTTCAGTCGCATGAATCGTATTTCCCCGCTCTTTTTTCTGCGATAGACTTCGCTGCTGCGGATGATCATTTAAAACAAGCTTTTCATTTTTTATTGCTGCAGGTTCGTGAATAGTTGTTGACGAATCAGCATATTTCGGTTGATTATTCTTTGCGATATTATTTTCATTATTCTTTTGAGATGCAATATTTTTTTGTTGCACTACTGCATTGGCTTTTTCAATTTCATTTCTATTGCCTGAAAATTTATTATAAAAGAAATGCCCGCACACTGCAAAGCCAGCGAGTAAAAAAAAGAAAGCAATAAAACGCCTTCTGCGGTTACTTTTAGGAATACGCTTTTCTACATAATCCCACACCGGTGCAGATGGAGCAATCTCAAGATCATCCATCAAACTACGCACCTTTTTTTCAAATTCATTTTCCTGCATATTTTTCCTTTTTTACGGGAATAGTTTTATTCTCCAGCCAACTGGTGAGTAATGTTCTTGCCCGCATATACTGAGACCTGGATGTACCTTCATGTATTCCCAGCATCTTACCGATTTCCACATGTGTGTAACCTTCAATGGCATGCAGGTTAAAGATGGCCTGGTAGCCTGTTGGCAATTGCCGTATCATATCCGCCAGTTCCTTTGCCTGCAATGTTACAAGTGGAGTTTCTGCATCTACAGGGTGCAGTGCTATATCATCATAAGTAAATTCATGACTATAAGGCTGATTCTTTTTAAGGTAGTTTAGCGCAGTGCGCACCATCACTGCTCTTATCCAGGCACCAAGGTCTCCTTCAAACCTATATTGGTGAAGGTTTTTATACACTTTTACAAAACCTTCCTGTAATACATCTTCAGCATCTTTTATTGATTTGGTGTAGCGGTAGCAAACGGCCATCATCTGCGCTGCAAAGCGATCATATAATTGACGCTGCGCCACAGGCATGCATTTTAAACAATCTTTTACCAGTCTTTTTTCATCCATCCGGGTGCTGTATGCTATGCTGACATTTAATTGTGAGCAATCGTTGCATGAAGAAAAAATATTATTAAGGGCTGATTTTAAGAATAACTATCAAGCTTTTGTTGTATAGCACTCTTGTATGTTCTATTTCAAACGCGGCAAGTAATTTTATTCCTTTGATTTTTGTGCAAGAACAATAATTAATTGGAACAATAATATAATAACAGATTTATAATAACCGGTTTAATACAGTCAAAATATACTAACACTTAAATTGGCCTGATATTATAACATAATTTCAATTTGTTCAAGATATGGATCCAATGCTTCATCTGAACAGTTAAAAGGGGTAAATGCAATACGTCTTTTAAATTTTTTATGCCATTGTTCTTCCACATAGAAAGAACCCATTTGATAGAGACGGTAAAAATGTTTCTGGTCTATTCTTTCTGCAACCAATGCAGCATGTTGCCAGACCAATTTAAACTGTTCATGTTCATGAAGAACTTTGAAAAGAGCAGAAGTTATCATTACAGCAGGTTTGGTTGTCAAATAGGGTATTGCATAAAGATAGTATTTTATCAAATAGTTGACACACAGCAGATCGGTTTTTTCCTTAATAAATGCTAATAACCATTGACGTCTGTGTAAAACAGACTTTATTTTTAAAACTTAACATTGAAAAATTAAGTCCAATGTTAACTTTGAATTACTAAATTATTAAATATGGCAAAAGTCAAGGGTTCACCTGCATCAAAACCGGATAAAAAAGCTTTGCGACATGAAATAGAAAATTTATTGGGTAATGCATTGTCAGGTATATTGAATGGTGTACCGGTTCCCAAAGAATTGCATAAGAAAATAAAAAAGGCGGGTAAACTACTAGCTGAAGGAATATCGGAAATAAAAAAGCCTGCTGTTAAGCCCGTTCAGCTCCCAAAAAAATCTGCAAAGAAATCAATTGCCAAGAAGACAGTAAAAAAAGCTGCTTCAAAATAATAGTTTGATGTTTTGTCTAAACTATTTTGAGTCTGTACCAAAAAATAAGTGTAAAATTACAAGCTCCTGCCAATCCTGTAAGGAGTTTGTAATGAAAACCTTTTAGAACCAGAAATTCAAAAAGTTTACATGAGTAGAGTTTGAATAAGCTAAATCACACTCATACTGTATACAAAAATAATAGTCTCTTGAAAAGGAGCCATGAATTGTATCACCGTTTCCCTTTTTTTAATTTGTATTAACGTACACAGATAATAAAACTTACAGCATTGTATAAATGAAATAAATAGCAAAAAAAAAGAAATTATTTTACAACTTCACTCATTCACTTTCTTGTTTTTATTGGCTCAAAATAACTTTATATGGAAAAATCAACAGCATTCATTACTGTTGAAATAATAGTATATACCAAAATCGGTTGTAAGTAAAAAGATCATCAAAAAATCAACAGGCCAGTCAATTATAATACCTGAGCACAGACCGAAAGCTATAAAAAGCAAATGAGCGTTTTAAAATGATCTCAACTATAATAAAAAGCGGGTATGAATAATGTAACTGAACTTGAATTCAGGGAAGAAGAATATAATACGAAGTAAAAAAGATAATAAACAACGCCAACAGTGTTTCTATAACAATTTTGAAATAAAAATATGGACATAAAAAGAAAAATTGGTATCTGGATGGATCATTCAATTGCATACCTGATGGAATACTCATCAGATACTATCAATACCAAAGTAATAAGATCAAAATTTACACATTTTTCAAAGGAACAAAGCCTCGAGAAAAGTGAGCACCTGATGCATAATAAAGAACAACAACAGCAATGGGCATATTATCATGAGTTGGGAGAGGATATAAAGAAATTTGATGAAGTTTTTCTTTTTGGTCCTACCGATGCAAAAGCTGAACTTTTTAACATCTTAAAAAAAGATCATCATTTCGATAAAATGAAAATCGAAGTAAGCCAGTCATATAATATGACTGAAAACCAACGGCACGCTTTTGTAAAAGCACATTTTTTGAATTGATAACGATATATCAAAAAAGTTGTTGAAAAATTTTTCAAGAATACCACAAATAATATATAACGGGAATAGTTTTCTACACAGTAAGCATTATTTGTAAATTTTCATACCTATAATTAGCCAGCCACCCAAACATTTGAATCAATTGATATTTTAGTTTGAAATAATTTATCGAAAGTAATAACATTGCACATTGGGTCTTACCAATATGGAAAATGGGCATACTGCTTTTTGATTTCAAATTCTACCGGGAAGCTATTTCTACAAAAATATTCCCACCGCATAAACTGGACTAAGTTTTGAAAAGGTTAGAGGTATCCAATTTTTTGTATGTATATTAGAGATACTAACCGATAACAAATGAAAACTGATTCAGAAAATTCATCAGCTTTGCCCGAAAAGAAATTTTTTATTTCAGGAAAAACAGATTCTTTTTTTTCAGGAGTCTATAATGTATACGTATTTATTGGTCACTTTTTCAAAGAAACATTTTCGCGTCCTTTTGAATTTAAAGAAGTCATCAACCAGTGTTACCAGGTTGGTTATAGATCACTGCCACTTGTTTCTTTAACCGGTTTTATTACCGGTATTGTTTTTACCAAACAATCACGTCCGTCTTTATCAACTTTCGGCGCGAGTTCATGGTTGCCTTCACTTATATCTATTGCAATTATAAGAGCATTGGCGCCGTTGGTTACCGCTTTAATAGCAGCAGGTAAAGTAGGTTCTAATATAGGTGCAGAATTAGGCTCCATGAAAGTTACCGAGCAGATCGATGCTATGGAAGTATCCGCAACAAATCCATTTAAATTTCTTGTAGTAACCCGTATTCTCGCTATCACTTTTATGTTGCCTGTATTGGTATTGTATACAGGTTTTATTGGTATGATGGGCGCATATCTGAATATACATGCCAACGAACTTACCAGCTTTACTGCATTTTTTAAAAGTGCATTTACTACCATTTCATTCCTTGATATATTTTCCTCCATTTTTAAAGCTATTGTGTTTGGCTTTACTATCGGAGTGGCTGGTTGTTACCAGGGCTACTATGCGCAAAACGGTACACAGGGTGTAGGAAGGGCAGCCAATTTAGCGGTCGTGCTTTCTATGTTCTTAATTTTTATAGAAGAAATGGTGATAGTGCAGTTTGTAAATGCAATAAGGTAAAGATTTTTTAGTGAGCTGCGCTGCTGCTATCATCGCCTGTTGTGTCACTCACTTGTACGCTTGGAACCTGGTTGATCAATGAAAGTGAAAGGTGAAAAGTCGAATTAAAACCAGTTTTCACTTTTGACGTTTGGCTTTTCACTTGTTGCTCTGTATTCATGAGCACAAGCGTGCGACGCAACCGGGATGCCATGAAAATGTTCAGTTGGATTCATAAAAAAAAAATTTATTGATTTCTTTTAAGCTATAAGATTATAAAAATTGACAGATAAAGAAGATATACAGGATGATGATAAAGAGCCGGTGATCTCCATAAGAGATTTAAAGAAATCTTTTGGCGCACTTACAGTACTTAATGGGATTAATATTGATATTTTCAAAGGAGAAAATATTGCCGTGCTGGGCCGCTCAGGAAGTGGTAAATCTGTTTTAATAAAAATTATTTCCGGCCTGCTTAAGCCAGACAGCGGTATGGTAAAAGTATTGGGGCAGGAAGTAGATAAAATAAGTACCGCAGCATTGCAACAACTACGTTTGAAAATAGGATTTTCTTTTCAAAGCAGTGCCTTGTATGATAGTATGAGTGTAAAGGAAAACTTGGCATTTCCACTGGTAAGGAACCGTCGTAATTTAAGCTCCAAAGAAGTTAACAATGCCATTGAAGCAGTGTTGAATGATGTAGGATTATCACAAACCATCAACCAGATGCCATCGGAACTATCAGGGGGCCAAAAGAAACGTATTGGCATAGCACGTACACTAATTCTGCAACCGGAAATTATGTTGTATGATGAACCAACGTCTGGCCTCGATCCTATAACTTCTATTGAAATAAATAATCTTATTTTAAAAGTGCAACAGCAATACAATACAAGTTCCATCATCATTACACATGATCTTACCTGTGCAAAAGCTACAGCCAACAGGGTAGCAATGTTATTGGATGGAAAATTTTTGACAACGGGCAGTTTTGAAGAGGTGTTTAATACACAGGATACGGCAGTAAGAACTTTTTACGATTACAATTTTATTAACTAGCAAATGAAACCACTAAAAAATAACAGACCTGTAATAGTAGGAATTTTTATATTCCTTGCTTTGGTGATATTGGTTGTTACAGTATTTACCTTAGGCGGGCAGAAAAAGACTTTTGTAAAATCATTTACTATTAATGCGGTGTTTAATGATGTAAGCGGTTTACTTAAAGGAGGCAATATCTGGTTTTCGGGAGTTAAAGTGGGTACTGTAAAAAAAATAAGCTTTTATGGCAATTCACAGGTGCTGGTTACGATGAGTATTGAGCAGGATGCACAATCTCAGATACACAAAGATGCTAAAGCAAAGATTGGTTCTGATGGATTAATTGGTAATAAGATTATTATTATTTACGGAGGCAATGCTACCACACCGCACGTAGAAAAAAATGATTATTTATCGGTGGAAAAAGCACTGAGTACAGACGATATGCTGGCTACATTGCAGGCCAATAATAAAAACTTACTGGAGATAACCAATGACTTTAAAAGTATCAGCAAAAAGATAGATAGCGGAAAAGGTACCTTAGGTACTTTATTAAACGATTCTGTTATAGCTATTAAACTAAGAACTACTGTTGATAACCTGCAGTCAACAGTTGCTAATTTTAAAACAGCTTCTGTAAGTAGTAAAAATGTATTATTTAACCTGCAGGATTTCTCCGGTAAACTCAACACTCAGGGTAATTCTATACATGATCTGGTAAACGATACTGTTGCTTACAGTAGCATTAAAGGAACGTTACTACAATTAGAAAATGCTGCCAGCGCAGTAAGCCGGTTTACCGCCAACCTGGAAACGGTGAGCAACAGGTTAAATGAAAAAGGTAATGCTGTAGGTGTTTTATTAAATGATTCTGCCGCTGCAGCTTCTTTAAAAACAACTTTAAAAAATCTAGAAAGCGGCAGTCAGAAATTAGATGAAGATCTTGAAGCACTGCAGCATAACTTTTTATTGAAGGGGTTTTTCAAAAAGAAAGAAAAAGCAAAAGCAAAACCATAAAATAAATAGTGCTGCAAAGCCCAACAGACATTTAAATTTCCTGGAAACGTACCTGCAGAGGCACTGCAGTTAAAGTTTGCCTGCTTCCTTTTGGATTGTTACTGTAGTGTATATAATACTTTCCTGAACATCCTCATTTCATACTTCGTTCACCTCACGCTTGCTTCATCACCACTCACTTTTCACTGCCCCCTGTTTCCTCACTTGTCCCGGGTATAGTCTAAACAATCTTTTAAAACTTTTACTGAAACTTTGCACATACTAACAGTCACATTGTCTTGAAATATATTTGACCGTTTGTTTGGTATGGGTCAATTCAGCCGGTGCAGCATATATCCATTCGGTATTCATGTAAACCTAACACCCTTTTCTCAAAAATGCCTTAAACCTTTCTAATTATAAACCGTTAACAGTTAACTCTGTAATTTTTTATGTTGTAAATATTACTACTTTCAAACTTTATTTGTTATTACATGAGAATTATCCCGTTTTTACTTTCTGTTGCTGCTACAATTGGTTTAGTATATACTTTAAATATACAATTATCTGTTAATGGTGGTAAAACACCAAAGCTGGGCTACCTTCTTTCGCCGCAAAAAGGTTTCTGGCAAAATGCTGAACCAACAAATACATCATTTGATGAGGCAATGATCTCAGATAATTTACAGGGTAATTCAGAAGTTTATCTTGATGACCGCCTGGTGCCGCACATATATGCAACCAATGAACATGATGCTTATTTTATACAGGGGTACCTGCATGCAAAGTTCCGTTTATGGCAAATGGAATTTCAGACAAATGCAGCAGGCGGGCGGCTTAGCGAAATAATGGGCGATAGCAGTAATGGAACAAACTTTCATAACATAGATAAATTCTTCAGGCGGCTGGGAATGGTGTATGGTGCTGAAAATACTTTAAAGGCAATGGAACAGGATTCCGGACTTAAAGCAGCCTGTGATGCATACACCGATGGGGTAAATGCTTACATTAATTCACTTGATGAAAGCAGTTACCCTTTTGAATTCAAATTACTCGATTATAAACCTGAACCCTGGACTAATTTACGTACGGCATTATTGGCAAAGTATATGGCCTGGGATCTTGCTGGTTTTGAACAGGATTTTGAAATGACCAATGCCAGATCGATATTTACAAAAGAGCAATTTGAAGCCTTATATCCTTACCAGGCTGATTCACTTGATCCGGTCAATCCAAGGGGAACTGTTTTTCCAAAACGTGGGGCAGACATTATACCCCCAACATTAGCAGATTCTGCGTACTTAATCTTTAAAGAAGCAGCAACAGCATTTACCGATATAAAACCTGACTACGACAATGGCAGTAATAACTGGGCTATTGACAGCAGTAAATCTAAAAGTAAAAGACCAATACTTTGTAACGATCCACATTTAAACCTTAACCTTCCCTCTATCTGGTATGAAATGCAGATCTCCGCACCAGGCTTAAATGTATACGGCGCAAGTCTTCCGGGAGCACCCTGTATAGTAATAGGATTTAATGATAGTTGTGCATGGGGTGTAACCAATGCTGAAAGAGATGTACGGGACTATTATGAAATAACATTCAAAGACAGTACCAGGCAGGAATACATGTTCGACAGTACATGGTACACAACCACTTTCAGGCAGGAGATCATAAAGATAAAAGGCAAACCCGATGATACACTGCAAATACCGATGACCGTTTGGGGACCTGTTATGTATGATACTTCATTTCCTGATAAATTACATACCGGTAAAGCTTATGCAGTTAAATGGATGGCACATGAAGAAAGCGATGAACTAAAAACTTTTTACCAGCTTAATAAAGCGAAGAATTTTGAAGACTATAAATCAGCTATTAATACTTACAAATGTCCTGGTCAAAATTTTGCTTTTGCCACAAAGAATGGCGACATAGCCTTGCGCCAGCAAGGTAAGTTCCCGGCAAAATGGAGAAGGCAGGGCGATTTTGTAATGCCTGGTAGTGACAGCACATTTGCCTGGCGCGGTTATGTACCAGACAGCCTTAACTTTACAATGCATAACCCCGCACGAGGTTTCGTAAGCAGCGCTAATCAGTATCCTTATGATACATCGTACCCATATTATCTTGGTGGCAAATATCCGCTATACAGGGGTATACTGATAAACAGGTTGTTGACAAATATGCATGATGCAACTGTTGATTCAATGCAACAGATGCAGAACAATAATTATAACCTCTTTGCAGAAATGGCAAGGCCTGTATTATTACGTTTTATGTATGACAATACATTAAGCGGAGACGAACAAAAATACCTGGATACGTTTAAAGCCTGGAATCTTCGCAATGATGCAGCATCTGAAGCAACGACCATATTTAACTTATGGTGGGATAGTTTAAAAGTGATAGTCTACGGAGATGAACTTGGGCAATCACAATTGCCATTAGTAATGCCGCAAAAAAGTACCTTACTGGAATCGATGATAAAAGACTCTGTAAAACTTTTTGCTGATGATATCAACACAACAGAAAAGGAAACAATTGCTGATGACGTTAATGCAGCTTTCAAAAAAATTATTCCTGAAGTTAAACTGATGGATGAAGAAGACAGGCTTGCATGGGGTAAATTCAAGAACAGCGGCGTATTGCACTTATTAAAAATACCTTCATTAAGCAGGCTTAATTTATTTGCAGGCGGCGGCGAAGATATCATCAATGCCTATAAGCAATACAACGGCCCAAGCTGGAAAATGATAGTAGAACTTACCGATGATATAAATGCATATGCTATTTATCCCGGGGGACAAAGTGGTAATCCCGGCAGTAAATATTACGATGCTTTTATTGATGATTATATTGCAGGCCGGTATTATAAATTGCTGTTTACCGATAAAGCAACATTACAAAAACAAACCACGTTGAAAGGAAAGATCACTTTCAGTAAATCAAGGCAAACAACATGAAATTTTTTATAGCCATTTTACTTACTGCTTTGCTTGGCCATGCTGCACCACTATATTTTCCCTGGTGGAGTTTTGCCGTTACTTCATTTATTGTTGGGCTATTCATACACCAGAAAGCAGGCCTGGCCTTTGTTTCAGGTTTCTTTGGTATCTTTCTTTTATTCACCGTACATACCCTGGTATTAGATTATATGAACGATCATATCCTTGCTGCAAAAGTAGCAGCCATCTTAAAAGTAGGCACTTCTTCCATCACTGTTATTTTATTATCTGCATTTATCGGCGGGCTTGTATCTGCATTTGCTGCTATGAGCGGAAGCTTTGCAAGAGGTAAGGCAAAGTGAATATTTAAGCATCGTCTCTCAAATAGGACGATGCGCTTTTTGTAACCACCTGTATATCTTTTCTCATCGCCTGTTGCGTCGCACTCTTGTACTGTCGAATAGGTTTCAGTTAATAGGCATTGTTTACTGAATGCTGATCTCTGATAGCTGACATCTGTTTAGAACGTACAAGTGAGTGACACAACCAAAGCATGATAGCAGCACCACAGTTAAGTACAAACTATTTTTCAAAATAAGCAAGCGTGCCGCCAACCCATTCTTTGTCTTTGTTGTAACGTACACCGATCATTTTGCCTTTACTTAAACGGGCAAGATTCTGTGCAGGCACAGGTCTTGCTGCACCTGCTTTCCAAAAATAAAAAATACGGATCTCTGCTTTGGCAGGAATATCAGGCGTAGTAATAACATCTGCATATTTTACTTTGCGCTGCAATATCCAGTTGTGCGCGTCTTTTACATTATCAATATCAGCTTTGGTTACATCAATAACAACGCCCTGGCCCGCAAAAGAGAAGAGCGGTTTCAATACATAATTTTCCAGGTCTGTTGGTAATACTTTTATATCGCTAAGAAAATTTGTTTTTGGCACATAAGGATGATCAATATAGGGCAGCGTAAACTTGCTGATGCGGTAAAACCAGTTGGGATGCGGCACCCATTCTACATCCAATTCTTCAAATAATATTTTTCCTTTCTCCTGTATCTCCGGGGATTGTTGCTGCAGGTCATCAAAGATCACACGGTTGTAAATTCGTTTTACTAAGGTCTTCTTTCCGTTCCTGAGGTAATACAATTTTTTGTCTTCTTTTATCAGTTCTGTTAAGCAAACAACAGGGATACCGACATAATCTTCTGTGCAATAAAAATCTATTTTTGTTTTTTGCTGGTGTGGTAATATTT
Source organism: Panacibacter ginsenosidivorans (assembly GCF_007971225.1). Classification (NCBI taxonomy): domain Bacteria; kingdom Pseudomonadati; phylum Bacteroidota; class Chitinophagia; order Chitinophagales; family Chitinophagaceae; genus Panacibacter; species Panacibacter ginsenosidivorans. The sequence goes on along the minus strand of NZ_CP042435.1, from coordinate 419,581 downwards.
CGAGCAGAATCACATTTTCAGGATCACATTCTGCAACGATTATTTCTTTCAATAATTGCTGGTATGTTTCTTTATTGTAACCACCTAAATAAGCATCATAATTATCCGGCACATTGAAATGTTTTTTGGCAACTTCAGTAATCAATATTTCAAAAGCAAACAAAGTAGGAAAGCCCTGCATTTCTATCAACTGCGGTTCAAGTTCACCGGCTTCATTTTCGCAAACGCCAAAATCAAATGCAATAAAATGAGAGTAGTCATTTTCATTAGGCACTTTTATATCTTCCGGAATGGCATGACTGGTAAGCGATTTAAAATTGTATTGTGTAATAACATCAACAATACTTTCACAGGCTGAAAGCATTTTTTCTGTAAATATTTTATCAACAAACACCGGTGTTTCTGCTATGCGAAATTCAATGGCGCCCGGATGAGGCGCATTTAGTTCTTCGAGGTAAGCCTTATATTTTGCTTCGGTAAAATTGTCGTTGAACCATTGTCTCATTGACGGAACCATAGTAAAAAGTTTAGTCTTTAAAAGTAAGGAATAGGCGATGAATAATGAAGAATAAGGAATGAAAAATGAAAAATTAAAAAGGGTGGTTTTTTTCTATTTTTTAAATTCTTTATTTTCTATTTTTCATTTCCCATTTCAATGAATTCTGTCACTGCGTAATTCAAGATGCGTCATTACATCCTTTTCATAAGCCAGCCATTCAGCCCAGCGTTTGCGTACTTTTTCTTTATCAATATATGTTTCTGCAAGATCAATGAATAATGCATAATGGCCCGCTTCGCTCTCCATAAAACGCCGGTAAAAATTTCGCATATATGCATCATTCAAACCTTCGCTTAAACGCTTGAAACGCTCACAGCTTCGTGCTTCTATCAATGCCATCGTTAGCATCTGATCAAGAAAACGGCCCTCTGCATTGCCTCCTTTCTGTTGAAATTCCAACAACTTATTTACATATTCATCTCTGCGTTGTTTGCCCAGTTGCAAACCACGTTTGCGCAACTCCTGCAACACCAACCGAAAATGCCCCCATTCTTCTGTAACGATTGGTGCAAGCTCATTAACAAGCTTATCTTTTTCTGCATATTTCTGGATCAGCGATATACAAGTTGTTGCGGCTTTCTGTTCGCAATAGGCATGATCTGTAAGAATTTCCTCAAGACTTAAACCTGCAATATCAACCCATCTTGGATCGGTGTGTAATTGCAGACCAAGAATATTTTTTTGTGCTTCAATATTTATATCCATCGAATATTTTTTGTTATCGGCTGTATTCCGTGTGGCATCGCCTGTTGTGTCACTCACTTGTGCTTTCTTATTTTAATTGAACTTTTAAAATACAAATATCAGTTACAAAATTCTACATTTGAAATTATGTATAACGATGCTTTCCTAAACAGAAAATTAAAAGAGCGCCTGGATCAGAATTCATTCCGAAAATTGCGCCTGCCGGGTGATAAAATTGATTTTTGTTCCAATGATTATTTGGGTATTGTAAAGAATGATCTGTTGCGTCAGTCACCAACAATGAAACATAACTGGAAGAATGGAAGTACAGGATCAAGATTATTGTCAGGCAATTATCCATTAATAGAAGAAGTTGAAAAAGAACTGGCTGTATTTCATGAAGCAGATGCGGCTTTATTATTTAATTCCGGTTATGATGCAAATATGGGGGTAATATCTTCCATACCGCAAAGAGGCGATACCATTATTTATGATCAGCTTTGTCATGCTTCAATAAGAGATGGGATTCGTTTATCTTTTGGTCAGTCTTATTCCTTTGCACACAATGACCTTGATAACCTGGAAAGGAAAATAAAGCAGACAGAAGGAAATGTATTTGTAGTTACAGAATCTCTATTCAGTATGGATGGAGATCTGTGCCCATTGCAATCAATCGTTGCATTGTGTGAAAAATATAACGCACACTTAATAATTGATGAAGCACATGCAACGGGTATCATTGGTGAAAAGGGAGAAGGGCTTGTACAACAATTACAGTTACAACAAAAAATATTTTGCCGCATACATACATTTGGTAAAGCTGTTGGTTGCCATGGTGCAGTAGTACTCGGCTCTCAGCAATTAAAAGATTACCTCATCAATTTTGCCAGAAGTTTTATTTATTCCACTTCATTACCGGAGCATAGTATAGCATGTATAAAAGCAAGCTATACATTATTCCCTTTAATGAATAATGAAAGAGCGCATCTTAAAAAGATGATTGAACATTTTCAGCAGGCGGACATTGGCTATAAAAAATTTGTTTCCGACACACCGGTGCAGGTTGTGGTTATTCCCGGTAATGATGCTGTGAAAAATATTGCGGATAGTTTGCAGGCCAATAAATTAGATGTAAGGGCTATATTATATCCTACCGTTCCGAAAGGCGCGGAGAGACTTCGGATAGTTTTGCATGCATTTAATACAATTGAAGAACTTGATATGCTGATTAGTCATTTAAAGAATTGAATATATTTTAACAGTAACTTATTTGCTGCATAAAGAATATGGCGTAAAAGTGAGTGACACAACTAAAGTTGAAAAACGCTACAATTGTTTGCTTCATAAAAAATAATCATCTCCGGTATAAAATTTAGCAGCACATCGATATATCCAATAATTTTGCAGTCAAATTTATAATAATGAAGAAAGGTTTATTATTGATTGGTATAACTGCAGTTATAGTGGCAGGTTATTTTATATTTTTTGCAGGGGGTGATGATGCAAAGTCCGATGTACCCAAACAACAGCCACTTGCACAAAGTAAGAACAATGATGCATTTAATAAACCGTTCAACGACATGCTGAACAGTTATTTTGAATTAAAGGATGCATTGGTTGATTGGGATACGGTTAAAGCAACTGCTGCTGCAACAAAACTTATAGATATGGCAGATAAAATACCAATGAATGAATTAAAAGCAGATTCAACCATTGTGCAAACTGCAAAAAGTTTTGTGGGCTCGGTAGTCGCAGAAGCAAAGGGTTTGGTGGGCGAAACATCTATTGAAGAAAAAAGACATGCCTTCTATACACTGAGCGATAATTTATTTAACCTTTTGCGCACCGTGAAATATGATCAGCAGGTGCTTTATTATGATAAATGCCCGATGGCTTTTAATGAAACGGAAGAAGGGTACTGGCTATCGAATACAACAGAAATTATAAATCCTTATTTCGGAAATAAACACCCGAAATACAAGACAGGCATGTTGCATTGCGGCAGTATTGAAGATTCAGTTAACTATGTAAGTAAATAAAAAACACGTTGACCTGTGAATAAAAAATAACCTTCCTGTGATTGAACACTGGGAAGGTTATTTTGTTAAATGCATGCTATGCTGAAAAGATCGTTCCTCACCTTTTTATTGCTAAACTTTTTATTGTGCGCTGATGCACAGGGAAAATTTACATTGAATGGTTATGTAAAAGACTCTCTTTCCGGTGAGACATTGATAGGCGCAAATATTTCTGTAAAAGAAGAGGGCAGAGGCGCCAGCACTAATCAATATGGTTTCTTTTCATTAACACTGGCAAAAGGAAATTATGAATTATTGATCTCTTATGTAGGCTATCAGCCTAAACTTATAACAATAAATTTCGATGAAAATAAAACAGTGAACATTTTGATGTCCCAGGGATTGACTGATCTCAATAATGTTACGGTTATCGGTAAAAAAAGAGAAAGCAATGTAAAGAGTGCTCAAATGGGTAAAGTAGATCTTAATATTAGCACCATTAAAGCATTGCCTGCTTTTCTTGGTGAAGTAGATATATTGAAATCATTACAGCTTTTGCCCGGTGTAAGAAATGCAGGCGAAGGCAATTCAGGATTTTATGTGCGGGGTGGTGGTCCAGATCAAAATCTTATTTTATTAGATGATGCAGTAGTATATAATACAGGTCATCTCTTTGGTTTCTTTTCTGTATTCAATTCTGATGCAATAAAAAGTTTATCGCTTATAAAAGGTGGCATGCCACCGCAATATGGCGGCAGGCTTTCTTCTGTTATTGACATTGCCATGAAAGATGGCAACATGAATAAAACAGAAGTTGATGCAGGCATTGGATTGATCGCATCAAGGCTGGCCATACAAGGACCTTTGAAAAAAAATAAAGCATCGTATATGATCTCTGCACGCAGAACATATATTGATGGGTTCACCAAATTGTTCATTGGCAAGAACAACAGCTTTAATGGCTCCGGTTATTATTTCTATGATTTAAATGCCAAAATGAATTATATATTCTCCGAAAAAGACCGGCTTTACCTTAGTGGCTATTTTGGCAGAGATAAATTTGATTTCAACAATGGCAAACGTTCTTTTAAAGTAAGTATTCCCTGGGGAAATTCTACTGCTACATTAAGATGGAATCACATATTTAGTAAAAAGCTTTTTGCCAATACATCACTGGTGTATAATGATTACCGCTTTTCTTTTAACGGGCAGCAAAACGATTTCAATATAAAATTATCATCTGGTATAAAAGACCTGAATGCCAAAACAGATTTTGATTTTTTTGCTACGCCTGAACATAAACTCAAATTCGGTGCACAATATACTTTTCATACATTCCTGCCAAGTGTAGTAAGCGGCAATCAGGATACTGTAGAATTCAAACCAGCAAATGTGCAGAGAAAATATGCCAATGAATATGCATTGTATCTGCAGGATGACTGGGATATAAGCAGGAAAATAAAAGTCAACTATGGCATACGTTACAGCAGTTTTCAGCAGGTAGGGAAATATACGGCCTACACAACCGATGCAAATGGAAATAAACTTGATAGTACCACTTATAAAAGTGGGCAGACCGTAAAATCTTACGGCGGTTTTGAACCACGCATTACCATGCGTTATGCGATTAACGATTACAGCTCCATTAAAGCAGGCATTACACGTAACCTGCAATACATACATCTTGTAAGCAACGCAGGAAGCACTTTGCCAACAGATATCTGGGTACCCAGTACTTATCGTGTAAAACCGCAAATAGGCTGGCAATACGCAGCAGGTTATTTCAGGAATTTCAGCAACAATATGTTCGAAACCTCGCTGGAACTTTATTATAAAACAATGCAGAACCAGATAGAGTATCGCGAAGGCTACACCCCAAACACTTTAAAAGATCCTGAAGAAGATTTTGTATTTGGTAAAGGCTGGAGTTATGGCTCCGAACTTTTTGTAAACAAAGTAAAAGGCAGGCTTACAGGTTGGGTTGGTTATACTATTTCATGGACGTGGAGAAGATTCCCGCAGTTGAATGATGGAAAAAAATATCCCAGTAAATATGATCGTCGTCACGACCTTTCCGTAGTTGGCACGTATGAGTTAAGCAGCAAATGGAAATTATCTTCCGTATTTGTATTTGGTACCGGTAATGCTATCTCTTTGCCCGAACGTTTTTATTTTGTAGATGGTACATTAACACAGGAATACAGCCGCATCAATGCTTACCGCATGAAGCCTTATCATCGTCTCGATTTCTCTGCTATTTATACGCCCGTACAAAAAAAGAAGCGCAAATACACCGGTAGTTGGGTATTTAGTATTTATAATGTATACAGCAGGGCCAACCCATATTTTTACTACTTTGATCAGCAGGGGAGCGCAACACAAGGAACACTGACTGTTACTGCTAAACAGGTTTCTTTGTTTCCCATTATTCCCGCCGTTACCTGGAATGTAAAATTTTGATTTGATGTTTTGCTAACAGGCTATGGTTATAATGGCATCTTCGTTGTGTCACTCACTTGTACATATTGATAATTATTCAGCAATAAAAAATTATTACTTACCTATAAACTTCAGCAAATTAGTTCTTGCTCCCTGCTTTACTTTATTATGCAAAAAAGAAGTCCAGCCAAGTAATAAACCTTTAAAACCTAATGCCTGCTTTGCCCAGGTATAAAAATCAAAACTGTCTGTATGTTGTACTATTTTTCCATTTTCAAAAACAAAGTTGGCTTTTATTTTATTTACAACTTTATGGCCACTGGCAGAGAATGTGTATGCTGCTATCCATTCGGCGCTGCCGGTTGTATCGTTTGCTTCAACATTAGTAAATGTTAATTGCAGATCTTTACCTCTGGTGATCAGCATTTCCCACATTGCCCTTACTTCTGCTGCATTCAATTTTTCAAATACAGGATCATTGAACGTTGCATTATCTGCGTAGCAACCCTGCATGGTCTTATAATCTTTATTTTGAAAGGCTGAATAAAATTTGGTGATGAGTTGCTGATTAACGTTCATGTATATAGTTTGACTGTTGCGAACTGTATCAAATATACAATCACATTTTCTGAATATCATTAACATACTTTGTTGCTGCCTAGCAATATGCAGTACAAGCGTGCGACGCAACAGGCGATGCTATAAAAATTAAAAGCCCGGCTCAGAAAAACCTGCTCTTTTAATACTTTAAATTTTTATTATCTTCATAAAAGAAACTCCTTTTGCTGCATTATGACCCAAACAAAAATTGCCGGTATTGGTATGTATGTGCCCGCCAATGTCGTAACCAACAATGATCTTGCACAGGTGATGGATACAAGTGATGCATGGATACTGGAAAGAACAGGAATCACGCAACGCAGGTATGCCACACGATTTGAAGAAACATCTGCTATCATGGGCGTTAAAGCCGCCAAAATTGCTATCGAGAACGCAGGTATTACTGCACAGGATATAGACTTCATTGTCTTTGCCACGCTTAGCCCTGATTATTATTTTCCGGGTTGCGGTGTGTTGTTGCAACGCATGATGAACATGAAGGAAATTGCAGCATTAGATATCCGTAACCAGTGTACAGGATTTATTTATGGTCTTAGTATTGCAGACCAGTTTGTTAAAACCGGCATGTATAAAAATGTTTTACTGGTTGGTGCAGAAGTACATTCATATGGTCTTGATTTTAGCAATAAGGGAAGAAATGTTTCTGTAATATTTGGTGATGGTGCAGGCGCTGTTGTATTGCAGCCTGCATCAAAACAAGGCCAGGGTATTTTAAGTACACACCTGCACAGCAATGGAAATGGAGCAGAAGTACTTAGTATGATAAACCCCGGCTTTCATGGTGGTTGTTATAATGCAGAAAAAAAACCACAGCAGCCCGCTAAGCCTTATGGTAATATGTTTATTACGCCGGATCGTATCAGGCAGGATGATTTTTATCCATTCATGGATGGGCAGTCTGTATTCAAAAAAGCAGTAGAAAAATTTCCGGAAGTAATCCAGGAAGCACTGCAGGCTAATGGTTATAAAGCAAATGATATTAATATGCTTATACCACACCAGGCTAACCTGCGCATCAGCCAGTTTGTACAGCATAAATTACAGTTACGGGACGACCAGGTGTATAATAACATTCAGCGCTATGGCAATACCACTGCGGCTTCCATACCCATTGCATTGTATGAAGCATGGCAGGAAGGTAAAATAAAAGAGGGTAATCTTGTTTGTCTTGCCGCATTTGGAAGTGGCTATACATGGGGCAGTGCATTAATAAGATGGTGAATTAATTAGGGATTTCAGATTTTTGCTCTCAAAATGTTTGAGCCAACCTTTTGTAATGCTGATAAACATCGTTGCGTCGCACTCTTGTACAATTTATCAATATTCAACTTTACCAGCCAGCTCTGTAAAGTATCCTGACTACGCAGTATTATACAAAAAGTATCCCGACTTTTAATTTGCTTCCTGTAATTTTATTGTCACTATGAAATTGTTATCCCCACAGCAGATACATGAATGGGATGCTTATACTATCGAACATGAGCCTATCGCTTCAATTGACCTGATGGAACGTGCAGCAAGGCGTTGCACTGATTTTATTATAGAACATAATTTTAAACATCAGCAAATACTTATTTTCTGTGGCAAAGGCAATAACGGCGGTGACGGTCTTGCAATTGCAAGGCAACTCATTGAAGCAGGTTTATCTCCTGTAGTTTATATACTTGAGTTTGGAGCAAAAGGTACCGATGATTTTCAAACTAACCTGCACAAACTACACCAGCTTACTACAGCTATTCATTTTATACAAGCCGCAGAATTTTTTCCTGTCATTGATAAGCACAAAGATCTTGTTATTGACGCATTGTTTGGGAGTGGACTTAACCGTCCATTACAAGAATTAAGTGCAGCACTTGTAGATCATATCAATAATGCCGGCGTAACTGTTATAGCCATTGATGTACCAAGCGGCATGTTTATAGATAAAAGTTCAAAAGATAATATTGTAATAAAAGCAAAATATACACTTACTTTCCAGGCATTAAAACTTTGTTTTATTGTAGCTGAAAATGCTCCCTGTTTTGGAGAAGTACATGTTTTAGATATAGGTTTAATCAATTCTTTTTTACAAACTATAAAAACTTACACACTTGTTACAAAACAATTAATAACAACACAGTTAATTCAAAGAAACGCGTTTGCACATAAAGGAACTTATGGCCATGCTTTGTTGATTGCAGGTAACAAGGGAAAAATGGGTGCTGCAATCCTTGCAGCCAAAGCTTGTTTAAGAAGCGGTGCAGGATTGGTAACAATAAACACAAATGAAAATTATTTCACTGCTGTGCATGCAGCATTGCCTGAAGCAATGTGCATAGACAGAAGTGAAAACATTGATCATTCAATTTATAAATCAGCAGGTATTGGCCCGGGTATTGGTGTAAATGATGAAAGTGCGATAGTAGTTGCTGCAACACTTACACAGTTTACTAAACCAATGGTTATAGATGCAGATGCATTGAATATAATTGCTGCCAATGAAGGCTGGTTGAATAATGTTCCTGCAGGCTCAATCATTACACCTCACCCTAAAGAATTCGAAAGGTTATTTGGCAAGTGTGCAGATGATTTTGAACGTATTGAAAAAGTGATGGCATTATCGATACAATACCCTTTCACCATTGTACTGAAGGGACACCATACAATGATAGCTTCAAAGGGCGAAGCATGGTTTAATACTACAGGCAACCCCGGTATGGCAAAGGGTGGTAGCGGAGATGTACTAACGGGCATGCTTTCGGCTTTACTTGCACAAGGTTATGACCCTCTGCAGTCTGCACTTACAGGTGTTTACCTACATGGACTTGCAGCTGATATTGCAATAAAAAACATAGCACAGGTATCTATGCTTGCTACAGATATTATTGATCATATATCCGATGCTATATTAAGTCTCCAGGAAACGGACGACACATCTTTGTCTTTTTAATTTTTGTTTACAGGCTTTAGATCATTGGGCATCGCCTGTTGTGTCACTCACTTGTACATTTAAGGCAGTTGTCAGCTTTTGGGTATCAGCCTTCAGTAAATCAAACATATTTGACTGAGGCCTGGCAAGAATTTATAACGGCATTACTGTTTTCAAACGTTTGTGTGAAATACCTAAGCATATCTCATTGACGGAATTCTATTACAACAAATGGTTGATTTCCTTTATTTACCTATTTTAGAGCATTCAGTAATACATCAATTTTAGTGATGAATAAAAATCTTCGCAAACTAAAACGCACAATCCATCCAAAATCATTGCAAAAAATGATCTTGCGTTTTACGATGAAAGGTAATACTGTGGAGTGTCCTTGTTGCGGTTCTAAGTTTATAACATTTTTGCCTGCAGGTATTCAGAAACGTGCTAATGCCGCTTGTCCAAAATGCGGATCACTTGAAAGACATAGAAATTTATGGCTCTACTTTAAAGAGAACCCTGAGTTATTTAAAAATCATACAAAGTTGTTACATGCTGCGCCGGAAAAAATATTCAGCCAGTATTTTTTATCAAGGCCTCACATTGAATACACGGCAATTGATCTCGAACCTGATGCGTATGATTATACGGTAAAGACCATTGCTATGGATCTTACCGATCTTAAATTTGAAGACAAGAGTTTTGATATGATCATCTGTAGTCATGTGCTGGAACATATACCAAACGATGGTAAGGCCATGCGTGAAATGCATCGCGTGTTGAAACAGGATGGATGGGCTATCATCAATGTGCCGGTTCACCAGGAGAGAGCAACAACATTTGAAGATTTAACCATTAATGACCCCAAAAAGCAACTCGAACTTTTTGGTCAGCCAGATCATGTAAGAATTTACGGAAGAGATTATGTAGATCGTTTGCAGCAGGCAGGTTTTAAAGTTGAGGTGGTTAACTGGCCTTCGCATTATGATCATAATACCAGGTTCAAATTTGGTTTGAAAGAAAATGAAATTATTTATTTGTGCAGGAAGTAATTTTTGGTTGTAAACAGTAGCGCTTCGTGGCATCTTCTGTTGTGTTACTCACTTGTACGTTTGGAACAATGATCGTTATCCCTCCTTATATATCGTATTGCTGCGTTCTCTTACAAAAGTAAAAGTGTGCGACGCAACGAAAGCATAATCTATGTAGAACAACCGGGTACATATTTAAAATAACCTAGTTGAAAATAAAAATTTATTGTGCATTCTTAATTCAATATAATCAGGTAGTTATCATCAGGAACAAAATATTTTTTTTGGGGGGCTTATGAAGTCCTTAAATGAATTTTAATACGTTAAAGCACCATTTGTTATATAATTTGTCGATATTGCATTCGCTTTTGAAAAGCATCCGTAAATCCTAAATTCCATACCCTTGAGTCCTAGTAAATCCTCCATTGTTTTAGTACGGTTTTTTATTACCGTTCTTTTTTTATCTCCACTGCTTGTTTCTAACGCCCAATGTTACAAGGAGTTCAAATATGCATTAGGTACTAATGGCGACGCTGAAGCATATGATATTGTTGATGCCGGTAACAGTAATTTCTTTGTAATAGGTACTACCGTTGAAGATGCTACCGGAAAGAATATATTGGTAACCAAAATGAGCGCAGGAGGAGCAATCTTATGGAGCAGAACATATGGTGGGGCCGGTACAGAAGTTGTGCGTAAAGCAAGCAGAACAACAGATAACGGTTTACTGATTGCCGGATCTACGGGTTCCTTCTCTAATGCCAAGGGTGATATTATGTGTATGAAGATAAATGAGGACGGTACCTTGTTATGGCTTAGGAGGTTTGGTTCAAATGCGATCAATGGCGACCTTGGAATGGATATTATTGAAACAAGTGGCGGTGGGTATGCCCTTGCAGGGGCTACTAACAGCTCTGGACTAAATGCTCATATGGCTGTTATAAAACTTAACCAGGCCGCTAACATTGTATGGAGCAAAAGTTTTGATTGTGGCTTTAAAGCAAATGGAATAGGTGTAACAGATAATGGTACCAGTTTAATGGTTACTGCGGATATACAACAATCAGGCGCAGACGCAGATGGTATTATTACGGAGCTTAACAAAGGGAATGGGCAATTTATAAAAGCAGTAAAGCTTCATCCACTAACCGGGGGATTATCCAGTCCTTATATATCAAAAGATATTGCCAATGGCGGGTTTTGGGTTAGTGGACATCTTACAGATAGAACACAGCCTTCCAAAATGCAACAGATTGTATTGAGATTGGATGATGAACTTAATATTACCACCACCTATAAACTTGTTTTACCTGACTATGCCAATAATAACTTTACTGGTTTTCAATATATGAATAATGGCGGTTTTATTGCCTGTTCTGGTATGCAAAGCCTGAGTAATGGATTTATTTTTAGTGTAAGAGAAGATGCAAGTGTTGTATTTGCAAAAAAATTAGTAGGAGGATCAGACAGAAAATTAACAGCATTGAGGCTGATAGGCAACAAAATAATTTCTGTTGGTTCGGACAGGAGAGGAGCAAATAATGAAATGTTTATTATCGGGTTTGATTCAAGTGGTGTTATGGAATCAACCTGTAAAACTGATACGGCAAACTTATCTGTGCAGACACATTCCTTTACAGAAAGTCCTTTTAACTGGACAGCAATTAGCGATGTTGTTTTTAAAAATATTGGCGCTGATTTCACTAAAAAAGCAACGTCTTTAAATGCTATTGTTTTATGTAGTGTTAAATGCGACAGCGCGCCTGCGGTACATGCAAATTTTGAAATACCCGATACAATTTGTGTTAACACACCGGTACCAATTATCAATAAGACAACAGGTGCCACAATTTGTTTCTGGAATTTTGGTATATCAGGTGTAAATGATTCAACAAATATTTATACTTCATCAGACACTCTTCCTTTACCTTTTACTTACAGAGCACCCGGTGTTTATAATATAGACCTCATCGCGGATAAAGGCCTTTCAACGGAAACTATTTTAACCAAAACTATCATCGTAGTTGCATCACCGGCAGGAAAGATATTATTTGATACATCTTTTTGTAAAGGAGATAGTTTACTGATCAAAACTGATTTTACCAGTGATAGTTATTTGTGGAGTAATGGAGCAATTACCAATTTCATTGTTATAAAAGAACCAGGCAATTACTGGATAGAAACAGATCATTACGGATGTGTCGTGCGTGATAGCATTTACGTAACCGAAAATGCATTGCCTGTTGTATACCTTGGAAATGATACTACTGTCTGCTCACAGAATTTACTATTAAACGCAGGTAATCCGGGTGCAACGTATGTATGGCAGGATGGCACTACTGCACAAACATTTAATGTTGCCAGTTCGGGAAGCTATAAAGTGCAGGTAAAAGATATTAATAGCTGCATAAACAGAGATTCCATAAAAATCAGTATGTATGCAAAAATGGAGTGGGAGCATAATGCTGCAACAACTGTTTGTACAGGAAATACTACTCAGTTATTTGTACGGGGTGCAAATTTAAAAACATATTCATGGTCTCCTGCAATTACACTTTCAGATTCAACAATCAGTAACCCTGTTGCCAGGCCATTTGACACAACATTATACACTATACATGTAACAGATAATAACGGGTGTAGGGGCACCGATTCTGTGCGCGTTAATGTTAAGCCAGCACCCTTTGTAATTACTATGGATAGTACTACTATTTGTGCAGGCTCTCAGATTGCACTTGCTACCATGTCTACAGCTGGTGTAAGTTACGCATGGAGCCCCAATGATTACCTTTCAAATATTTCCGGAGGAGGAGCTATGGCTACTCCGGAAAAATCAATAAAGTATTTTGTTACTGTAACAGCAACAAATGGTTGTACAGATTCAGATTCAATAAGTATATATGTTAATCCGTCTCCTGCAGTAGCTGCAGGCACATTGGACACATTAGTATGCCCTGGCGCTAAAGTATCTCTCGCCGCTATTTCTCCAACAGCTATTTCTTATAAATGGATGCCATCACTGAACCTTGATGATGCCTCAAGTGCCAGCCCGGTTGCGACACCTGCGGTTACTACTGATTACTATGTGAAAGCATTTAATCAATATGGTTGCACTGCAACTGATACTGTTCATGTAGACGTAAAAAGAAAAGCGCCTGCTGCTATTGAACCAGCTTTCGTAACTGTTTGCCCCGGTACCGCAGTCACACTTAAAGCAACCGGAGGTGATGTATATCAATGGTTTCCTATTGATCTGTCATTGGAAAAGGGCGACACTACTTTTACTGTAGCTCCTTTAATTACCACTACATATAAGGTATTGGCAACTGATGCAAATTGCGGCATAACAGATACGGCTTATGCAACAGTAAATATCAGTTCTCCGGCATCGATCAATATTTCAAAATCTAATGATGTTGACTGCATATTATCAACTGCAACGTTAAAAGCTGAGGGTGGAGTAAATTATCGGTGGTCTCCTGAAAATACTTTATCAGATGCAACTACTGCAACCCCTGTAGCATTTCCTATGCAGACTACTACATATCATGTAAAAGTTACAAACTCCGGCGGTTGTATAAGTACAGATTCTGTAACAGTATTTGTTTTTAAAGCATCTGTAGAAAATGGTTATAAATTACCCACTGCATTTACACCAAATAATGATGGCAACAACGATTGTTTTGGACTGCGTACATGGGGGCCGTTAATGAGTCTTCAATTTAATATTTATAATAGGGAAGGCACTTTGATTTTTCACACCAACAACGCTTCTGATTGCTGGGATGGCACCTATAAAGGCGTTCGTCAACCAACTGGTTCTTATGTTTACCAAATAAAAGCAAAAGTATCGTGTGGTGTGATAAACCATAGTGGAAGTGTAGTGCTGATAAGATAATTTTGATTATAAAAGTGCAATGCAATGTCTGGTTTTTACCTGAAGGAGCTTTATTCTGAAATGCACTGTTAATCAAAAGTGATGCAATTTTGTTGGCATATTTATCATCATAAAGCATCTAATGCTTTCCAAGCAGGGAGCTGATTGGTCCGATCCAATTAAACGGATTAGCGTCTGGTTCAAAACCAAAATTGACATGCCCGCCTTCTACAGGAAAGAGCATCACAAAAAAATTATTATAACGGATAATGATATAGTTTAATCCACCACAATCAATATTGCCACGCTGTGTAGTAAGTTTCAGTAATGCAGGGTTTACAATTAATTCCTCATATTTATCCGATTCGGATGAACTGTTGCCAATGATACCGCTTCGTTCTTTCAAAAGAAGATCACCATTAATGTAGGTTGCTACATATCGGATAGCCGGAGTTAATGCCATTGCTTCATCTATTAAATTTTCTCTTTTCATAGTAAAGCTTTTATAAAATGAAGTCAAAAATAATATAATAAATAAGCTAATGACTTTAACTATAATGGTATTCCATTATTACAGGTGCAAAAAAGTAATGTAATTTTCCCGAATATAATATTAAATACTCTGGCAAAATCCCTTACAGGTAAAGGGGTGATCAGTAAACTGGAAATAAATAAATCAGCAATACTGGTGCAAATAGGAGATAATTATTCGCATCAATTATTCGTAGTTTTGAACAACACATCCTTAATTGATGAAACAATTATTCACCTTATTATTGATACTGCTGTATGTACAGGTTCATGCACAGGACAGTTTAAAAAATTTCAATTACAGCCGCAATCATATAACGCTTACAGGGATGAAAGTTTTGGGAAGCTGGGGTATAGTAAACTTAGGTGTGGGTGCTGCGGGATGGGCAGGCAATGATGGCGGATCTGATAAATACTTTCACCAGATGAATACCTTGTGGGGTGCTGCAAATGCCGGGATTGCGGTGCTGGGGTTAACTGGTGCAAAAAGAAATCTTAGCAAGCAACCCGGTGTAGCTGAAAATATTCAGGCACAACAAAGCATCGAGAAAACATTCCTTATTAATGGCGGGCTTGATTTTGTTTATATAGGAAGCGGAATATTTCTTAATGCCCGTGGTAATAGTCATAACAATGCGCAACTTAAAGGTTATGGCTCATCTGTTATTATGCAAGGTGTTTTCCTATTATTATTCGATGCAACAATGTATAGTGCGCAAAGAACAAACGGCAATAAATTCCGGGGCTTTTTAGAAAAGAGTACGGTAATATTTAGTGGCAATAAAATTGGCATAGTTTATAATTTGTGATAATTTTTTTTTCATCAAAACCTGAATAAATAGGCTCCTGTTTTAGTTGCTGCTTTGAAAACAGAACGTACAAGTGAGTGACACAATAAGCGATGCCATTACTACTACTGTCAGATACATACTTTTATATCCCTGATTGAATTGTTTATTCAACAATAGTTATAAACCTGCTGATCAGGAAGTTTAAAAATTAATTTAAGTTAGTAATGCCGGTAATGCAATTCATTTGTTTACCGGCAATTGTTTTTCCATGGCATCTTTGTTGTGTCACTCACTTGTACTATTGATAAATAATTATTCAGCTTACAATTGCTTTATCTTCTCATTGTACTGTTTTTGCAGGTCATCTAATGCGGCATTATAACCTTGCTGGTCTATAAAAGCTGCAGGGTTATATACATCATCAGGCTTATGTTTATCGTGTAGGTTAAACTGGCTGGCATGCGATGCAAGCCATATATCAAAAGAAATATTTTTCATGGCCTGCAATGTATAAGCATAATCGTCCGCTATTTCTGGATAGGCTGATATATCTCCAAATTTTTTTTCTGTAACGATGGTTGGCATATTGGCGATAAGCACTTTATAAGAGTGTTGATCATCTTTTACAGTAAACAAAAAACTACAGGAACCTTTTGTATGACCGGGATGATGCAACATAACAAGTTGCATATTGCCTAATTGAATAGTATCATTATTGTGTAGTAACCGGTTAGGTATGACAGGTTGGAATGTGGTGCCATACTTACCCAATGCATAATCTGAGCTGCCACCGGTTGCCAATACATCCGCATCTTTTTCATCAACCATTAGTTGTGCGCCTGTTAATTTTTTAATGGCAGCCATTGCACCCATATGATCATAATGCGCCTGTGTTGTTAAAAGTATTTTAGTATCAGAAAACTTAAAGCCTAAGGTTTCAATATTCTCTTTTATTTGTGATCCGGAAGATGCGATACCTGTGTTGATCAATATATTTCCCTGTGCGGTTGTAATGAGATAACACGCAAGATCGTAAGTGCCTACATAATATAAATTTCCTGCAATGCGAAATGGGGGATAAGGCTTTACCCAGTTTGTATCAGTTTTAGGCTCCTTTACTTTTTGCGCGGTTACAGTTAATGATGTTAATGATAAGATAGCAGTAAACAAGATACTATGTAATGAATATTTGAACATATAGCAATGATTGAATGGTCAAATATATCAGCTTTTATCGGTTTGAACCCTAACCAACAGACAAGCCTGATACTTACTTAAAATCACAGAAGAGACAACTACAAATTATCTTCAAAATTGCCTTCTAAGTTCGCTGTAAAACCGGATAAAATGAAAACGCTATTGTTTATGCTTGCAACAATAACAACGTTTGGTTGCTACGCACAAAAAGAAACGCCTGCTGCAGTGCAGGAAGCATTTAAGAAGAATTTCCCGGGTGTTACCGTAAAGAAATGGGAGAAGGAAGATGGCAACTATGAAGCTAACTTTACTAAAGATGGTAAATCAATGTCTGCAACGTTTGATGTAAAAGGCACATGGATGGAAACAGAAACCGATATTGCTGCAAAAGACCTGCCTGCATCTGTACGTTCTTACGTGAAGGAATACTATAAAGGTTCAATCATTAAAGAAGCGGCTATGTTAAAGACACCTAAAGGAGACATGTATGAGGCAGAAGTGAAGGGTAAGGACCTGCTGTTTGATATGAGCGGTAAATTTTTAATAGAAAAAAAAGATTAAACTAAACAACTCATGAGAAAATATTTATTTGTAATTGCGGTATTATTTTTTGCTGGACAAACAAATGCACAAAGCGGTTATAAAATTGTAAATACATTTCACATTAAAAGTGGTGGGGGATGGGATTATATTGCTGTACATGTAGAAAGGTTGTATGTGTCTCACGGAACACAGGTGAATATTCTTGATAAAAAAACAGGAGTTTCACTGGGCGTAATTCCCGGCACAACAGGAATACATGGAATTGCTTTTGATGATGCACTTGGAAGAGGTTATACCAGCAATGGCAGATTAAACAATGTATTTGTATTTGATCTAGAAACAAATAAAATACTCGATTCTGTAAAGACCGGTACAAACCCCGATGCCATTATGTTTGAGCCATTCAGTAAAATGATCATTACCTGTAACGGACGCAGCAATGATCTTTCGCTGATTGATCCGCAAACAAATAAACTTGCTGCTACCATAGCTGTTGGAGGTAAACCTGAAACAGCCGTGAGTGATGGTAATGGAAAATTGTTTGTGAACATTGAAGACAAAAATGAGATTGCTTTAGTAGATCTTAAAACAATGAAGATGATCAGCACATGGCCGTTGGATGGGGGAGAAGAACCCACCGGGTTGGTATATGATGCAACATCTAAAAGATTATTTGCCGGATGCGATAAATTACTGGTAATACTTGATGCAACATCGGGAAACGTAGTCAGTAAAATTCCTATTGGCGAAGGCTGTGATGGTGTTGCATTTGACAACGCCTCTAAAACAATTTTTACTGCAAATGGCCAGGAAGGAACTATAACCGTCATAAAAGAAAAATCTGCCAATGATTTTTCAGTAGTTGAAAACGTGCCAACAAAGAAAGGTGCGAGAACGATAACCATAGATGAATCAACACATACACTGTATTTGCCCACAGCTGAATTTGAAGCTAATACGCCAAAAGGCCAATGGCCTAAGATGATACCCGGAACATTTATGGTTTTGGTTGTTAGTAAATAATACTGAACTTTTTTACAGTTTTCATTCACCCTTACAAAACAAAATGAGCTGTAGCTGGTTATCTTTACCACATGGAAAAGATCATCATGATAACCGGCGCCACATCCGGTTTTGGGAAAGCCATAGCAGAAAAATTTGCGGCCAATGGCTGGAACTGCATTATCACAGGAAGAAGAAAAGAACGTTTACAGGAAGTAGCTGATACATTGAGTGAACAATTCAACGTAAGCGTACTCCCACTTGTATTTGATGTACAGTCAAAAGAGCAAGTATTTAAACATATTAACAACTTGCATCATGGGTGGCAAAATATTGATGTGCTGGTAAATAATGCTGGTCTTGCATTAGGCCGTGATAGTTTTGATACAGCAAGTCTCGAAGATTGGGAAACAATGATCGATACCAATGTAAAGGGCTTGTTGTATGTATCAAAAGCCGTGCTTCCTTTTATGATTGCAAAACATAAAGGGCATATTATAAATATAGGTTCTACTGCAGCAAAAGAAGTGTACATGAATGGCAATGTTTATTGCGCTTCCAAATCTGCAGTGGATGCTATCAGTAAAGCGCAGCGCATGGATCTTCTGCCACATAAAATAAAAGTAACTGCTGTTCACCCCGGTGCTGTTGATACAGAATTCTCCATCGTTCGGTTTAAAGGTGATGATGCAAAAGCAAAAGCAGTATACGCAGGTTATGAACCATTGCATGCAACAGATATCGCGGATGTTTGTTATTACTGTGCTACACTACCTGAACATGTTTGCATCAATGATCTGGTGATAACATGCACTGCACAGGCAAATTCATTATATACATTTAAAGAGGGAAATTAGTTATGGATATTTGCTAATTTTTGTGAATGTCTTTCACCGGAACAGGCATCCTGCTTTCATATCCCGGTGGCGCAAAACGTTTATCATTTAAAAAAGAAGAATCGGTAAGCGTATAAATAAATGCAGTTAGCTGCCCTATTTCAAAATTAGACAATGGCATTCCATGCCTGAGCAATGAATCTGTTGCAGGAGCTTGCACTATATCTTTCCTGTAAAAATTAAATACATCCATCAGAGAATAAAATCTTCCATCATGCCCGTAAGGGAATGTTTGCTGTGCATTGCGTAACGAAGGCACTTTGAACTTTAATGAATCAGCAGCGTTGTGTGTTATTTTCATTCTGCCATAATCATGTAAAAAATCATCAACCGGTAAACCTGCATTTCGGTAACTGTAATCAGTGAACATTGGCTCTGTATGACAGCTTACACATTTCTTTTGAAATATTTCATAACCCAGCCGTTGTGGTAAATTAAAACTATCCTCACTACGCTTTACACGATCATACTTGCTGTTGCTGCTGACCATCATTACCAAAAACTGGCTTAATGCTTTTGTCATACGTTGCGTATTGATTGTTGCATCACCAAAAGCCGCAGTGAACATGCGTTTATAAGCAGTATCTGCTTTTATTTTTTTCAACACATTGTCTATGCTCTCTGCCATTTCATTAGTATCTGTTATAGGTGCCAGCGGTTGCAGATCGAGGTGATTGATGCCACCATCCCACATAAATTCTCTTTGCCACGCAAGATTAAAAAGGGGAGGAGCATTGCGTTTCGTAAAGCTGTTGTTATAACCATGACTAAGATTATGATCATACGTTGCAAACGCTGCAAACTGCTGGTGACAACTGGCACAGGCAAAATTTCCATCTTTACTTAAGCGGCCATCATAAAATAATTTTCTGCCTAACTGAAAGCCTTCTTCTGTTACAGGATTATTTTTAAAATCATACACAGGTTGCGGCCAGCCTTTTGGTACAACAAATTGTATTGGGTGTGTTTTGGGAGATCGAAAACTTATCCAGCTAACTGCTGAAATAAAAAGGCAAAGCATAAAAAATATGGTTGTATATAATTTCATTTTACAACTTCAATGCTAAACATATTTGCATAATTATCTGCAAACTGCATGGCGGGTTTACCGGGCTCGTGACAAAAAGCAATGTCAGCAATTTTTATAGTATGCATGCCTGCAAACCATTTTAAAATATCAGCAGTAATAGAAATATTTTCTAGTGCCGCTGTTATTACAAAAGTAGAAAGCCTGATCTTTCTTGCAGCGTTCTCATTTGTTTTATAACCACCGATATGATAACTGAATGCATGCATTGGTGTATTTGCAACAGGTGAATTACCTTCCAGCTTTGCCATAACATAACCGCTGTTCCATGTCCAGAACATACCACGTGCAGGGTCAAGCGATCCTGCCTGCACACCGCTTACATTTTTTATACTGTCAACACCCAATAAAAATTCAATGCCGGTAATATGTTTCAATGATGTTGACAGCGAAACCTGTTTCGACGCTTCTTCTTTTTCGTCTATCAAAAAATATTCATCGCTGTACGATTGCAACCTGTTATCAACAGAATCAGTAAAAGTAATATTGGAAATATAATACCTGAAGTTACGCACCGTAAAGGTTTCGCCAGATTGATTGGTATAACTGCTGTCTGTATTTAATTGTTTTTCGCCAACCGTATTTTTAAATGTAAGGGTAATGTTATACTGCGCATTTGCAATTACCGTGAAGCAAATAATAATAAATAACAGGAATATTTTTTTATGGGTCCGGCTGTACCTTTTTATGGCATCGCCTGTTGCGTCGCACTCTTGTACTGAAGTATCGTTTATCGCCTGCATATTTACAAAGCAATGTACATTCTTCTATTGGTTGGTGTTCTTATGAACTGAAATTATCTTTTGGTTTTCGGTTGGTAGTGATACCAACCGATAGAGAAGCCATGTTAACGGCTGTATTGATTCAATTCACGTGATATCCTAATTTGTCTGGTGAAGTATGTCTTATTGACGCACCTGCTGAATGAAGTCTTGCCATTTCGTTTAGGTCGTCCATAATATCAAAAATAAGTGATGCGATAAATTAAACCTATAATAAAAAACCTGTTAGGTTTTAGAAACCTAACAGGTTTAATGTTTTGAATTGCTGCTATGAAAACGGACGTACAAGTGAGTGACACAACAACCGATGCCATATAAGCTACAGCTGTAAATAAAAAATTCTTATTGAGGCGGCTGAGGATTTGGTGCCAGTGAAATACGTATTTGTAAACCTGCTCTTGTATTTACTGTTGGAGCAGAAGTTGATATGTATGGCACTGTGCGCTGCTGATCAAAATAGAATTTAAGATCGATACGATTACTTATTACATAGTCTATGGAAGGTTGTATGGTGATCACTTTTTGACCGCCGGTGCTGTATGCATTGGCCTGGTCAAGACGGCTGTTGCTTTGAATATCATCACGCATGGAAAGATCAAGATTAACATTGAGATCATTGCCCTGGTCTGTTTGCTTCATGAATGGCAACTTGATAGGAAGCTTAACATTTTTAGAACGAAGGCTACCACCAAATGTCCACTCTGTACTTTTTACTTCAGCTAACTGGTAATCGATCAAACTTAAACTTAATTGCCTGCTCTTCTTATATTCAAAACGGAAACTTGTTTGATTGGCTGTTGTAAAATCAAAACCGATCAATGGTGCAAACTGTTCCTGTATGGTAAGGTTTGGCACGAGGAAGAATGGAACATAGTTACCGGAGATAGTATCAATGAATTGCGGCGCTCCAACCCTGAAAGGATCCTGGTACAACAATGCGCTTGTGAACGTATTCATGCTTAAAGTAGAATTGTAAGCATGTGTGATTGTGATGTTGCTGAATATATTACTGATAGCAGGAATTTTTGTTAGCCCTGTAAATGTTACACGCCAGTTTGGTAATGGTTTAATGCCACTAAACGGATTTGCTTTAATGTTTGGATTAGACTGGCTGATCAACCCAACGCTGTTGGGATCTTTATTGGTGTATGCAGCAATGAATGCAGGTATCAGTACATCCTGTGCATAGCGACCATAACCTGTTGGGAAACCATCCTGTGTTGTACCGCCTGTATAATAAGGATTTGATTTTGCCAGACGGTTGGCAATCGTTATCCTGTTATCCTGGAACTTGTTGAATGTTTCTGAAACTTCTGTTGGTTTATATTTTTTAAACAGCGTTTGGAAACTGATATATGAAACACTAAAACCACCTCCTGCAAGCGGGCTAAGGTGTGCGAACTTACTTCCTGCGCCTGTTGTGTCTTTAAAAAGTTCTGTAAAATTCTTCGTAAAAGTTTTATCCATGTTTATATCAATGGTAAACTCGCGGAACGGTTCCAGTTGTGCTGTAAGACTAAATCGTTGTTCATAATCCTGCGCAAACAAAAGATTGAATGTGCTGTCTCTTGTTATGTATCCTTTTCTTGCTTTATCGTTGAGCCATGCACTGTCTGGTTGTTTACCAAAAACATAATCGAGACCAGGTTGCATGCTTTTCCAGTTTTGGCCCAATATTTTTGTACTATCTGTATAACCAGGTATTCGACTGTTGAAATTAGCGCTGTAATTAATGGAAGCACGTTTAACCATTGTAACCACACCCACTGCTGTTTTGGCGATACCATTTGGTCCAGAGATAGTTTTATTCTTGCGGTCAAGTTTGCGCTTTGCTCTTTTATCTGCCCGCCATTTGCGCAGTGCTGTTCGTTTTGCTTTGCCTTTAAGATCTTTGATTATTTCTTCTCTCGGTTTGATGTTAATAGTAGAGTCACTTCCACCGCCGTTATCAATTTCATCATTTGGCTGTGTCATTTTATCGAGCCATCTTGATTTGCTGTACAATTTTGTAAAATCAAATTCTGTGTTTAAAGAATTCTGCTGACTGTTCTCTATGACGTTACCAAGGTTACGTGCCAGTAAACTAGCTGCAGCCCAATTGTAAGTAGTGGTATAACTGTACCGCATATTGATCCAGTCCGTTGCGGGTAATTTTGCAAGTGGTGCATTATAACTTAATACTGCCCGCTGCTGGTAGATAGTATTTCTTCCACCACTAAACAAGTTCTTCCTTACCGTATCTTTTTTTGCTTTTGTATCGAGCAGGCCATAAGGTTCATCAACTCTTGCATAGTTGGTGGCACTGAAATCTGCATTAAGGCTGCGGGTAAGATCCCATCGCAAATTATAGTAGCGATCGAAGGTGAAGTATTTATCATAAGTAGTATCAACACGCTCTACTTTACTATCGTAAGTATTTACAATGCGTGGCGTGTATTTACCAAACTGCCGGTTAACATCCGCACGGAAACTTAATAATGAAGGAACAGTATTGAAATTAAAATCACGTGCCAATGCAAACCACGGGCTCTTACTTTTGATAAGTTTCTTGAATGGCTCTTTATATTTTGCAGTACCTGTATATGTATAGCCAAGGCCAAACCTGTGTTTAGCAACGCTGTTTAATAAAATCAACGGATTGGTTTGTTCAAAATGCGTAAATGAGTAAGTGAAATCAAAATTTTTCAGGTTCCAGAAATGTTGTTTTTGTGCGTTCTGTCCAAACCTTACATTGGTAAGATTTATAGTTCGTATAGTTGTTTGATCGATCGCTACATTCTTAATAGAATCTTTTTTGTCTCCTGCTGTGGCTAACTTGTATTTGTATTTTACATCCTTATCGTAAGGATCATATTCAGGAGTGAGAATTGTTTTATTAAGGCTTGCATATACAGGAATAGTGATGCCGGAGTTCTTAGGTAATAATTTTCCTGCATCAACTGTTAATGCAACATCATACTGCACCATATTATCTCTTGCACGCTCATTAGCTCTTTGCTCTATCGTTCCGAAGCCCTGTGTGTAAGTATTTGCAGAAACAGAAAGTGTTCCGAGATCTGCGAGCTGTATATCGGCACGTCCCAATGCAGCCCAGCCCCCATTTTCGTCAATTTTAGAAAGGCGTAATTCATTTACCCAAACTTCAGTGCTCAATGTTTCATTGGTAGTATTTTCAACGCCAATTAAAAAACCCTGTACTTCGGCCAGGTTAGGGTTACCTAGTACAGATATTGTTTGTGTGCCTAATTGTTCACGGTATATTGCACTAATAGAAGCATTTGCTGAATTCCTTCGCAGTTTTAACTGCACTAATTCATTTAAGGCAACATCAAGATTGTTTTCAGCAGGCCAGATATTATCTGTAAGTGTTTCGCCAAACTTTGTGGCTTTTAGAGGAATTCGTATCTCATAATAGTTATTCAGAAAGTCCTGCCCGATTCTTATTACTGCTGTAAAATCACCGGGGTTTAAATCTCTTTGCCCGTACACAGATTCGCAATGCACGAACATTGACATCTGACCATATTGTCTAAGGTCAAGATTGAGGGTTTTAAATACTGCCCTGGATTCTTTCTTTGAAACATTGTTAAGCTTTAAACTCATTGATTGCTCATTCTGCAAAAGATTTACACCATTGTTCCCTAATAACTGCACACGTTCAATACCAGGGGGTATCTTATATGGAATAGGTTCGCGGCTGCTGTTCTCTTCTACATTTACCGCGAGTACATTTAAGGTCGTATTACTGTTAACCGGTAGTTGTGTATAAGAACCGGTTGTATCAAGTTCATAAGTAAAAGTTCTCCATTGGTTGCGTACAAGATCAAGGCTTGCAAAACGCATTACAACCGAATCATCAAAGCCTGTCATGTACATGCGTATAAAACGGATAGATTTAAAGTCAGGTATCTGGCCTACTTTTCCTGTATAATTTTTTATAGGTATTCTGAATAAATACCATTCTTCCTGTGAAGTGGTTCCATCAGCTAATCTTGCAGTAACAATTTTTTTATCGGTGATATATTTACTATTACCAACATCCATTCCTGGTTTTAAATCTATTTCGTATTCGTAATATTCTTCTGTTTCATTCAACGTATTATCCCTGTTCAGATCTTCATTATCAGGATAAAGTGTAACAGCGGGAGAGAACTGTGAATTTCCTGTTGCGATAGGAGAATTGCCTTGCGGATTGTTGTGATCCTTATATCTTCCAAGTATACCTGTACCTGCTGCATCATAACTGGGATCCCGATACCATCTATAATCATCATGCGAAGGGTCTTTTAATGCATTTTGATATACAGCAGAACCCGTTCCAAAATTTGTTGCCAGATCATTCAGATATTGAGCTTGTTTTATTTTCTCTGAATCATCATCATTACCATCAAAGCCAACATCCTGGTAAGGTCTGTCTGCCGGATCATTACTAAATGCCTGTGTTATCTGGATTGGATTTACCGGCACTGTTCCCCATACACTGCTTTTATTGTCTACCGCAGCTGGTTGGGTTGGAGTATTCAAGCCATTTTCATAAAACCGTAAGCCATCTTTCAAAACGTCTTCGCTTATGTTACCCAGGTTAATAAATAACTTACCTCCGGAACTATTTGGGTTTTTAATAAATGGGTTCTGTGTCCAAAATTCTATAAACTCAATATTACTTGTTTCGAAATCTGTCTGGTCAATATTGCGCATAATACCACCCCATCTTTGCTGAGGTTTAATAAGCTTACCATCTGCTGTAAGGTCAGCTTTGTCATCTGTAAAATTGTATGGACCAATTTCAGTAGGGTAATAAGCAAGGTCAAATGTCCCGTTTACCACATCGGTAATATTGGTGGTGCGTTGTGGAAATAATTCATTGGTATATACAGCTCTTATACGCGGATCACTAAGAGCAGCAAGATTTCCTCTTAAAGGATTATTAGGGCTGTTTTTATCCTGCAAAGTTGGTTCAATATTATACCAGGCAAGCTTAGCCCTGTTTTTTCCGTAATCAAGATTATTTGTAAGCGTTGCTTCAGGAAATCGTGAAGTACCCTGTGGTGTGGAAGCCAAAGTCCATGCAACAAACGGAAAACGAAGATCAATGCTGCTGGTAGTTCCTTCAAAATCGTCAAGATATATCAAGCCTTCGTTCCCCTTTCCAATCTGACTAGGGTGACCGGGCTGTAACACCGCGGCTTCTCCATAAGCATTGATCGTACTTATGGCTTTTGAATCATAAAATGGAAGTTTATTCAATAGTCTTGTAAGTCCGGGTAGTTCTGAGTTGTAGTTAAAATCAACTCCATACATCCTGTTTTGTATTGGATCTTCTCCGTAGTTAACCTTAGTAAAAAAAGGACGTTCCGTAAGCCTTTGCATAGTAGCACCAAGAGAAAGTTTTTTATTTACAAGATAGTCTAATCTTAATCCCAAAAAGCTTCGTTGCTGAATTCCAAAGCTGGCGTTGTTTTCGTACTGTACATTTACAGGAACACCTGAGTTAAGAATTGCCTGGTTAATCACTTTTAGCGTTCCAAGATTATAATCAATTATATAATCAACATTTTCCTGCAATATCTGTCCGCCTGCTGTTACAGATACTGAACCAGGTGGTATATTGAAGCCGCCAAGGTAAATATCAGTAGTAGAACTTCCTTTTATCGTACCTTGTATATAGAATCGATCCAGGTTAGCATAGGTTTGAGCAATTGCTTTTATGGAATCATATAATTGAGGATAGAGGTATTTTGCTTTTACAACAGGTGTCTGACCTTTTAAAGCAGTTGAATCCAGGTAATCTCCAAATGGCTGCAGCACAGGAAAAATTATTTTGCCCTGCTGTGATAGCACCGTGAAACTATCTACAAAATCAAACTGCCCATCAGGTAACGGATCATTCCGATTATTAAGTCTGTCTAGATTTAGAATGCTTAACAATGGTTTACCCGAATAATCCGGATCTGTTTCTGGTAAATATCTTTTGAGCCCTCCGCTTGGTTCCTGGTACAATACATTGATATTAAAGCCATCGCTTTGCAGGCCTGTCACATCCAATGAATAGACGTTTTTCATCATAAGCTTCCAAAGAGGAAGTGTTGGTCTTTGTGATGTTGCTTTCAATAATTTGAGGAACAAAACTTTTTGCACACCTTGTGTGGAGTCAACAGTTACATCCTGAGAAAATTCACCAACCTGGTAAACCTGTCCATTATATGTGTACTGATAAGCTACCGCTAAAACTTCATCTGGCTGCAATTGTTGATTTAAGGAAACAAAACCCACCTGCGGATTGAAATAATATTCAGTCGGCTCAAGCTTACGTGCAAATGTCTTTTCGTAGTCATTCACAGGTGTTAACCCTTTACCTAATAAAATGGTATTGATTAACGCGGGGTTTCTGTTCGCATCACTGCCCGCCAAGAATGAATAAAGATCATTGGCGCCGTTTGCAGGTTTATCATTTGTTGTAAGAGAATGTATGTTTGGATTGTATGGCTCAGTTTCTCCCAGGTCCATCAGACCGACAATATTGCGTGTATTTGTCGTTGCCCCATTTCGATTGGTTACCCAAACTTCCAACCTTAATATTTGCACCTGGCTGTTTACGTAAGGCAGATTCTTCATCGTTTTATCATAATTTTTCATGAAGTACTGCCCCATCAAAAAGTGCTTATTCTCGTCGTAATCATCCAGCTTCTTATTAATAACCTGGTTAAGGCCGCCACCCTGTAATGTTAATGATTGTCTTTGGGAGCGCTGGTTTGCAAGAGCAGCTGTTATGAACAGTTTTCCAAATTGTAATTGGGTTTTAATGCCAAACAAACTCTGCACACTTGCCATTAAACTTCCTTTCGCCTGAAAAGAGATATTACCCGCTTCAACAGATTTAATTATCTCATCATCTTTTCCTTTATAATCAAGTTTCAACTGGTTCTCAAAATCGAAATTGGCAAGTGTATTATAACTTATAGGTAGTTTAAGTTTATCGCCAATATTGCCCATGATGTTTACATTGGCATTCATATTAAAGTCAAAACCACCATTCTTTCTCGCAGCTTCCGGCAATGTAGGATTCTTTACGTTTTGACCCTGGTAACCAGCAGTAAGGTCTACATTTCCTTCAGGTTTAATTTCAACTTTTAAACCATTTGGTCCTACTCCAAATATCCTGTCAAATAACTGCGGATAAACCCTGGGCTTAGGTCTTTGTATTTTCCGGTTAAGATCAAATACTGTACGGGAGCGTTCATTAAAATAATCATCTTCTGCTATCTGTGATTGCAACTTTAAAAATTCATCAAACGTAAGTGCAGATCTTCGATACACTGTATTGCCAATTTTTTCTACAATGAAGTATTGTTTGGTGGCAGGATCATATTCAATATCCTGCTTTATAATCGAAGTGTCTTTTATGTCAAATGGGTTATTATAACGCCACGTAAACCTATCACCACGCCTGTCTTTGATAGGAAAACGAAGCGAGTCTGTTTTTTGTGCATATACACCATTATGAAATGCACAGTAAAAAACAGCAACTACAGTAATAAGAATAAATTGGAGATAGCGAGTCAATTTCAGTAGCTCTGGTTAGGTAAAAGTTTCTCTTATAGGTTCTATAGATTTTTTAAAGCTTGTTTTATAATATCTTCCAAAGAAAGTGTTTCTTTAGCAGAATCTGAAACTTTTTTTACTGCTGATTCTGCCATCGCTCTAGCTATTCCCAGGCCTGTTAAAGCAGTTACAGCATCTCTTTCCGTTGAGGGAAAAACGATATTAGAGTTAACACCGGTTTCTAGAGAGATTTTCGCCAGTTTATCCCTGAGTTCAACAATTATTCTTTCAGCAGTTTTTTTCCCTATTCCTTTAACGCTTTCCAATTGTTTTGTATTGCCCTGCACAATTCCTTTTATGATCTCATCCGGCTGTAAACCACTCAGCATCATTCTTGCCGTAGATGCGCCAACACCCGAAACGCTGATCAGTTGCAAAAAAAGATCTTTTTCTCCCTGTGTGGCAAAACCAAAAAGCGTTTGGCCATTCTCTGTAATATGCAGGTAAGTATGTAACTGTCCTTCTTCTTTATTGCTAATTGAGGAATAGGTATGCAGGCTTATCTGCAGTTCATATCCTACCCCATTTACATCCACGATTATCTGCGATGGCGTTTTACGTGCAAATTTTCCTCTTACAAATGCAATCATAAAAATTGTTCAAATAGGTTTACTATAAAATAACCCGGTTAAGATAAAATGATTTTTTTAGATAAAAGCCAATAGATTTTTACTACACTTTTAAAGTCAAATTTATTTAGATGCCAGTTTTAATTCTATTGGTTTTATTGCTGCACCGCACACTTCAACTGCGATGATTTTTTGAAGTCACTGCCTGCAAATCTAAACATCGCAATTATTGATCAAAAGATGAAAGGATTGCGACGCAAGAAAAGATGCCATGAAAACATACTGTTGGTATTAATGAAATCTATATTAAACTAAAAAGACTTGCAGGTTAACGCAAAAAATATTGCGGTGCTGGTATCTGTTACCAATATAAAAGCATCTCAGAAAGGGGAATACTGTACGGGTGCCTGAATAGCGCTTAATATACTAAATATTAAACGGTACAAAATGGAGAGATAAAAAATACACAGCCATTTTATCCTATTGTAAGCAGCTACGACTTTCAATACTATTTTTTATACAGACTGCAGTATTTCATAGCCTCGCCTGTTGCGTCGCAATCACTTCATCTTTCAGATCAATGATGAAGCCACTGTATGCTTTAACTAATTATTCCCCTTTTACTTCTTCAACATTTACATAATAATTCTTCTCAATAAAAGATGTATCAAAAAGAATTTTGTTTTCCTTCGTCAATTCAATTTTTTTCCATTCTTTAGTGGGGGAGAGGCGAAGTTTTTGTGGGTCTTTATTTAAAACCAATTGCAAATTAAAGCCGGTGATACAATTATCCCATTTATAAAAAAGGTACTTATTATCTTTGGCATAATAATAGTTCAAAACAGGTATTTGCGTATTGCGTAAATACTGATCAAAGACTTTACTGAAATTAATACCTGATTGATTACTGATATAATTTTCTACCTGGGCCGTGGTTACTGTTTGATGATAATATGTTTTATTTAATCCCCTAAGTATCTGTCTCCATTTTGCATCGTTATCAATTGCATGACGAATAGTTTGCAAAAGATTACCTCCTTTATAATACATATCGCCGCTGCCTTCTTTGTTTACGCCATAAGGCCCAATAATGTTTGTTTCATTACGAATACGTTTACGTGTTCCATAGTTATATTCATTTCCTGCCTCTTTGCCATAGTAATAATCTGTGAATAACGTCTCACTGTAGTTGGTAAAACCTTCGTGCACCCACATATCAGCAAGATCTTTAGAAGTAATATTATTGGCAAACCATTCATGACCACTTTCATGTACAATTATAAAATCCCATTTCAATCCCCAGCCTGTACCAGACAAATCGGTGCCAAGGTAACCGTTCTGGAATTTGTTGCCGTAGGCAACTGCACTCTGGTGTTCCATTCCAAGATGAGGTGCCTGTACCAGTTTATAACCATCTTCATAAAAAGGATAAGGCCCCATCCAATATTCAAAGGCACGCAGCATAGGCTTTACCTGTTCAAATTGTTTTTTTGCTTTGCTCAGTTCATAATCCAATACCCAATAGCTTAGATCCAGTTTTCCTTTTTCGCCCATGAAAGTATCTGTCCAGTTTACATATTTACCTATATATGGAATGATATTATAATTATTGATAGGATCAACAACTTCCCAGGTATATCTTGCTAATCCATCTTTTAAATATTTACTTTTCAATCTTCCATTACCTACTGCTACCAATGTATCCGGAACGATCATTGTTAAAGATGCGCCATTATCGGGTTCATCGCTTTGATGATCTTTACAGGGGTACCAGACACTGGCACCGAGACCCTGGCAGGCAACACTCATCCATGGCCGGCCGAGCGAATCTTTTTTCCATATCCAACCACCATCCCATGGCGGACGAACTGCTTCACGTGGTTTGCCATGGTAATAAACTGTAATGCTCGCTTCAGAATATTGTTTTTGTTTAGGCGCATTTACATGCCATGCATTACCCTCTTTTGTAAATTGTACTGACCTGTTGTTATTAAACAGGCAACTGTCAATAATCAGCGGTTCCTGTAAATCTACCTGCATAAAAGCAGGATGATTTTCTTTTACAGCTTTATAGTGAATGGTTGTTTTTCCTTCAATTGTTTTATTATTATAATCTGGTTTTACTTCTATATCATATCTTAATACATCCCACCAGGTCCTTTCAGGATTTAATGAACCTCGCAATGAATCTGCGTGTGTAAATGTTTCTTTTCTTACTCCTAATTGTGCAAAGGCTGCATTCAAGAATAGAATAAAATAAGGCAGTAATAAAAATATTTTCTTCATGCAATAAAAATAGGGTATTCAGTGACAATTTTTTTTAAGAAATATATAAATGGAAGCCGGTTCTGTTTAAGCTGAATAAGCTGCATTACTTTTATACTGTACAAGAGTGCGACGCAACGAGTGATGCCATATATAATACAGCCGGGCTCAAAATATTTTTAACTGATGCCGTCTTTTAAATTCTTTCTTTCTGCTTCCTGTTTTAAATGCGCAATACTTACGTTTAATTCATACCCTACAAGCAATACAAGCGAATTCATAAAAATAAGCGTCATGATCATGAGCAACGTGCCTATTGAACCATAAAATTTATTGTAGTTAGAAAAATTTTGTGCCCATAAAGAGAAGAGCCAGGTGGTTACAACCATCAGAAATGTTGCAAATATGGCGCCGGCGGAAAGCAGTTTCCATCTTTTTTGTACAGATGGGGCGAACTTATAAATGAAAGCGATGGAATATAAAAAAAGTGCCACTACAATTACCCAACGCAGGCTTTGTATGAGCGATTTTGTGCTCTCATTTTTTACACCAAGTGCATCCATTATATAATTAAATAAAACACCTTGCCCTGCAGAGATTAATGCCGTACCTATAAAAAGAAGCACCAGTATAATTGTAAGTTTTATAGCCCTTAACCTCTTTTTTAGAAAATTTGTTTTTGCCCTTACTACAAGTGATCTGTCGAAACCTCTTATAATACCCATCATAGCGTTGGAAGTATAAAACAACGCAAGTACAAAACCGATAGATAATAAACCGGTTTTCGGTTTATTAAAAAAATCGTCAAGGAAATCGGAGATGAGCTTTTTGGTGTCTTCATTTGGGCTTATATCCGCAATTACGCCTATCAGTTCATTATGTATGTTCTTTGCTACCGGAAAATATGGCACCAGTGTAAACAAAAATAAACAGGCAGCAGGTATAGCCATAATAATATTAAACGATATAGCAGCAGCTCTTGTATTAAGACCTTCCCGCCTAACCTGTGCAATAAAAAAACGATACACCTCATAGAGATGTAAGCCTTCGAAACCGGGTATAAAAATTTTTTTGCTTCTTTCCCTTACAGCATTAACAGGTTTTGATTGCCGTATGATGCGTTCTATTTTTCTCAATCCTGTTGCTTTTGTTTATTTTTTATTAGTGTGTCTAATGCCTGCTGGTATTCTTTTGCATAACGGTCGTGCTCTGCAAAGTTATTGCTGAAATGATGATAACCGCTGAAATCACTTTTTGCAACAAAGAAAAGATAATCTGTTTTGGGTGCATTTAATACTGCATCAATAGTAGTTTGCGATGGCGTACAAATAGGGCCCGGGGGCAAACCTTTATAACGGTAAGTATTGTATGGTGATTCAACAGCAAGGTGTTTAAAATAAATTCTTTTTAATGCAAAATCTCTTAAAGCATATTTTACAGTTGGATCCGCTCCCAGTGGCATTCCCTTATTCATGCGGTTAATATAAACACTGGCTATTGAACCCTTTTCATCATCCTTATTGGTTTCTTCTTCTACGATAGAGGCAATGGTATAAACCTGCCGGGGCGTTAAACCCTGCTCCTGCGCCAGTTGAAGGCGATTGCTGTTCCAATATTTTTCTTCTTGTTCTTTCAGTTTTGTCAACAAGTTGCGCGGTCGCGTATTCCAGTTAAAAAGATAAGTATCTGGTATTATCATTGTAAACACTGTATTGGTATCTACACCAAGTTGCAGCAAAGAATCATTACTGGTTAAAAATTGCATGGCGGCTGCTGAATCAAATGAAAAATTCTTGCCTAATAATTTTGCAAAATTTTCTTTGGTGCGTAATTTATTTATAACCAGTTTAACCGGTGACTGAACATTATTACGCAGCATGCGTACCATATTAAAAATGCTGGTACCTTTTTTTATTTCAAACCTGCCCGGTTTTAATTTATCCCACACACCTGTTTGCGAAGCAACCACTTTAAAAATAAAAGGGAAGTGCACAATATTACCTGTGTCAACTTGTGCTTCCACCTGTTGCTGAATATTTTCTCCGCTTCTAACAAAAAGATATTTGTTTTTTTCATCAAATGATGTAGACGGTCCAAACAGGAGCCAGGCGCCGGTTAGCAAAAGCAATATAATAAACGCCGCTATAAAAAAAAGTTTCTTTTTCATGTTCATTCAAAATAACAAATAATCATTTCCCAATATTTTGCAGCCGCAATATTATGTTTTTAGTTTTATGATAAAATCATGCTTTTGAACTAAAAAAGTGTTTTGAACTCCAGCCTGTCTTTTCATGGCAACATCCTTGCGTCGCACTCTTGTACAACATATATCCGGGCGGCAAAAAAACTGAGTATTCTTAGACAACTGCTTGTAGATCTGCAATTAAGATAAACTTATATATCAATCACCTTTACATATTTTTAAGAATAAACCCTATTTTTACCTATTATAGACAGTTATCTGTTTTCACATTCTCTATACCCTGTGATTATTCTGCATATTCTGTCTGAATTTATTTATTAATCGATAGAAGATTCATGCTCTAAATTTTAGCTGAAAATATTCGTTCACATGAAACAAAATAACAAAAGTAAACCTGCAATGTTATTCAGTTAAGAAGCAGAAATTAAGCTAATGGAATCCATCATTAACAGATTAATATTTAACCTGACTACTAAACCAAAAAGAATGAAAACAAAATTATTTTTTCTTCCGGTTATCATGTTTTTGTTATGCGTTGGGGTTATGGTTTTACAATCCTGCCGCAAAGCAAGCGAACTCTCACCTTTGGAAGATAAAACACTTACAGCAGCAGATGCATCACAAGCAGCATCTAATGGCAAACCAAATATCATCCTGATACTAGCAGATGATGTGGGTTATGGTATTCCTACCGTTGATGGAGGTGAAAGTTTTCAAACGCCAAACATTGATAAGCTGGCAAATGCAGGTATGCGGTTTACCAATTGTTATGGTTCACCACTTTGTTCTCCTTCAAGAACTATGTTCATGACGGGTAAATATAATTTCCGCAATTATTCAGAGTGGGGAGTGCTTGACTTGAATCAAAAAATGATGTCGAATGTATTACAGGGTGCAGGTTATGCAACTTATGTAGCTGCCAAGTGGGAGTTTGACGGGGGTGATGCTTCTATAAGAGCTCACGGTTTTGATGGTTATAGTGTATGGAATGCATTTGTTGGAGATAACGGCTCGCATTATAAAACTCCGCGTATTTATGAGAACGGTACTTATTTGCCCGATAATTTAGTAGCAAATCTTTATGGGGATGATATTTTCACTGATCGTGTAATTTCTTTCGTAAAACAAAATAAGAATAATAATTTCTTTGTTTACTTTCCGATAACGCTTTGTCATTACCCGTATTCACCAACACCTGATGATCCTGAATTTGCCACATGGGATAATAAAACGAGTACTCCGGATACAGCTTATTTCCCATCTATGGTAAAATATATGGATAAAAAGATCGGGCAGTTAATGGATTCTTTAAGGGCATGGAACCTTTTCAATAATACTATAGTAATGTTTGTAGGTGATAATGGAACACCTCATAATATTTGGTTTACACAGGATGGTGTTTACCAGGAAGGGGCAAAATCAACTACAACAATCCTTGGTACCCATGTACCATTAATTGTTTCCTGGCCTGCAGGTGGTGTTACAGGCGGACAGGTAAACAATAACCTGATAGATTTTACTGACTTTATGCCAACTGCAATAGAAGCTGCAGGCGCTACAGTGCCTGCTGATTACGGACAAACAGATGGCTTAAGTTTTTTAAACCAGCTAAAAGGATTCTCTACTCCAAAAAGAGATTGGATATTTTGTCATTATAAGCCAGGTACCAATCAACCTAATGGAGATAAAGTGAGAAGATGGATCAACAATACTACTTATAAACTTTATGATAGTACCGGTAAGTTTTATAACATAGTCCTTGATCCTAAAGAAAAAAATCCGATAAAAAAATCGGCTATGACGCCTCAGGAAAAAGCGATCCGACAACAGTTCCAGGCCACAATGGATACATTGCATTAAAATAATTTTTTGTAACAACGTTTGTAGATATCCCTGCAAAATTCAAAATTTTGCAGGGTTTTGTTTTTCCTGTTCAATTCATAGTCTGCAGATGAACGAAATGCGACGCAACGAAGATCAACAAGAATTACCGAAGCTGGTATCAAAATATTTATATCCGAAATTATTTTGCTTACACTACATTGATTTCATTATTAAATTGCAGTGCCGGAAAAGTAAGCGTTAAAAAATATATTATGGCAACCATTCTTGATCTTGTTGGCAATACACCGATAGTGGAGTTAAAGAACATTACTGTAAATAAAAATGTTACTATTTATGCCAAGCTTGAAGGGGATAACCCCGGTGGCAGTGTAAAAGACCGTGCAGCATACGGTATGATTAAAGGTGCACTTGATCGCGGGGAAATAAAACCTGGCATAAAATTAATTGAAGCAACAAGTGGCAATACGGGTATTGCGCTTGCTATGATAGCAAGTTTATTTGGTGTGCCAATAGAATTAGTAATGCCCGAAGATGCAACCAGAGAAAGGATTTTAACTATGCAGGCCTTTGGAGCAACAGTGGTGCTTACACCTCAGGCAAGATCTATGGAAGGCGCTATTGATTATGCGAATGAGCAGGTTGCAAAAGGCGGTTACCTTATGCTAAACCAGTTTGCAAATCCAGATAATTACCGGATGCATTACCGCACTACAGGCCCGGAAATATGGAAAGACACAGAAGGTAAAGTAACACATTTCGTTTCTGCCATGGGTACTACAGGCACCATCATGGGTGTGTCAAGATATTTGAAAGAACAAAATCCTGCTGTGCAGATAGTAGGCTGCCAGCCCACAGACGGATCGCATATACCCGGCATACGCAAATGGCCAATTGCATATTTGCCAAAAATTTTTGAAAGAGATCGTGTTGACCGCATTATAGAAGTAGATGAAAAAGATGCACGCAACATGGCCAAAAAATTGGCAACAAGAGAAGCAATCTTCAGTGGAATGAGCAGCGGCGGTGCGGCACATGCTGCTATAAAACTTTCCCGGGAATTAAAAGAAGGCATTATTGTTTTTATTGTCTGCGATCGTGGCGACAGGTATTTATCTTCCGACCTTTTTGATTAGTATTTTTCTTTGCCTGGCTTAAGTACTACTATTAAGCTTTTATTGTGTCACTCACTTGTACGTTCATTTCATTTCTGAGCAAAATATAGTATAACAATTTTAATAAGGCTATCTTATTGTTTCTAAAAACAACAGGACATTATTAAGCTGGTATAATGGCGCTAACAAAATTATTCAACGATTTCTTCAATAGTGAAAAAGCTGGTGGGCTTGTATTGGTTGCTTGTACAATATTATCGCTTGCGCTTGCTAATTCTGCCTGGCAGCATGATTATATAGGTTTGTGGCATACAGATATTCTTGGGCTTAGTTTGGAGCATTGGATAAATGATGGTCTTATGGCCATTTTCTTTTTATTGATAGGCCTGGAACTGGAAAGAGAATTGTACGTTGGCGAATTGTCAAATTTAAAAAATGCTTTGCTTCCTGTACTTGGTGCATTAGGCGGCATGATCATACCCGCCTGTATTTTTTTGTTCTTCAATTTTAGAACACCAACACAATCCGGTGCAGGCATTCCTATGGCAACTGATATTGCTTTTTCATTAGGCATTCTTGCATTGCTTGGAAGTAAAGTGCCTGCTTCTTTAAAGATATTCCTAACAGCTTTAGCCGTAATTGATGACCTTGGCGCGATAATAATTATTGCTGTTTTTTACACAGGAACTTTATCTGTTATAAATCTTCTTATTGCTTTATTTGTCTTCGGGATTTTGCTTCTGCTTAACCGGCTAAAAATTCATAACCTTATTCCATACATAATAGGAGGCATTGTAATGTGGTATTTCATGTTACAGTCAGGAGTGCATACAACTATCGCAGGAGTATTGTTAGCGTTTGCAGTACCTTTTGGCGATGGGAGTATACGCTCTCCTTCTTATAAACTGCAGCATGTATTACATAAACCTGTTGCTTTTATTATTATGCCATTATTTGCATTAGCTAATACGGGTATTATTATTCATGTTAACTGGTACGAAGGTTTTGCGGATAACAACAGCATTGGTATTTTATCAGGACTTGTTGCAGGCAAACCAACAGGTATAATATTATTTTGTTTTCTTGCTGTAATTACGGGTGTTTGCTCATTACCGCCCGATGTAAAATGGAAACATCTATTTGGGGCAGGATTATTGGCAGGTATAGGTTTTACCATGTCGATTTTTATTACACAGCTTGCTTACACAAATGAAACTACTATTAATAGTTCAAAGTTTATGGTATTAATTGCTTCGCTTATATCAGGAATACTTGGTTTTAGCTGGTTGAAATCAGTATTTAAAAGAGATTAAACAAAAAGAAGCATTTATAAAACAGATGAGTTATATTAAATTTCTTTTGAAAATGCTAACATGAAAACGCATATCAACTTCTTCTTATTTTTATTTGCTGTTAGTCTACCCTTATGCACTGCAAAAAAAGAAAATAACATGCAGGAACAAATTATTACTGAATTAAAAAAAATAGATTCTCTGATACGGGACGTTAATTATAACGTATCCATGGCAAGCGTATTGGAAAAGGCTTACTATATCTCACAAGGTGAAGCTGCTCCTGTATTTCCTGTTTTGAGCGAAGATAACAGCACCTTATTAACAAGTGTAAAAGAAGAAAAAATAGCAACCAATTTATCGGGATTTTATGCATTGGAATGTGGCGTTACTTTTTTATGCAACCAATCTGGTCAAACACCGGTAGCATGGTTTGAAAAAATTGTCGCTAACACTTTGGATTCAAATACAGCATTATTGCTTGATCGCTTTGCAAATGCCACATGGAAAGCAGCACAACCATTCAGAGATCTTAAAAGAATTACAAGACCTACTTTTACTGTAGCCAATTTTTTGCCTCAGGATGAAATTATAAAAGACCAGGTTCAGATTAAGAATGCAGCTTCAAAATTATTGGCATCTATGCAGGATGTAACACATAGCAGCACAGAGGTTCAAATGAAAAAGATCCGCGGTCTTATGCAAAGCAAAAATTTTGCTTTGGAGATGGCCGAAGCAATGCATAAGGGTTATTACACAAGCCAGCAGCAAACCCCGCCTGTTTTTTTATTACCCCGGGATGATACTGCAGTAACAAAAAAATCAGCTGCAGAACAAAAAGTAGCTACAAATGTGGCAGGATTCTATGCATTGGAGTGTGGCCTTAGTTATTTTGCTACAACTAAAAATGTTTTGCCATCTTACATGTTACGATCAATAATAAATGATTCAATAAGTAAAGATGATAAGATGTTGTTGCTGCGTTTTGCCAATGCCACATGGAAAGCCGGCCAGCCATTTCGTGGATTGAACCGAATTGAGAAAGAGAATTTTGTGCCTTTTTATTTTCTTGATGAAACCGAAATAGAAAAAGATATGGTGCAAATAAAAGCGGCAGCACAAAAATTATTGAACGATCTGAGGTGAAACTAAACTTTCTAATTGATATGCTAAATATTCTATCTGCTCTTTACTGATGGGTATTGATTAAACAGTACAAGTGAGTGACACAACGATGCTGCTATGAAAAACTACAGCCTGCACCCATAAACAAATTTCTAACTGCCTGAATCTTCTTTTGCTACCCATTAACAAACTTTTCATATAAGAATTTGTCAAAGCTTTTGTGAAATAACACTTGTTAGTTGAATTGGTACAAGTATTGAATTTATATGCTTATTCAACAACAACTAAAATTTATAAAATGAAAGCAAAATTCAACAACTCTCTTTTCACTGTTTTATCTATGACGGTATTAATGAGTTGCAGCACTTCACGAAGCGCTACAGCTCAATACCCGGATGATAACGACAGGTATGACAATTATCAGGATGATGATTCTTATAATGATGATGACAATGATTATTATGATGAACCTTCTGAATCAGATGTAAACATAAATGTTTTTGTAAATGAATTAAGTCCTTACGGGCACTGGATAAATTCTCCATCTTACGGCCAGGTCTGGATTCCTTATGAAACTGGCTTTACTCCTTACTACACAAGGGGCCATTGGGTATACAGTAACTATGGATGGACATGGGCTTCTGACTACAGATGGGGTTGGGCGCCTTTTCACTACGGTCGCTGGGCAAACGATCCTTTCTATGGCTGGATGTGGGTGCCGGGTTATCAATGGGGCCCTGCATGGGTAGGCTGGAGAACAGGTGGTGATTATTATGGTTGGGCGCCACTTGCACCCGGCATTAACATCAGCATAGGCTTTGGTTTTGGTAATTATATGCCTGCTAATAACTGGTGTTTCGTACCAAGGCGATATATAGGCTATAATAACTTTAACCGTTATGCAGTCAACAGAAGCCGCAATGTTACCATCATTAGAAATACTACTATTATCAACAATACGAATATCTATCGCAATACAAGGTATGTAACAGGGCCAAGCAGGATGGAAGTGGAAAGATATACAGGCAGAAGGGTTAATGAATTAAGAGTAAGCAATAGTGCAAGACCAGGTGCAACAAGAATTACCAATAATAACACCGTTAATATTTACAGGCCGCAGGTAAACAGGAATCCTGCAATAAGAAATGATAACCGTAACAGCAGGATAGATGCTAATGGTAACGGTTTACCATCTCATAATAACAATACGCCAAATCAAAATCCAAGAGTTATAAGAACTCCGGAAAGACGTACTGATAATAACAATAATAACGACAACAGAAAGCCTGATCCAAGAGATCGTGTAAATGATAACAGGAACAATAATCATGTTGATATAAACAGAGACATGACTAATGACATCAACAGGAACAGAGATAACAATAGCAACAGGAATAATAATCAAAGAAGAGACAACGATATCACTACCAGGCCTCCACAACAAAATGATAACCGTTACCCAGATAACAGGAATTACAACAACAGAAACAACGATCAGCAGAACAGGCAGAATAATCAAAGGCCACCATCAGATTTTAACAGGAATCAACAGCCTCAAAACCGGAGTCTTGATCAGAACAGGAACAATGGCCAACGTCCCGATTATAATAATAACAGGAGTAACGGACATTCATGGCAGCCTTCACAGCAGCAGCCACAAAGAAATGCGCCTGCAAGACCTGCTCCTCCACAACAACGGGACAGTAGAAGAAGGCCTGCTTAATTAACAGCTAAGGAAACATAAATAAAGAAGCCGGTTCATAAGAACCGGCTTTCGTATTTAGTAAATAAAACAATTAAACACCAAATGAAAAACCGCAAGCAGGTAGTGGAAGCATTAAGATTATTGAATGTAAAGCCCCGGTTGTTCAATCCATCTTCCCGGTTTATCTGCATGCCGTATAAATAAATTTCATATGCTTTATTAATAACACACGGCACGCCTTCATAATCAAATTCTTTATCACCATCCTGTTTTTCATCAAAACCCAATACATAACTCATACCGCTGCAGCCGCCACCTTTTACACCAACGCGTAATTTTTTTTCGGGTTCCATGCCGTGCTCACTCAACAGTCCTTTTAGTTCAATGATCGCACCTTCCGTAAAGAAACAGGTGCCTGCAAAACTGTATCCATAACTTTAAATTGTATATGCAAATATAAACAGGAACAATAAAATCAGCTTTTATGCTGTTTCGGATTACGAAAATATACCTTCTGCGCACGTTGTTCAGAAACTTATTTTTGCAAAAAATTATATATGCTCGATACAAACCTGCTTATTCTGCTTATTGCTGCCATGGTGATTATTGGCGGTGTTTCTGCTTACATTACTTATTTAAAAATTTCTAAACAAAAATCTTCAGGCGATGATAAAGCAACAGCAGGCATGCAACTGCAGGCCTATGAAAGACTAATATTGCTTACAGACCGTATTGCATTGTCAAATCTTATCAGCCGTTTGAATTTGCCCGGCGCAAGTGCAAGAGAGATGCAGCAGATACTGATCAATAATATAAAGGAAGAGTTCAATTATAATATTTCGCAACAGGTTTATGTAAGCGCTGATGCGTGGACGGCCGTTAAAACACTCAAAGATCAGAATATGCTTATCATTAACCAGTTTGCCAATGCATTGCCACCGGA
This sequence comes from Panacibacter ginsenosidivorans, assembly GCF_007971225.1. NCBI lineage: Bacteria > Pseudomonadati > Bacteroidota > Chitinophagia > Chitinophagales > Chitinophagaceae > Panacibacter > Panacibacter ginsenosidivorans. The sequence goes on along the minus strand of NZ_CP042435.1, from coordinate 377,957 downwards.
AGCTACAGCTCTCGATCTTAATAAATTGTTACTCGAATATGCCATGAACGATAAGAAAGGTGCAGTACATGAAATGGTAAGTGAAGTATTAAGTTACGAAGCAAAGAAAGTGATGGCATAATTTTTTGGAGCCATGCTACATTGCTTCTATTAAACTTTCGTTGCGTCGCACCCTTCAACGCTTTATTCTATAATGAACAATTATAATGTAGTTTCCCGAATTTATCAGAACTTGTCTTATGACAAAGCAATACTTCCGCAATTAAAATTTTTTGCAAGTTTGGTTATCAAATATCAACACGTAAACTTTGAAACTTGTAAATCTGTAAACTTTTCAATGCCTGCTCTATGAATGAAAAGAAAAAATTTACTGACAGTGATATAGAGATCAAACAACTGTACACCGCTGCAGACATTATTAATAAAACCGAAGAAACACCCGGGCAATTTCCTTTTACAAGAGGCATACAACCTGATATGTATCGCGGCAAGTTATGGACAATGCGCCAGTATGCCGGTTTCTCCACTGCCGAAGAAAGTAATAAACGTTATCATTATTTATTATCGCAGGGTGTAATGGGTTTAAGTGTTGCATTCGATTTGCCTACTCAAATTGGTTATGACAGTGATCATGATCTTGCAGAAGGTGAGGTTGGTAAAGTTGGTGTTGCTATTGATAGTCTGGAAGATATGGAATTACTTTTCAAAGACATCAAGCTGGAAGAAGTAAGTACATCTATGACCATTAATGCCACAGGTTTCATATTACTTGCGTTGTATGTGGCGCTTGCCAAAAAACAAGGTGCCGATCTTCATAAAATAACCGGCACAATTCAAAACGATATTCTAAAAGAATATGCGGCACGGGGCACTTACATCTATCCGCCGAAACCGTCCATGCGCATCATAACTGATATTTTTGAGTGGTGTGGCAACGAATTACCTAAGTGGAATACCATTTCAATTTCTGGTTACCACATACGCGAAGCAGGGAGCACCGCTGTGCAGGAAATTGCTTTTACACTCAGCAATGGAAAAGCTTATGTAAAAGCAGCTTTGGAAAAAGGAATGGATATTAATGTTTTTGGTAAAAGGCTTTCTTTCTTCTTTAATGCTCACAATAATTTATTTGAAGAAGTAGCCAAGTTTCGTGCAGCAAGAAGAATGTGGGCGCAAATGATGAAGGAACTTGGAGCCACAGATTCCAAAGCAATGATGTTACGCTTTCACACGCAGACAGGCGGCAGCACATTAACTGCACAACAACCATTGAATAATATCAGCCGTGTAACTATTCAAACATTGTCTGCTGTTTTGGGTGGCACACAAAGTCTGCATACCAATGGTTATGATGAAGCGTTAAGTTTACCAACAGAAGAAGCAGCACGTATTGCATTGCGCACACAACAGGTTGTAGCATTTGAAAGTGGCGTTGTTGACACCGTTGATCCACTGGCAGGAAGTTATTTTATAGAATCACTTACAGATGAAGTGGAAGCAAAAGCCTGGGAGCTGATTCATAAAATTGATATACTGGGCGGCAGTGTAAACGCCATTGAAGAAGGTTTTATACAGGATGAAATTGCACGTAGCGCTTATATTTACCAGCAACAGATTGAAAGCAATGAAAAGATAATTGTTGGTGTAAACAAATTCGTGGTTGATGAGAAGAATAATGTACCTGGCTTTAGAATTGATGATAGCATAAGAATTATGCAAGCCGAGAAATTGAAACAATTAAGAAATAAAAGAAATAGCGAAAAAGTAAAAATATCCTTACAGCATTTAGATACTGCTGCAAAAGATGGCAGCAACATTATGCCTTTTGTAATTGAAGCTGTAGAAAATTATTGCACACTTGGTGAAATAGCAGACTGTTTAAGAAATGTGTTTGGAGAGTATAAATGATGGTGGTATTTGCTCATTTATATTCTTCAGTACAAGAGTGCGACGCAACGAAAGCTTAATAGCATTGAAACAGCCGGGTTCATAAAAAAAGCGAAGAAAAACATCTTCGCTTTTTTGTTGGCCTACCTGGACTCGAACCAAGAATAACAGAACCAAAATCTGCTGTGTTACCATTACACCATAGGCCAATCCTTAATTGGGCTGCAAAAATAGCTTCCTGAGCAAAATGTTCCAAAACTTTTTACACTTTACTGCAGAATTGTTTTCGCTTTGGCTTACTGCAATGGTGCTGAATGCTTTACTTTGCGTTTCTGTGAATAGGATATTAATATTTGATTGATGTATTCTCCATTTAAGTTAGGTGTAAAATATCTGCGTTACTGGCTTACTGCTTCAAATGGTAAAGGTCATGGTGTGCATGCTCCATTTGTTTTTGAATTTATTACTGGTGTTTTGAATGACGATGGTTTTTATTATTGTTACCAACAAATAGAGTCAGTAAGAACACAATTGAAGAACGACAACACAGTATTAGAACTGGAAGATTTTGGGGCGGGCTCCCGGGTGCATAGTTCTTACAAAAGAAAAGTTTCAGAAATAGCGAATAGCTCTTTAAAGCCAAAAAAGTTTGCACAGTTGCTTTTCAGAATAGTCAATTTTTATCAACCAAAAAATGTGCTGGAATTAGGAACTTCACTGGGTATTACTACTGCTTATTTAGCCTCGGCAAATAACACAATACCCGTTATTACAATGGAAGGAGCCAAAGCTGTAGCTACAGTTGCAGCAAATAATTTTAACGCACTTGGACTTAAAAATATAAAAATTGTTGAAGGGAATTTTGATGTTACACTCAAAGATGTTTTGTACAAGCAACTAACTAAAGTTGATTTTGCATTTATTGATGGTAACCATCGTAAAGAACCTACGATTGAATATTTTCAGCAAATGTTACCACATCTGCATGAATATTCAATACTCGTTTTTGATGATGTGCACTGGAGCAGGGAAATGGAGGAAGCATGGCAATATATAAAAGCACATGAAACAGTTACATTGTCAATTGATCTTTTTTTTATCGGAATAGTTTTCTTTCGAAAAGAACAAAAAGTAAAGCAACACTTTACCATACGATTCTAACGTTATTTACATTGTGCAAAATAAAATGCGGCAGTAACAACCTCCAATACAAAAAATAACTATTTTAAGGCATGATTGCAGGAATACTAAAAGAACCAACGGGAGAGCATCGGGTGGCTTTTATGCCGGAACAGGCAGAAGTGCTGGTAAAAAAAGGCATCACTGTTTATATAGAATCATCTATTGGCAATTCAGCTTATGCAGATGATGACAGTTATACCTCAAAAGGCGCAGAGATAAAATCACGTTACGAAATATTATCTAATGCAAGTATTTTATTTACTATACAACCTTTAAGCGCTATTGATATTGAATTACTTAAAGAAAATGTAGTATTGATCGGAATATATCAACCCTTCTCTAATATTCAATTGATAAAAGAACTCGCAGAAAAAAAAGTTACCCTCTTCAGCATGGATATGCTGCCACGCACTACACGTGCCCAAAGTATGGATGTGCTCAGCAGTCAGGCAAATATTGCAGGTTATAAGGCAGTGATCCTCGCTGCTTCTTTCTATCCAAAATATTTTCCCATGTTTATGACTGCGGCCGGTACAATTGCTCCTGCAAAAGTTTTGATACTTGGTGCCGGTGTTGCCGGATTACAGGCAATTGCAACTGCAAGGCGTTTGGGTGCGGTGGTTGAAGTGTTTGATACCAGACCCGCTGTTAAAGAAGAAGTAATGAGTCTCGGTGGCAAGTTTATAGAAGTTGAAGGTGCTGCAGATCCTTCTGCCGCCGGTGGCTATGCTGTTGAACAAACAGAGGAGTATAAACAGAAGCAGCATCAAAGAATTGCGGATGCTGCCGCGAAAGCAGACATTATTATTACAACTGCGCAAATTCCCGGAAAGTCTGCACCGGTGCTTATTACAGAGGCTATGCTTAACGCCATGAAACCAGGTTCTGTCATCATCGATCTTGCGGCAGCAACGGGTGGCAACACTGCAAAAACTATTAATGCGCAGAAAATAAAATACAATGACGTAACAATTGTTGGTGACAGTAATCTCCCTGCTACCATGCCTGCAGATGCAAGTAAGTTGTATGGGAAAAACATTCTCAACTTCTTACAATTGATCATTAATAAAGACGGGCAACTGAATTTGAATTTTGAAGATGATCTTGTAAAAGGTTCATGCATTACACATAACGGCGAAATAGTAAATGAAAGAGTGAAAGCGCTGATCTAATGTGCAGATCTGAAAATGTGCAGATGTGCGGATGATGTGGTAACAAACTTTGGCTCTTTGGTCATCGCCTGTTGTGTCACTCACTTGTACGTTTAGTTCTTTATTAAGCAGAAAAAATATTCATAAACGAAATTCAAAGTCCTCCCTTCAGGGAGGATTTAGGAGGGTTTAATTATGCTTTTATGGATTCATCAACACCAGGAATACATCTACATCGTCATCCTGATGATCTTTTTGGGAATTGAAATAATAGGCCGTGTACCAAGTGTATTGCATACACCCTTAATGAGTGGAGCAAATGCAATTCATGGTGTTGTGATCATTGGTGCTATAATTGTTATGGGCAAAGCCGAAAGTGATAATTATTTAGCATTGATACTTGGATTTCTTGCAGTGATTTTAGGAACAATAAATGTTGTCGGTGGTTTTGTTGTAACAGACAGAATGCTGGAAATGTTTAAGAAGAAGAAATAAGTCTGAACCAGGATTTTGAAGGATTAAAAAGATTTCGAGGCTTCGATAAATACTTTGCGCCTTTGCTGCTTTGCGGTCTTTGCGTGAAACAAAATAAAATGCATGGCGATCAATATTCTTACATTAATTTATTTACTAGCTAGCGTCACTTTTATTATTGGTTTGAAGATGCTATCGAATCCTGCGCATGCACGAAGAGGAAATCTTATTGCAGCAGCAGGAATGACCATTGCTATTCTCGGAACAATATTTTTATATAAGGATGATGAAGGGAACAGTCTTCATAATTATGGATGGATATTCGGCGGAATTCTTGTTGGTGCAATTATAGGAACACTTGCAGCGAAGAAAGTAAAGATGACTGCCATGCCGGAGATGGTAAGTCTATTTAATGGCATGGGCGGTGCTTGTGCGGCGTTGATTTCGATAGTTGAATTTAATCATGTAAATAATTCAATAAATTATTTCAACGGATCATTGGGTAATGGATTTGTTTTACCTAATTTTTCATATAGTTTTTTATTGATTATTTGTTTAGGATTAATTATTGGTTCTGTTTCTTTTGCGGGAAGTATCATTGCGTGGGGAAAGCTAAATGGAAAAATAAAGGATTTCTCATTTAAAGGACAACACATTTTTAATTTGCTGATCCTTGTAATTATTCTAATCATTACATCACTGCTTTTTATCTCATTTCCAGACAACATTGTTATATTATTTTATTCTGTACTCGTTCTTGCGCTTCTCTACGGTGTTCTCTTCGTTCTTCCCATCGGGGGTGCAGATATGCCCGTTGTAATTTCTTTATTGAATTCATTTACCGGTGTAGCTGCAGCATGTGGTGGGTTCTTGTATGATAATAAAGTAATGCTTACCGGTGGTATTCTTGTTGGTGCTGCAGGTACGTTGCTTACGATTCTTATGTGCAAAGCAATGAACCGTTCTTTGAAAAATGTATTGATCGGAAGCTTTGGAGGCACGGCAGTTGCTGCACAAGGAGCTTCAAAAACCGGTGGTGCTTACAAAGAAATTACCGTAAGCGATGCAGCCATGACAATGAGCTATTCAAGAAAAGTGATCATTGTTCCGGGTTATGGTTTGGCAGTAGCACAGGCGCAGCATGTTTGTCATGAATTGGAAAAAATGCTGGAAGAAAAAGGAGTGGAAGTAAAATATGCTATTCATCCTGTTGCAGGGAGAATGCCGGGGCATATGAATGTATTACTGGCAGAAGCAGATGTCTCTTATGAAAAATTAGAAGAGATGGAACAAGCCAATGATGAATTTAAAACTACTGATGTCGTATTGATACTAGGTGCAAATGATGTGGTGAATCCTGCTGCAAAAACAGATCCTGCTTCTCCTATATTTGGCATGCCTATTCTGGAAGTTGAAGATGCAAAATTGGTGATTGTAAATAAAAGAAGTATGAAACCTGGTTATGCCGGTATAGAAAATGAATTATTTTTCAAGCCAAAAACATCTATGCTTTTTGGTGATGCAAAATCTGTGTTGCAACAATTGGTTGGTGAATTGAAAAATTTATAAAGCATCCCAACTCCCCGGTGGGGACTTTTAAGCGGTGAAACATTATTTGTGTAAACAACTTCATTATTGAATTGAAAAGAACAAATATAATTTGGGCTGCTTTCTGTTTTTATTTTCTTCTTAACGGTTTTCATGGCTGCATTTTGTTCAGGAGTACAAGAGTGCGACGCAAGAGACGATGCCATAATAATCGTGTGTGGGGTACAAAAAATATGCTACTTATTCAGTCGAGATCATTTTTACATAAGCGCTGTTTTCTTTAAACATTCGAATGCCGGAAGAAAAATTCATGTAAGGCATATTTTGTTTGTGATGATTTATGCGGCTTATTTTCCATAAGATGCGCCAGTGACGGATGATCTCTTTCCACGCAAAAAAGATTGAATGTTTTGGATCGTATATATGTGTGGGCTCGCTGCCTGCGCCGTTGAGTTCAACGATGCCGAAGTTTTTTCCCTGCTTAAGTTCTTCCCATGTATTGTAGCGAACATCCATGCGCCCAAAATAAAAACCATCAACGTTCTTGCAAACTTCATCAATCATTGATGTTAACTGTTCATCTGCAAGATGAGAGAGGTCGATGAATTTTGCACCACGTGCATGATTGCCATAAGGGACCAACAAAAAATCTTCATTTCTTTTTAAAACTTTTTGCAACGTATCGCCATAAGCCTTTTGCAATGCAGGCAATTGAAGAATAAATCTTTTATCTTTTGAGAGCAATGTTTCCATGTTTGAAATGCCATCTCCTGTAACTGTTAGAAATTCTTTGCCTACAATGCCTGAAATATGTCCGTGCGTTTCATTGGGATAACGATAATAAAAAATACCTACTTCCTGTTCGAAAGGAATAAACTCCTGTAGTAGAAAATCAACCTTGCTGTTTTGTGCGTAATCAATGATATCGTCAATTGTTTCCAGTTTTTTTACACTTAAACCACGCATGCCAATATCAGGTTTTCCAATAAGCGGAAACTTAAGTGCAGCTTCATTTACAAGGGACAGTATTTTTGCTTTATTAGTATTTGCATTGATAAATATTGTCTTTGGATAATACTCTTGCGGAATGATATCATAAATATCTTTTTTACTTTCCATTAAAAACCCGCCATTCTTAATAGTAGGGTTGGAGGTATTAAAAAAGAAAAATGATCTTGCTTTTATACAGAGCCATAACCAATACAAATAAATAGGTGTATATACAGCATGGAATGACCAGTATTCCCAATGCAGCAATTTTATAAAAAAAGGTCGATGAAGTATTTTTTGGATGAACGTCATGTATTAAACTGCGAGGGAAGAAGAGAAGCGCAACTCCTGTTTATATAGTTTATCGTTATTAAGATCCAGGTAATGCATAATGGCTTTTTCATTGCTTATTTCCATACCCGTAGCGCTAACTGTAAGCATCTTGTTGTTCCTGTTCATGCGAAGATCGTTGTGATCATCACCATCACCTGCAAAAAGATGAAAATGTAGTATATCCTGCATAGAAGGAGCGGGGTTTGTATTAATCCATTCAATAAACCACTGTTCTCTTTTTTGTATAATGGCTTTGTCATATAGAGTAACTGATGACCAGATATGTGCCTTGGTGTTATTTAATTCTTTAGCATGCTTGATATCGCCATCCCATCGGCATTCATACAGATTATTATCATCCAGTAAAACTAGTGTAAAAGGTTCAATGTTCGAAAGGCTTATTTCATGAAACCTGGTTAAGGGGCTTGGTGCATTTATTACTTCAAGCAAAACAATACCACGACTCTTTTTATAAGAGGGAGCGGGAATATGTTTTTCGAAACCACCGTTCAGCAATACAACTGCATTTCCATTTTCATGCATGGCAATCCATGTGCCGCCTGCATCTGCGTCTTTGGGGTAAATAATCGTTGCAATACCAAAAGTATATGCCTTTGGTGGCAAAGCTGGTTTACGCAATATCTTTTCATCCCTGTTTGAAGTGATGAAAAATTTATCTTTTACCGGTATAAAAGTTACTGTGCACATGCCTGACGATATTTTATTGTAGAAGATGCTACACCATACCCTTCGGGTAATTGTATTGCTGCTAATGTGGTGATGCCTACACGTATTAAAGCCATGTGGTGTACTGTATGTTCCAGATTATACACTACTTCACGTAAATAATTTGTTTCAATGGTAACCACATCTTCGGAAAGATCATCATAACCTGCTTCAAGCAGTAATGTTTTGTTTGGCTTACCAAGACCCGCTACAATGGAATGCATTAATTGAACAGCAACATCTTTATTTGTTTCGATGGTGTAATCTCTTTTTCTTTTTTCATAATTAACGAGGCCTTTTTCATACCCATTCTCAAGGCAGATAAAAAGTTCGATTATATGCCTTACGTGCTGACCAATGGTTGCATTGGAAAGTGTTTGCACAGGTGTTTTATATTGCTCATTTGTAAGCTGGTCAATTGAATCATTCAATTGAACAAAAACATTTGAGATAGCTTGCTCCAGTTGCATGGTATTAAAATTTACGTTTAAGTTTTATTTGTTGCATATACGGAAAAGGAAACATCCAGGTTGTCAGATAAAATAAGACTACCACTCCCTACCTGAAAATCTCTTCTGTTCAATTTAAATGTTCCTGTAAACAAGTAGCCGCTCTGCGAAGCCTTCGCCACAAAAGGAAAATTAATGGCTTGTGTAGTTCCTTTGATGGTAATGTTCCCACTTACTATAAATATCCCTGATTTGTTTGATGCACTAACTTTTGTTGAAATAAAAGTGATCACCGGAAATTTTTCAACATTAAAGTAATCTTCCTTTTTCAGGTGTCTGTCCCTTGCATCAATCCCTGTGTTTACAGTACTGGTATTTACACTTAAATTAAAAACCGAATTAGCAGGTGCTGCAGGATCAAATAGTATATTTCCTTTTAAACCGGTGAATGTGCCTGTTACCGTAATGCCAAAATTCTTTATAGAAAAGCTTATTACAGAGCCTGCATCAGTCGCTACAAGGCTTTGCGCAAAAATGTTTATTGCGAAAAAATAATTAACCGTTATCAGCAATAATCTTTTATACATATTATTGTTCCTCCAGTAAAGTACTGCCAAATAAATGATTATACTGCTGGCAGTGAATCAGCGCATATTTATATGTTTCAAGATCAGTACCTGTTGGTATATTATAAACCTGGTTTCCATTCGTTGATTTAAGTTTGCCAAGATCAACAAAATGAATAGGCTGTTCCTCCTGCGACAAATATACGTGCAGGTCTGGCCCATTGGATGTTTGAAAAGCTGTTAGCGCCAGTACGTAACTACTACTGTCTGCGTAAATATTTGCAATACCTGTGACTGTTCCATAAGGCCCGTTCATAAAACTACCTGTATATGAAAGTTCAGTTGTTGAATCTACCATATCGTTTACCGGTGTAGTTGGTGCAGCATTTTGTTTGCTGCATGCAGTCATAAACAAACCGATAGAAAGTATTGTAAATATTTTTTTCATATCTAAATAATTCTTTTGTTACTTGCTTTTGTTTTTTATGGCATCGCCTGTTGTGTCACTCACTTCAGCGTTCTGTTCTTTGATGCACATTGAACAAAATGTACAAGAGTGCGACGCAAGAGAAGTTTTATTTATATTCTACAGTCAGGCTCAAAAAAATTCTTATTAATTTTTATTAAGACTATACGAAACACCTATACCAAAATTATTTGCTTTATTCCTGAATCGTGTAATAACTGTGCCATCTGCTGCAATCTGGTGCATGGTTGTTGTTTTGTATTCTATAAAAATAAATTGGTATAATGCTTTTACTGACCACCGGTCTGCCACTTTATATTTAAGAAAAAACTCCGAATTAAGGCTGCCATAATCATGATCGCCGGTAAGCAACAAGTTAAAAGCAGCAGGTTTGGCAACAGGCTCAGTTGTTGTTTTGCCATTACTGTTAAAGATACCACTTGTTTTGCTGCCAACCGTAAACCCAATAAGATCAATATTGAAACCAGCATAAAAATTTTTGCTGATATTGTAACCAAGGTTTATCGTTGCATTCAATGAATTGGTAAATGGCCTTTGCACGGTAAGTGTATCAAAATTTTCTTCCCGTTGCCCTGCAAAAAATATAAGAAAAGGAGTAGTGCTTGTTCTTGTTAAGCTTGCCGGACCTGCAGTTATGAAATCTTTTTTTGTTCCAAGATAGACAGTGTTCCTTAAGCCTAATCCTGCTTCTAGTCTTCGGTTCTTCCCTGTTCTTAAATTATAAACATAAGCCACTGCAACAGTTCCCTGTGTGCTGCCAATTGTTCCAGAAAGATCAATGAAGGCGTTGCTGCGGGGTAATGCTTTTTGTTGCTGCGCAATTGCTGTCGTTGTTGCAAGCAGTAAAATAAAAATGCCGGTAAATTTTAGTTTCATCAGATCTTTTTTAAAAGCTAAGCTGGAGCAATCGAAAAATATCTCTGCGATAAATTATAACAAGTGAAACGCATGATATTAAAACAAGTAACGCATATATGAAAAGCTGACCCCCATCATCCTGTACTACTAATCCTAATTTGGTAAGGTGGAAAAAGATTGCTCCACTCATTAACCCAATACCTAAAACAGCGCCGATACTAGTTGTTGATGGAATAAGTATAAGCACAGAAGCGATTAATTCCATAACACCTGTACCTATGCGACCCCATGGCTCCATACCAATTGTTGAAAAAATATAAACCGATTCCGGTGAAGCGCTAAACTTAAAAAAAAGCGTTTGCAACATTATAACAGCTGCAAGCAGTTTTAAAACCCAGATCCCAATAGTTTTTGAATTGATTGACATAACAGTTATTTTTTGGTTTAGTGAATATTATCAGTGATAAATTTTTTGCCAGTTTGCATCGGCGTGAGATTTCAAATTAGCCTCATCTTTATTCCAGGTCTTAAGTGTATTGTTGAAATACTTGTTATAATAGAGATACAATTTATTATCAATGATTTTAAATGTCTCAGGATCTATTTCCACTTTGGATCCATCGTGCCCCATGGCATAGGCACACCAGCCACCATATTGCGGCTCATATTTGGAAGGATTCTTTTTAAAGATTTCTTTATTCTCTTCCGAAGAGAAATAATAAATAGCGCCTTCAAAAACCACGGCTAGTTCTTTGGAGCCTTTAATAGCCTTATTAGCCGTAAAATAAGCAACAGGGTCATATCCCTCTATTGCAACCCCTTTTTCAAGGTTGAAAGCTTTCTTTCTTAAAACTGACGCATCTTGTGCGGTAGATAAACCTGCAATGGTTGCTGCAAATAATAATGTTATAAAAATCTGTTTCATGAGTGTGGCGTTGGTTTTCCTTAATTACGGCTCTTGTTTTTTTTCCTTTCCTTTTTAAATAAAATATTTTGTTAAGGTAAAAGTAGTAAGCTTATTATTGATGCTATGTCGTTTACATGACAAGCACCGGTATTCTTAAAAAAATACGGACATAGTAAATATTATTTTGAACCGGGCTGAGTTTTCGTTATTTATCTTTTGTTGCGTCGCACACTTCGGCGGCTTATACATTTTTGAGCAACCAAAAGTTTTAAAAAACTTTAGACTTGATTATTTCGCCGTTTAAGCCAAACAGGTATCTGTGTATGTTGAGGAAGACTTCAAAATTAATAACGGAGTATTTGGTCTTAAAATCGAAAGAATAGCTCAATATTGTTTGGAACGTTTGTGTCAAAAAAATTAGTATACCATGCCATAGGATCGAATTAAAATATGCTGTAATTCATAGCTATATGTACATCAAATACAACAATTTATAAAAGAAATCGTTATGAGGTGAAATTGCGTGTATAAACCGAATAACCGCCTCTCTTACACTAGCATGACTTATAAATAGTTAAGTTGACGCATATCGGTTTTTTTGTAACCTTTTACTTAAGAATTTAGCTTTGATTTTATCACTTTGTAAGGTTGGTAGCAAGGTGGATGTAACAAAACTTCATCTTAATTATTTTTAATATATTGTTCAGCATATCTTATTTAAATTTGTTTGGCCACATTGCATAATGTAAAGAGTAGTGCGGTGGCCATAAAACCAATATCATGAAAACCAAATCCTCATTGAGTTTAACTCATTTAAGGAAAATACTGCTCGCATGCATTATTTTTCTGTCAATATTTGGTAATGCCCAAACTACCATTGTTAATTATAATTTTGATGTAGCAAATATTACCAACTATAACAAATTTTGGCCAAGGGCAGTTAATGGCATTTCAAGTTTGTTGTCATCGGCAGACACGTATAATCAAAGTCTCCATGCCGGATCGGGTAGTTTTGTAGGAACGGTTACTGGTGGAAGTGCCTTTGACGCTAATACGGCATCTTCTCCTAACCGCATTGTTGCATTGAACGGGTCAGGTTCAAAATATTTCAATTTTAAGTTAAGTGGGTCAAGTTTAAAAGCTTACGCCACTTTTAAAATATATTTTCAGGCAAGAAGAAATGGTACAGGTACAGCCAATATTGATAATGTGCAGTACAGTGTTGATGGAGGGGCCTACACCAACTTTGCTACGCCAGGCGCTACAACTACTTCCTGGGCGCAATTTCTTTATAGTCTTCCTTCAATTGCACCAAATTCTACTTTAGACATTAGGATCAATTTTACCAACAGTGCCTCGGGTACTGTTTTCGCCGTTGATAATTTTCAGGTACAGGCAATTGGCCCCTCAACCTCAACTGTGTGCATAGCATCAAATCATCCGGTCGCGGGAAATCTTTTTGCCAGTACTACAGATAACATGATTGCTGCTTACAGGATGGATGCTCATATTACTTCCATAACACCAACCGGAATAACGTTTGCAACTGGTGGCACTTATCTTTCAACTGATATTGCAAACTTTAAGCTATGGCAGAACTCTTATAACTCTTTGTATGGTGCCACGCAAATAGGAAGTACTATTTTAACAGCTTCGTCAGGCACAAATATAACTTTTAATACAGGGTTTAGCACCGTGCCTGTAAACCAATCAACCTACTTCTTTATTACGGCAGACGTATTGGCTACGGCGTCTACAGGAAGAACGCTCAATCTTACTACTACAGCTTTTTCTAATTTCACTTTCTCCGGGTCGCCAACCAAAATAGGCAATGATCCTTTAACTATAGGAAACACATATACAGTTGCCACTTCAGAAAACAGGTACACGCAAAGCTCGGGTTCAGGTAACTGGGATAACGGAAGTTCCGTAAACAGATGGGCAACGACGTCAGGAGGATCTTATACAGGCAAATGGATACAAACGGGTATTGCCAATTTAGAAACAAGCGGGGAAACGATACAGGTAGACGCAACAAATGGAGCGATAGTTAAACAAATAAATGTTACTGCATCAAACTTCAATATTCAATCCACATTAACGCAGGCTACAATAGGTATTACTATGACTAGTCCTGCCATTTTCAATATCTCCGGATCAAATATATTAAGAATGTCAAATAGCGCGGGTGGTAATGGTAATGGTAATCCCTTGCTTACTTCCTATGGATTTAGAAAGGAAGGTACTGGTGAATTAATGTTCTCTCAACCTTTTTCAATCTATAATTCTGGTGTAGCAGGGCCAATTTATATAAATGGTGGGACAGTTACGATAGGGGATAAATCCAATACAAATAACCCGAATTTGTATTTATATGATAATGATTTTTTTATCAATAATGGTAAGTACACTATAGCGGCATCCTCAAGCACTTTTGCGTCAACCGGCTTTATGAGATCGATGACGGTAGATGGGAGCGGTTCTAACAATGCAGCTATTGAGATATACAATACAGCTGGCACTGGAGCTTCTCTATATGTTGAGCCTACTACAGATGACAGGTACCCGCAGTTGGCTATGGACCTTGTGCCTCTAACTATTAAGGGTACATTGTCTGTAGGTTATGGTGGTACCACCAATGGTGTGACTAACGCTTTTGTTTTTGGTAATGTAAATCTTACAGGGAATACCATATTTAAGCCGTTAACCAACGGTTCAGGCAATCTTGCAGGCTCGTCAGGTATTATCACCAACATAGAATTATCAGGAGAAGGCGGCCGAAGCGGTTTGTCGGCAACACCTGCATTAGGCAGTTGGGGTGTAACCGATAATGGTTATACGCTTGGTGTTCAGGGTGGAGGAAGTTCAGCTTCAGATGGTGGTTATGTAAGTATTAATGGTGGGGCGGGTACAAGTACTGGTGCATGGACAGTAGGCAATGCCGATGGTTCGGAGGCGGGATATCTTTCTATAAATGATGTTACAGGCTTAACAACAGGCAGCATTACAGTTAATCAAAACAGCCAGCTCGATATTAATGTTACTGGGGCAACAGTTAATATAGCTAAAACTCCTTCAATTACGCTAAATGGTTCCAAAACGTTTTCTTATTATGGCGCAATGGCTTTGTACAACAGTACAGCAAGCAGTAACAATACATTGTCAAGCCCTATTGTTGTAAACACATCAGATGCAACAGTTGGTATCTATAACGATGCATGGACTCTTGCCGGTGCAATTACAGGAGCAGGCGGTTTTCAATTGTGGGCGAATACATCTACACATAATCTTATACTAACATCTGCTTCAAATACATGGACTGGAGGCACAAAAGTATTAAGTGGCATTTTAAATGTAAGCTCTGGTTCTTCTATAAGTACGGGCTCACTAACTATGGGTCAGTTAAGCAACTTCGATACAAGATTAAACTTGAATAATGCCACTCAAACAATAAGTTCTCTTACTTCAAGCTGGACCAATACTTCGGGTACGCAAAGCCAGGTAGTAAATCTTGCAACCAATCATATTTTAACGATAAATCAATCCACAAATACATCCTATGGTGATGGAGCTGTAAGCACCCTAACAGCAATTATTTCAGGTGCAGGTAATCTCATTAAAGATGGCGCAGGAACACTTACTTTAACAGGTGCTAATACTTATACAGGGTTAACCCAGGTAAAGGGAGGCATTTTACGTTTAAGCAGGCTTTATGCTGGAACAGATGTTTTGCCTTCGACAAATAATGTGGATGTAATAGGAGGTACATTACAGGTTTCAACAAATCAAACACTTAATAATGTTACACTATCCACAGGCATACTGCAGGTTGATAATGGTGTTACATTGACAATTAATGGAATGTTTACATTGGTAAATGGCAGTATAAGTCTTGTGGGTACAGGCAAAATCGCATACGGCCCTTCTGGCAGAATCACCTATGCAGGTAGCAATGCTCAAACAACTGCGGCTGCAGAAATCCCAACATTAAATGGTCCTAAGGGAATTGTTGCTAATAATAATACCGGTTTAGGGGTAACCCTCAATGCAAACGTAAGCAACCTTACGGGTGCTTCTGTTGTAAATGGATGGCTTGATTTTAATGGCAAAACGATGACCGGCACTGGTGGTACTTTTACACTTAATGGGTTAGTGGGCCCTTATACTTTTACAGGCACTACGTCTACTTCTTCAAATGTTATAACGAATGCTTCCAGTACTGGAAGTCTTACAATGGGTATGCGGGTAATAAGTTCTGCCTTACCTTCGGGCACCTATATCATCTATATAGATCCGTTGGTACCAAATACAGTGACAGTGAATAATAATGGTTCTTCAAATTCCTCCGGTGTTACAATTACCGCGGCAGGACGTGGTGGCTTAAAGGTAAGTTTGCCGGAAGGTATTGGAAATGGTACAGTAAATGCACATGTACAGACAACCGGAACAAATGTTTATAATTCAGGCGCCAATTATGTTTTCAACAATCCAACAACCGGTACTACTATTTATCCGGCTTTCCCAACGGTAGGTACACTTACGTATAGCCCTGCCTACGATGTCACCATACAGGCAGGCGTAACAAACAAAGTCATTCTGGGTACATCACAGGATATTGAGATATCTCATGACCTTACATTGACCAGTGGCATTTTTGTCAGCAATAATAATCTTATTACATGGTCTAATAGTGGGGGTACACTTACCAGCCCTAATGTTCCTTACGTAAGTCTAAGTACGGGAGCCAACGCCAGTTACATAGCAATTGCTACAAATACAGGTGCTGAGTTGTCACTTACTTTGCCTTATACCGGTACAAAAGGATTCAAGATTAAGAATGTAGGAAGTGGAACGGATGTGTACTTCCCGATCGGTATCAATTTTACTTCTGCAAACAGGATGATGTTGAATAATACCGGCACTACAAGCGATTTTGCAGTAGCAATGAAAACGGGAGATTTGCTTCTTACACCGGGGGCAAGAGTTAATCGTATATGGTATGTAAGTTCATCTGCAGCAAGTGGTGTAAAAGCCAATATGCGTCTGTTCTTTACCAAAAAAGACTGGTCAACATGGCCTTCTCCGGAAGAAGAAGTAGAATCAGGGTTCGTTTATAGTGATATTCATCTTATTCAGAAAGACTACAGTGAAAACTTTATAAATAAATCTACAGGTACTGACGTAAGCACCGTAAACTTCTCAAGTTCCTCTTACGATAACACAGAAATATATGGTAAATACACGATTGGTGTAAGCCCTGATCCTTTAGGTGGAACAAACGGTATTAATAGTTTCACAAGGTTTTCCCTGGTAAATGAATATATCATTCTGCCTGTAACACTTACCAATATCAAAGCATACCAACAGGGAAATAATATTCTGGTTGGATGGACTGCTTTAAACGAGATCAATATCGATCATTATGAAATAGAGAAATCACTTACCGGTATTAACTTCAAGCAGATCGGCAAAACAAATGCTTTAAATAATGGTACGCCTCAAAATATGTATACTATTACAGACCCCAACGCTGCAGCCGGAAATAATTTTTACCGTATAAAAATAATTGGTAAAGATGGGGCGACAAGTTATACAGCAGTTGTTTCGGTAAACATCAGCAATGGAAAAGTTTCTGTAACAATACAACCTAATCCTGTACAAAATAAAATAGCAAACCTTCAGTTGAATAATCTTGCTGCAGGTAAATATCAGGTATCATTGTACAACAGCGTTGGTCAAAAAGTTTACAGTAAAATAATTGAACACAGTGGTGGTTCATCAGCACAGCAAATGAATATTCCAGGTTTTGTTAAACCAGGCACTTATATCTGCAGGGTTGTAAACGAAACGACGAATTTCAGTATTGGCCTTGTAATAGAGTAAGGTGATGGATTATGATAACACATCCCAACTTTTTCAACCGGTTACAAAATGACCGGTTGATTTTTTTTTGTGCCAGGCATTTGTTCACTATTCAGCATTTCTTGCGTCGCACTCTTGTACGTTCATTTCAATATTATACAAAGAAGTAGCCTCTAAAAAATATAGCTTACAAACAAGAAAGTAAATACTACAATTTCATCTCCATCACATAATCATTCATTAAATATCCATTACCGATATCAATGTCCTCTTCAGCAATTACTTTAAAGCCTAATTTTTCATAAAACCCTTTTGCTTTGTTGTAGCGGTTTACATTAAGCTGTAAACCCCTGGCACCTAATGGTTTTATTTGACTTAAGACATAATTGACAATAAATCTCCCTATACCTTTTCCTTGCTGATCTGGCAATGCATAAATCTTATGGAGCTTATAAATAGAAGGCTTGTAATAACCATAAGATGCAAAAGCTACAGACTTATTTTCTTCCTGTACAAAAATGAATTGATGGCCTTCATTTATTTGTTTACTTAATGCTGATGTGCTGTACATCATATTCAGCATATACTCTATCTGTTCTTGTGTAAGAATTGTTTTATAGGTCTGTGGCCATACAGCATAAGTAAGTTGCTGTATTAATGGAATATCTCTTTCAAACGCTTTAACTATAGTAAGATTTTCAAACGACATAGCAACAAATTTATAATTGAAATAAAAAAAGCTGCCTGCTTTTTGAATGTTGATTTTTTATTTTGAATTATTTGTTGCAGTAAAAGTGTGCGACGCAACCAAGGCTTAATGCTTATTCAATAGATTGGTCAATAAAATTATTGCTTGAATATTTTCTTACTAAGCCAATGACTTACCAAAGCACTTCCTGCACCCACAGCAGCACCCGCAATTACATCGGTTGGGTAGTGTTCTCCCAAATACAATCTTGAATAACCCACGCCGGCGGCCCATGCATAAGCAGGTATAGCCACATACCATTTTTTAAATTCCAGTGTAAGTGTGGTGGCAGTTGCAAAAGCTGTGGAAGTATGGCCCGATGGAAAGGAAGGATCGTTATCTGGCTCGTACGGAAATACCTCTGTTGGATATTTTTCGTACGGACGATCTCTGTTAATGGCGTATTTCATGCCTTGTGTGATGACAGTATTAATAACGATGGAACCTACCATTTCCCAACCCTTATTTTGCAGGTTCTTGTCTTTCTTTATAAATCCGGTCGCAAGCAGAGCAGCCGGAGATACAATGGCTACAGGATATACAGACCGGGTGAAGCCTTTCATGATAACAGAGTTGGGATTTTCCGGATTGATACTTTTCAATGTATTAATATCCCAATTCTGAGCATTGGCTGAAATAAAAAAGCATCCTGTAAAAAGCAGGATGCAGGTGATAAGATTTTTGATTTGCTTCATGTAAATTATTTCTATTACTATTTAATTAAGATTCTGAAGGCTTTCTTTAAGCGTCTTTATTCTGGCTTCAGCATCGGCCTGTTTCTTTCTTTCAAGTTCAACCACTTCTGGTTTTGCATTTTGAACAAAACGCTCATTACTGAGTTTTTTAAGAACTGATTGGAGAAAATTTTGCTGGTGTATAAGATCTTTTAATAGCTCTTCTTTTAACATTAAAGCGTCAAGTTCATTTTCGCTTTCAATAAAAAATTTATCTTTTTCTACAGCAACTACAATTGTATTTGCTATTGCTTCTTTAGTGTAATGCATACTTTCTGCATTTACCTGTTTAGAAAGGATGTGTTCTATTGGCTGATAATTTTCAACAGTATCACTTTGTATATAGAGCTTAATTGTGTCTTTTGGTTTAACCTGATTTTTATTTCTTGCATCACGAATAGCAGAAATAACTTTTTTCAGAATTTCACCTTCTGCTAAAATTGCTTTATCTAGGGTAGTTATATCATTAAACTGTTTTACGCAAATGTCATCTTGTTGTTCCTTAAGCAAATGATATATTTCTTCAGAAATAAATGGCATGTAAGGATGTAGCAACTGCAAAAGTTGCTCGAAATAACCAACGGTTTTTTTGTAAACCACTTTATCAATTGGTTGTTCAAAGCCTGGCTTAATCCATTCGAGATACCAGCTACAGAAATCATCCCAGATCAAAGAGTAAATAATTTTCAAAGCTTCACTTAAACGGAATTGTTTGATTAAATTATTTACTTCTGTTCTTGCTTCATTTAATCTTTGTCCGAACCAGTTAACCGCAAAATTTTCGTTGGTTTCATTATTGAAATTCGCTTGTCTTCCTTCCCACATTTTTACCAGCTTCAACGCATTCCATACTTTGTTATTGAAGTTGCGGCCCTGCTCTAAAGAAGATTCATCAAACAACAGATCATTACCAGCAGGCGATGCGATCATAATCCCAAACCTTACTGCATCTGCGCCATATTGGTCGATCAATCCAAGCAGGTCCGGGCTATTTCCCAGGCTCTTACTCATTTTGCGGCCAAGCTTATCTCTTACAATGCCAGTGAAATAAACATCTTTAAAAGGAATTTCTTTTTTGTATTCAAGACCAGCCATAATCATTCTCGCCACCCAAAAGAAAATAATTTCAGGGGCAGTAACTAATGTATCAGTAGGATAGTAGTATTCAACATCTTTATTACCGGGATTGCTATACCCTTTAAATACTTGAAAAGGCCATAGCCAGGAAGAGAACCATGTGTCAAGACAATCTTCATCTTGTGTCAATTTCAAATTTGTTGTATCAGCTTGCGGATATTTTTCTTTGTATTGTTTCAATGCCTCTTCTCCATTCACAGCAACAACATAGTTTCCATCCTTATCATACCATGCCGGAATTCTATGCCCCCACCACAACTGGCGGCTGATACACCAATCCTTAATATTTTCCATCCAGTAACGATAGGTATTCGCAAACTTAGCAGGATGAAATTTTATTTCGCCATCAACTACAACTTTTAATGCAGGTTCTGCAAGTGGCTTCATTTTTACCCACCATTGCAAACTTAACCTTGGCTCTACAACTGAATCTGTTCTTTCGCTGTAACCAACCTGGTTTGGATAATCTTCAATCTTTACAATCGCACCAGTATCTTCAAGTAATGGAATAATTTTTTTCCTTGCTTCAAACCTGTCTTCACCAATTAGTATTTGCGCAGCTTCGCTAAATGTTCCATCATCATTCATGATGTCAATTACTTCAAGATTATGTTTTAAACCAAGCTGGTAATCGTTCATGTCATGTGCAGGTGTAACCTTTAATGCACCGGTTCCAAATTCCATCGTTACATACTCGTCAACTATAATAGGAATACGGCGATTGATCAATGGCACAAATGCAAACTTACCGTGCAAATGTTTATAGCGTTCATCATTTGGATTAACACAGATAGCTGTATCGCCTAAAATGGTCTCAGGTCTTACGGTTGCTATTGTTATATAGTCTTCGCTTCCTTCAATTTTATAGCGGAGATGATAGAGTTTAGAATTTGTATCCCTGAATATTACTTCTTCATCACTTAAAGCCGTCAATGCTTTTGTATCCCAGTTGATCATGCGCTTACCGCGATAGATCAAACCTTTATTATATAGATCAACAAAAACACTTATTACAGATTTGTAATAATCATCATCCATTGTGAAAGTAACACGATCCCAATCAAGACTGCAGCCAAGCTTTTTCATTTGCTGCAAAATAATGCCGCCGTACTTTTCTTTCCATTCCCAGGCATAACCTAAAAACTCATCTCTCGATAAGCTGCTTTTTGTAATGCCTCTTTCACGTAGCATGCCCACCACCTTTGCTTCTGTAGCAATAGATGCATGGTCTGTTCCCGGAACCCAGCAAACATTTTTGCCATTCATGCGGTTGTAACGTGCAAGAATATCCTGTATGGTATTATTCAAACAATGACCCATGTGTAACACACCGGTAACATTTGGCGGTGGTATTACAATAGTATATGGGTCTCTTTCGTCAGGTGTGCTGTTGAAATACTTTTTATCCAGCCAATGGTTGTACCATTTATTTTCTGTTTCTGCAGGTATATAATTCTTGCTCAGTTCCATAATCTGTAAAATGGGTGTAAAAGTAAGTAATCCCTATGTTTTTAAGTTGGTGTCTTCACCAACCGTTATAAATAAAAAAGCCTTCCATTGTGGAAGGCATTCAAATTATTTTAAAAATAAGTTTACCAAAGCATCATGTGGGTATCCCAACTGTTAACTGTATTTTCATGTTCGCCTTCTTGTATTGCCAGGTTTATTTCACTGACCTTTTCAAGTTCGGTACAAACATTTTTAGCAGCCTCTGTACAGGTAGAAACTGTTTTAGATACTTTTTCGCCGGTGAATTTCAAGGTGCTCAACTTGTTACCACAGGCGCTGAAAACCAGGATCATCGAAATAATTGTAAGGTAGCGCATGGCAGTATAATTTTGCGGTGTAAAAATAAACAGAAAATTTTTCTATAACGTTAATTCTTGTTAATATTAGACGTGAATGTGTCAGAAATGTTACAGAGTGTGTGAAATTTAAAGTAAAGACACAATACAGATATGAAAGATGAAGTGATTGCGACGCAACAGGCGATGCTACGAAGAACTTAAGCTGGTATTATAATTTTTTGTGCTGAACTTTTGCACCATTATTAAGCTTCTCTTGTGTCACTCACTTGTACTTTCTGATTCATTACTCAACATTTCTGCATATTACTACGTAATTAAAAAGTAATTTGTTGGGTTAGTGCTTTAAATTTTTTTTGATGTATGCAATTGTAGATATAGAAACCACAGGCAGTCATCCCCAGGGCAATGGCATTACTGAAATTGCTATTGTGCTGCATGATGGTGAGCAGGTAGAAGGGCGGTTTTCTACGTTGGTAAATCCGGGCTACCAGATACCTCCATATGTTGTGCAATTAACCGGCATTACCAATGCCATGACTGCAACAGCGCCTTCTTTTACGGAAGTAGCGCACAAAGTTTACAACCTGCTTAATAACCGCATTTTTGTAGCGCACAATGTAAACTTCGATTACTCCTTTATAAAATATCATCTGCGTAGCGCAGGCTACGATTGGACGCCAAGAAAGTTATGTACACTAAAGCTTAGCCGCAAAGCATTTCCCGGCATGGTTAAATATGGCTTGGGACATATTTGTCGTGCATTAGATATAGTTGTAGAAAACAGGCATAGAGCAGGTGGTGATGCAGATGCTACAGCAATTTTGTTTAGTAAAATAATACAGAAGGGTGGCGATAAAATCATCAAAGAATTTCTGAAGAAGGAAAACCGTGAACAAATATTACCGCCAAATCTCCCTGCAGAGCAAGTAAATAATTTGCCATATACGCCTGGTGTATATTATTTTCATGATGCAAAGGATAAAGTGATTTACGTAGGGAAAGCAAAAGTGCTAAAGAACCGTGTGGTGAGCCATTTTACAGGATTGAGTACGGGGAAAAGAAGACAAGAGTTTTTATTGAATATTCACCGTGTTTCTTTCCAGGAAACGCCAACAGAATTCACTGCTTTTATTTTAGAGAGCATTGAGATAAAAAGATTGTGGCCAAAACATAATCAAAGCCAGAAACACTTTGAACATAAGTATGGCATTTATGCTTTTGATGATTCAAGAGGTTATAAACGGTTGGCAATAGATAAAAAGCGCAGGCATTTTGAGCCGCTATTATCATTCAACCAATTTATGGATGCTCATAGAATGTTATGGAAGATTGTGAGGGAACATGAGTTGCACCCAAGCCTGTGCTTTTTAGACAGGACAATGATCAGTGATGATCATTTTCCGGAAAAGGAATTATATAATGAGAGAGTAAATAATGCATTGCAGAATATACAATCGCAATTAAGTACTTATGCAATACTTGAACCCGCAGCATTTGGAAAAGAAAATGTATGTGTATTGGTAGAAAAAGGCATGTTTTATGGTATGGGCACCATTCCTGACAACATGAATTTTACAAACATCGAAAAATTAAAGAAGAAGGTTATCCAATATCCGGAAAACGAAGCCATCCGTTCTATGATAAGAAGTTATGCTTTGAAACATCCTGCTAAAGTGTATTCGATGGATTGATCAAGTATTATTTCTTTCTTATTACATAGTCATTATCATTATATGCTACTGTTGGGAAAAGCGTTTTCGCCGAAATATACTTGCCCTCATCTTTTTTATTAATAATAAGATAGTTAACCTTGTACTTATCGAACAATACATCATCATGTTGAGTCTGTTGAAGACTTTGTAATAAATTGTCGCAATCTATTTTCCTGTCAAGATAACTTACATAAGGATTCGAATAATAAATGCCTGTTACAATAAGCTTTCTTCCTGATGCCATTACAGGGTATTGAGCTTCATTTAAAGAACAAAGCAGAACATCGTTGATCAATGTGTTTTGTTTGATCCATTCGTACATATTGTAGAAAGAACTGTTTTGTTGCTTTTCAATAGTCAGCATTCTTAGCCTGCCAAATTCTTTCCTGGTATAATAAGAAGGAAACCTTACCAGCACCAGACACAATACAACCGCATATAATAAATAGCCTGGATTGAATTTTATTCGCCAGTCAATTTTTATAATGAGCCACTTAATAATAGCTAAGATGCCAATACCAAATAAAACAGACTCACACGCTTTCACGTAAAAAAATATATCAACTGATGGAACAAAACCAGGTAGATGAATACCATATTTGGTTCTGAGAATCACAATGATGTAGAGATAAATAAAAATGATAGCAGCAGTAAAGAACCAGTAGAGTATTATTCGTTTTGCTGTTTGTTTAAAACTTTTATTTCTGATCAGGTGAATAAGACCGATCACTGCAATGGCAAGATAAATATTTACATTTTCCTCAATCAGTTTATTTCCGTTTCCCGGCCTGAAAAGGAAATAAACCCATTGCGTGGGATCAATATTTTTCACATGGAAACTGTAATGAATAAAAATGTTATACAAAAGAGGGGAGGCAACTAAAAGAAATGTTACCGAGAAAAAAAGGCCTTTGACAATAACTTCTTTAAAGCTCATTTCTTTTTTTATTAAACTAAACAGTAGGAGTAAGCCAAGGATGATACAGAAAATAAAAGCGGGGGCACTGTGAAACAGGAAAAGCGATCCTGCTGCTAACCCTAATAACAAAAAATAAAGGTTTTTTAGAGATTCAAAAGTTCTATATGTAAGTATGAGTACAAGATAGAAAAGTGATTGTGTAAAACAGATGGGCAATAAAATGTATGTGTATCCAGACATATGTGTACCATAATCATTACCGCACACAAAAAAGAAAGAAGCAGTTGCTGCACCAAATGCAACTCTTTTGTCAAACAATTTTGCACAAAGAAGAAAAAGTGTAAAAGGTATAAATAGGTTAAGGTATTTTCCTGCCTGAGCTAAGATCAAATTTAATGGTACCCCTGTTACCCATGAAATAAATGCCTCCAATCCTGGAAGGCCGGGATTATACCATAATAATTCATTACGATAGGAAGGGTCGGTAAAAACCTGGCCATGTTTAATATTTTCAGCAATGGCCATATCACGGAAAGTATCGTCATCCGCAGGAAGAAATAAACCGCTTGTAGTCTTTTGTGCACAATAGAAAGCCAACGCAGCAAAAAATATCAACAGTAAATAATTGATCCATTGCTCCTGTTTTGAAATTTCTTTCATAGAATTTAAAAATATTGATAGTATGATTTAGTACAAACAGAAAGCATGGCTTTGTCCCCTTTGGTATCTCCATAGCCATAGATTTCTTCGTAGTCTGCAATGTTAATCACTGCTTCAATCCTTCTTCTTTTTTCTTCCGCATTACAGTTTAAACCATCAATTACTCCTTTGACAGTTAGGTTTGTTACAAGCAGTTTTGTAGCTATACATTCGATACCCAATGCTTCGCACCATGGTTGTATATAATTTTCGGGTGATGCAGAAACCACAATTATTCTGTGCGCCTGCTGTTTGTGCCAGTTTATTTTTTTTAATGCTTTAACTCTTACAATCGTTTTCAGTTCTGTTGTAGCATAGTTTTTACAAAGCTGGTTGAATTTTTCAAGATCTTCATTTTTAAAGAAAAAACGAAGGAAGCTGTTTTTAGTAAACTGGGATGGTATGATTCCTATTTTATTAAGTATCATTACAGGCGAAAGCAGTGCTAATCCTGCATACAATGATGACTTTCCTTTAGCATACCCGGTGAAATGCAGCAATGAATCCTTGTTAGTGATCGTTCCATCAAAATCAAATAGCGCAAGTGTTGACATGTATAATTAATACCCAAATTAGTTAGTAGATATTTTTGTTCCCGGCTAAAGTGCTGACATGATCCTCCGTTGCGTCGCACACTGCAGTAAGATATTCTTTATTTCAAATTATTTACGGGTCTGCATTTGCACTATTATTTATCATCCTCATTAATCAATAAAAAGTATAAAACTGCAAAGCCAAAGAATGATATTTACCTGCAGGAATCTGTCCCTTAATATCATTTCAGAGGGGTTTGATAAACCCTTTTTCACAAATAATGCCTGGAAATAACGCAAAAATCCCGCTATTACAAATATGATATTGAAATAAAGATAGGGATTGTGGAAATGCTTAATTATTTCGGGGCTCAGGGTATATTGTATGTAGCATACAATTACTACACCCGCAACTGCAACTATTGAGTAATTCAACATTTCAATATTATATCCATCACTATAAGAATGTATAATCTCTTCCGTACCATTTTTCATCATCACATCGTCCCTTCTTTTACCTAATGCAAGGATAAGGGAAATAAGAAAAGTCATCAATGTGAGCCACGTAGAAGGTAAAACATTAATCAGGAAGCCACCGGCATATACACGTAATACAAAACCTATAGCAATGATCATCAAATCCAATATGACTATTCTTTTCAGTGCAACCGAATATAACAGGTTAATAAAAATATATATGGCAACCATATACCCAAAAAGTTCGCTCAGGGTAAATGATAGATATAAGCAAAGCAATGTAAGTAAGACTGCTATTATTGTCGCAATCTGCGTTTTTATTGCACCGCTTGCAATTGGTCTTTTACATTTTACAGGGTGGGCTGCATCTTCTTTCTTGTCAAAAATATCGTTGAATATATATACGGCACTTGCTGCAATACTAAACAGGAAAAAGCCATATAGCGAGGTTGTTAGCAGCGTTCTGTTAAGAAAACTGAATGAAAAAAATAAAGGAGCCAGTACAAACCCGTTTTTGGTGTACTGCCTGATTCTTAATAATGACACCCAGTCTTTTATTTGCCGCATAATAAGTGTTCTGATTTATTGGAATACTGCCTGTTTGGTAAACATAAAATAAATTTTATAATTATGATTCGTTCATAATTTACTGCCTGAATTTGTTAATAACTTTTATTTTTTTCGCAACATCCAGATGGCCTATTTTCGCCGCCCTAAAATTGTTTATTCTCATGAGTGAATTTGCGCAGCCAATAGCATTAAAGTTAAACATCAGAACTGCACAGGCAGAAGCAGTTTTAAGCCTGTTTGAAGAAGGTGCAACCATTCCTTTTATAGCACGCTACCGTAAAGACAAAACAGGTGGCCTGGACGAAGTACAAATTCAACAAGTACAGGATGAGAACAAGCTTTTGAAGGAATTTACTGAACGCAAAGTTTTCATCGAAAAGACTATAACTGAGCATGACAAAATGACTGATGCACTTCAGCAGAAAATAAATGCTGCAACAACCATCACCGAACTCGAAGATATTTACTTGCCTTACAAACCAAAACGTAAAACAAAAGCTCAAACTGCAAGAGAAAACGGTTTGGAGCCTTTGGCATTACTAATACTCGAACAAAAAGAAGTAGATCTTAATATTGAAGCTTCTAATTATATAAATGAAAAAATAACAACAACAGATGAGTCTCTTCAAGGTGCAAGAGATATCATTGCAGAGATGGTTAATGAAGACGCAAATGTTCGTGCTAAACTTCGCAAACTTTTTGGAGACACTGCAACAGTGCAATGTAAAGTGTTGGCAGATAAAGAAGCAGAAGGAATTAAATATAAAGACTACTTTGATTTTTCAGAACCCGTTTCCAAAATTCCTTCACATAGAATTCTTGCAGTATTACGAGGTTTCCTCGAAGGGTTCCTTCGTATATCAATTGCACCTGTTGAAGAAGATGCATTAGAGCTATTAGAAAAGCAATACGTAAAGGGAATGAATGCTTCTGTTGATCAAATCAAAAAAGCGATCAAAGATGCCTATAAAAGATTATTACAGCCAAGTCTTGAAACAGAGTTCAGAACTGCATTGAAACAAAAAGCAGATGAGGAGGCTATTAATGTTTTTGCTGAAAATCTGCGCCAGCTTTTATTAAGCTCTCCTTTGGGAAGCAAGAAACTATTGGCTATTGATCCCGGTTATAGAACAGGTTGTAAAATTGTTTGCCTTGATGAGAAAGGAGAGCTGCTGCACAACGATCTTATCTATATTCATGAGCCTAACAAATTATACGATGCAGAGTATAAAATAAGAGAGCTTGTAAAAAAATATGATACGCAGGCTTTTGCCATTGGCGATGGAACTGCCGGCAGAGAAACAGAACAATTCATCAAAAAATTAAACCTTGGTTTGCCTGTATTTCTTGTAAATGAAGATGGCGCTTCAGTTTATTCAGCTTCAGAAACTGCAAGAGAAGAATTTCCTGATTACGATGTTACAGTGCGTGGCTCTGTAAGTATTGGCAGAAGATTGATGGATCCATTGGCAGAATTGGTAAAAATTGATCCTAAGAGTATAGGTGTTGGTCAGTACCAGCATGATGTAAATCAAACGCGTTTGAAAGAACGTCTTGATCAAACAGTTATCAGTTGTGTGAATGCTGTGGGTGTTAATCTCAACACTGCGAGTAAGCATTTGCTCAGTTATGTTAGTGGCATTGGTTCTACACTAGCCGATAACATTATAAAATATAGAAACGAGAATGGAAAATTTACCAGTCGCGACCAATTACAAAAAGTACCTCGTCTTGGTGGCAAAGCATTTGAGCAGTGTGCAGGATTTTTGCGCATTAAAGATGGCGATAATCCGCTTGATGCGAGTGCCGTACATCCTGAAGCATATAAAGTAGTGCAGGCTATGGCAAAAGAAATGAATGCTGATGTAAAATCACTGATAGGAAATGAAGCATTGCTAAAAGAGATTAACACCAAAAAATATGTGAGTGAGGAAATAGGAGAGCTTACCATTAAGGATATTCTCAACGAATTAAAGAAGCCCGGCCTTGATCCGCGCAGCGAATTAGAGCAATTTGAATTCGCTGATATTTATAAGATAGAAGATGTAAATGTTGGTATGGTTGTGCCTGGTGTAGTTACTAATATCACACGTTTTGGTGCATTTGTAGACATTGGCGTAAAGCAGGATGGACTTGTGCATGTAAGCGAGATCTCACATAAATATATCACTGACCCAAATGAAGTATTAAAGCTTAATGATAAAGTACAGGTAAAAGTTTTGGAAGTTGATGCTATAAGAAAACGTATTGCTTTATCTATCAAACAAACACAAAACATGCCTGCAAAAAATGAAAGGCCAAAATTTAAAGCTCAAAACAAAAAAGAACCTCAGGTTACTGAAATGAATATTAACGATGCATTAAGCATATTAAAGAAAAAGTTTGGCAAATAATTTTTTGAGCCGATCATCAGAACATGCATTAAACGTCGTTGCGTCGCACTCTTCATCATTTAGCTTAATATTGAACAAGGTGTACAAGTGAGTGACACAACGAAGCTTTATACTGGTAATACAGTTAGTTAAAAACTAAAAAACTACTCAATTAATGAGTAGTTTTTTATTAAAGTAATTAAATAATGTTTATTGAATAGATTGATTGTGTACAACAGTACCCACACCTAATGCCTGCGTTCCGGTACCGGTTAAGAAACCTTTTGCATATAATGTATAAACTTTTCCACCTTCAAGCGTGATTGGAACCGGCAACACAATTGTAGAAGTGCCTGCAGCTCTTACTTCAAGATTATAAGTACCAGCTGCAAGTGTTGCGAATGATTGGTATGATGTATTCGTTGACTGATCGTTGAATGTTCTGTTACTAAACAATGTTGAGCCACCTGCAATTGCTACATCAACAGCAGGAGCATCCGGACTGAAATGAAAGAATCTTACACGCACAGAATCTGTTGATGGCGTAGTAAATGAATCTGTAACAACAGCAGCTTTTATAGCACTCAACGAATCAATTGCAAAAACTGAATAAGTAGTTGCGGGTGAAAACGTAACATTTGTGTTGATGACAAAATTTGTTGTGCCTGTTGGTGCAACCTGCAATGTATATATACCAGGTGTTACCGCAAAGTAACCGGTATCAGATCCATACGCAAAGTTTTGTGCGGCAAGACTTCCTCCTACATATACATCAACATTGCCTGCATCAGGCGAGGCGTGTACAACACCAAATGTCGCAACAGGTGGTATTGTGTTTTGATCTTTCGTGGTACAACTAACAACTCCGGCAACAACAGCGAGGCTTCCCAACAAAGAGAACAGTGTTTTTTTCATGGTTAAATTTTTTGTAAGAAGCCCAATGATTATGCCAAAGGATTGTGAAAGAAGGATATAAAAAGTTAAACAGTTAATATAATATTTTGTGATTTTATTGCATACTATAAACAGTACGCTAATCGTTCAAAAACTTTCCAAAAAGAAAAAGGTCTCATATTTATTTTAATAAAAGATATTATTAGTGTTATATCAGTTTTTATTCCTGCTTTAAAAAATTGCATAGTTATTTTTTTAAAACTGTTTTCAATCCATTGTGTTTAATATCTTATTTTCTTCTTTTTTATATCTGAAAATGTCAATTATAAAAAGTGTCTAACTTAAAGCGCAGGAATAAAGTATTAAATTCCTATAAAACTGATAGATTATATAGGTTTAATTCTTATGTTTGTTATAGATAACTCTGATATCTTTAGAACTAACACTCAAAAATGAACCTATGATTTCAAAATTGAATTCAACAGAGGTTTTATATTTCCTTATCATAGTGAGTATTGTATTGATTGCTGCACGCTTGCTTGGTGAGATATGCAGGAAATTTAAACAGCCTCCTGTTGTAGGTGAAATACTTGCCGGTATTATCATTGGGCCTTCCTTACTGGGCTCAGCATTTCCTGATCTTTTTAAGGAAGTGTTTATTGCAAATCCAAGAGCTTACGGTGCTTTTGATGGTCTTGCAAATATTGGTGTTATCATGCTGATGTTTATTGCTGGTGCCGAAGTTGACCTTAAACAAATACGTGCACAGGGAAAACAAGCTGCTTCTATAAGTTTTATGGGTATTGCATTTCCTTTTGCGCTTGGGTTTCTTTGTATATGGTTTTTTCACGATTATATTTTCAATGTTCCTTCAACAGAAAGATTAATACCTGCTTTATTTTTTGGAACAGCGCTTTCTATTACTGCTTTATCTGTGATCGTAAAAATATTACTCGATTTAGATATAATAAGAACAAAAATTGGCGGACTTGTAATTACCGCCTCCATGATCGATGACTTTCTTGGATGGATACTATTTTCTATTATTATACAACTAATGAATGCAAAAGGTGAGACAGCATCTTATTATTCAATTGGTATGGTGCTGGTTTTTGTGGGTTTCATGATAACGATTGGCAAGTGGCTGGTAAACCAGATCCTTGCTTTTGTTGACAAGAATCTTGGTGGTCCGGCAAGCATACTTACCGCAGCTATGTGTCTTTGTATGCTCGGTGCTGTTTGTACAGAATATCTTGGCATCAGGGGAATCTTTGGTGCATTCATGATGGGTATTGCATGTGGCGATTCAAAACATTTCAGCCATAGCATTCAAAATTTATTTCAGCATTTTATTGTAAGCGTTATTGCCCCGCTATTTTTTGCATCAGTAGGTTTAAGAGTAAATTTCGTTGCCAATTTTGACCTATCTGTGGTATTGATAATATTAGGTATTTCCTGTGTTGCAAAAATTGTTGGTGCGGGCATTGGAAGCCGCATGGGTGGGCTTAATAAAAATGAATCGCTTGCTATTGCATTTGGTATGAATGCACGTGGATCGCAGGAGATAGTGCTTGGTATGGCTGCATTGCAGGCAGGCATTATTGATGAAAGAATATTTGTTGGCCTTGTTGTTATGACAATGGTAACCATTCTTGTTGCGGGGCCACTTATGAAATTTTATCTGGAAAAAGATCTAAAAGAAAAAGAGCTTCCGGATACAGAAGACGAAGTAGTTATAATGATTGATAAGCCTGAGATTATCATGTCGAAAAATTGAAAGATTGTTTTTATGTGGCCATCTTTGGCACTTCTATGAAGCTTTTGTTGCGTCGCACACTTGTACTTAAGAATGTAATTCAATAATAAAGGATCCTTCAATTTTGTTCATCCGACTTCATAAAGTACAAGTGTGCGACGCAACGATGTTTAATACTTACTCAAATGCGCGGCCCGAAATTTTAAAAACAAAAGCCACAACATTATTTGTTGTGGCTTTTTTAAAATAAGCGTAATATATTTAGAAAGTATAACGAACGCCAGTTCCACCCCATCCAGCCTCAAAATAATTGTACCCAACAAAATTGAAAGAAGGCTGCCAGTCAACAAAGATATTTATAGGTACGGCCTTAAACTTGTAATCAAGACCACCAACGCCATCTATGCCGATGGCAATACCTGCATCTCTTACCGGGTAATCTTTTTTCCATTTATCATTCCAGAAACCAACATGAATACCGGGCCCGGCATACCATTTCAATCCGTCAATACCTGGTATGTCTCCATGAAATTCATACAAGCCTGTGGCTCTTGAACCATAGTTCCAGAAATATGCAATACCTTCCACAGCTCTGTTTTCTTTTAGAAAATGTTTGAAAGTTATTCCGGCAGGGTATATTTTAATTCCAATGGCATTCTCATAAGTACTGCCTGTGCTTTGCGCTTTTGATACTGATAAAATTGTGGTAAGTATAATTACTGATAAGATTATTTTTTTCATTCTGATGTTTGTTTTGAAGTGAAAAAATTATGACAACAAAAGATTAAAAAGTATAACGAACAGCTATACCACCGTACGATGGTGTAAAGCCCGCAGAGCCTACCAGTGTTACGGCTGGCTGCCAGTCAACACTTACATTGACAGGGATGTCTTTAAATTTATAATCAAAACCAATAATTCCATCCACACCAAAATCTGCACGGCTGTTATAATCTTTTTGATAATTATCTTTCCAGAAACCAATATGTACACCCGGGCCAACAAACCATGCAAGCCCTTCAACATTTTTAAAACTGTAAAAATTAAATTCGTACAAAGCGCTTGCCCTGTAACCTTTATTCCATAAGGTTAACTGCGCTTCCACATTATTAGTCTCTGTAAGAAATTGTTTATAAGTAGCAGAAAAACCACCGGGTACTTTTACGCCAATTGCACGGCTATAAGTGCTTTGAGCGTTTACAATTGCGGTGCTGCATAGTGCTATAAGGAGGATCAAAAACTTGCGCATAAAAATTGTTTTGCAATACTATGCATGAAACGCACCAGACTACGTCTATGTTATCAAATAACTTGTTAAAGTGTTTTTATCCACAGTCGCGAGTTTTAGAACCTGGCTAAGAATATGATTGAGCTTTTGTTGCGTCGCACTCTTGTACAAACTGAATGCGTTTGAACAGTAGGTTTATTTTGCGCTGAAAAATAAGCTTGCTAAAACTGATTTATTGATGGCCCGCTAATAGTGTCTTACTTAAACCGGTAAGCTGCTCTTAATGTAATCAATTTATTTTTATCAGAAGATACTGCTGCGCCTTTTAGAACAGGTCTTACACCTGCCTGGTATTGCATACTAAAGGAGATTTTTTTTGCATTGTAGCTGATGCCTGCAATGTATCTTATATCCAACTTATGGGGATCGATCATATTATTGTATACAGGAGCTGCTGACGGTATTGGAGCTAATGTGCCCACATCAGTTACGCGTATCCTGTTACTATCAAAGTCATATGGATCAAGAGAGGTTTTGGTTTTTGTACTTAAGAGGCGAGAAAACTGCACACCGCTTTGTACAGATATTTTACTGGTCAATTTTATACCGGCAGTTAATGAAAGATCGGCATAAGATAATTTTTGATAATTGAGCTTTTCATTGTATCTGCTTACATCTGCAGATGTGTCATTTAGATAAACTGTTCTTTTAATGCCATTTGCATTTGAGCCCACCGGAGCAAATAAAGCTAAAGATGCAGAGACAAAAAAACGTGGTACAAACTGGTATTGTAATTCTGCAAAAGGATAGGGTTGTAATGCATGCGTAGTATTGCTTAAAGAAATATTTTCAGCCAGGCCACCATTCAAATACCATTTTTTATAAACAGTTTTTGCTGATTTTTTTTGTTCACTGCTTTGTGCAGTAGTTTTTTCTTCTTTATTATCCGTTTTAGTAGTAATACTGCTTATAGTATCTTTATTAATGAGGGGGTTGTTAAGCGTTACTTCATTAGATTTCGTTTTGTCGCCATATATATTTACTAAAATATCGTTTGGAGTGTTGGAATTATATGAATCAATAACTGCATCATTAAATCCTGCTGAAGTCATTTGGTTTCCTATAGGATGGTTTACATATCTATGCTGTGCGGTAGTTGCTTTTATCTTGTTATTAGTATTTTCGTCTTGCGTTGCTACAACATGCTTCTTTGCTTTTGATATAATATTATGTTTAAAAACAGATGTTTCATTACCGTGCACTAAATAATTTTTTAAAGGCAAGGCTGTTGTTAGGAAAATGATTGTTGTTAATACTCCTGTTATAAAAAAAATATACCGGCGTGGTTTTCTTTTTGATAATAGCGGCATGTCAGCATTAAGCAATTGCTGCATTTGTTGCCAGCCTTCTTCAGCAGAAATAGAAGGCTGACCATCTGCCTCTTGATCAAAGAAATAATATCGCAGGTCGTCACTCATGTTTTTGCCAGTTTTTTTGGGTTGTTTAACTGCAGGCTTACCCTTAGTCTTTTACGTGCTTCTGAAAGATGCCAGCGGCTCGTTGTTTCTGTAATATCCAGGTGCTGTGCAATTTCTTTGTGCGTATAGCCATCAAACGCAAACAGGTTTACAACAGTCCGTGTAATATTGGGAAGAGATTGTAAGTGTTGCATCAGTTCATCATGCTTCCATTGATACTTTAAAGCAAAATCCTCATCTCCAGGCTCTTCTATATGGTCTATATGTACCACTCTTATATCTTTTTTCTGGCTGCGTAAATAATCAATAGCGGTATTAATTACAATTGTTTTAAGCCATGATTTAAAATGACCCAACGTTTCGCGGTAGTGTACTATATTTTTAAAAACTTTCAGGAAAGCATCATTTACTATACTTAAAGAAGCATGCGGATCTCCTGCATATCTTTGGCAAAGGCGAAACATATCTGTATAAAAATATTTATACAGTTTTTCCTGGGCAGCTCTTTTATTCTCCCGGCATTCTTCCAATATTACCAGTAATTCCTCCTGCGTCAAAGTATTGATTGTTTAAAGGCGCTGCAAAATTGAATAAATAATACAGAGCCTTTCAAATTATTTTTTAAATGAAATTGTTTTTGTGATTTTATTAGCAGGAACAAGACTGTCTATATAAGTCACCTTTAAAACAGAATCATTCAGCGTAAGCACTTTCCATGAAATATATTTTGAAGCCGGCGTTATTACGGCCAGCTGAACAGAGTCATTATTCAGGTCATAGCCCCAATAACCTTTACTATAATAAAAATTAGTTGAATCGCATTTGAGTGTACCATCCTGCAATTCAAAAACACCATTTGACCCAAAAAGTGTAAGGTCATCATTCATGCATGATAATAATATACTGCTGTCACCGGAGCCTGTTTTTTTGGGTACGGTTATCTCATTTATTTTCCAATTGGTTTGAATAAGTTTTTGAATTTTTTCTGGTAATGGCGCAGGGTCGGGGGTATTACAAGCCAATAGCAATAGAATAGAGCTTAGAGAAATAATAGCAAGCGCTAACAAGTTTTGCTTTTTCATATTAATAATCAGAAAGTTTTAAAAATGTAACTGCGATATAATACTATACGTCTTACCAAAAGAGAATGTTGGGTTTGATTTCTTTTTCATCCGAAAATCTTTCATTAGGCTTCGTTGTGTCACTCACTTGTGCAGATAGTTACTTCATTCAGCTTTTATAAATAAGTGCAACACATACAGAATATTCTTCAGTTCATACAACAGCACTTGTTTACCTGGCACAGAACCATACAATTTGCAGCTCATAATATCTGCGCTATGAAATACAGTTCATATATCATCATTACATTGCTCGTGTTTGCAGGTAGTTGCAAAAACAAAGATATTGCAGGTCCTACACCTTTACCTGTAGGCGAGCCTGTAGATACACAAACGGTTCTTTTGAAAGACATGATTATACGGAACCTTCCATCGCCTTACTATCATTTTGAATATGATGATTCGGCTTTTATTACAACAGTAAATTATCAGAGCAGTGCAGGCGTTTACACCTTATCGTATTTAAATGGACGCATAATCCAGATTCAAAATAATACAGCGGTTAATAAAGAACGCTTACAATATGTATATGAAAATGGTAAGGTCATAAAAATTAATTATATAAATGAAGCCGGGATTATTTTTAAAGAAAGTATTTTCTCTTATAATGATTCTAAGCAACTCATTAAAGTAGCATGGAACATTATTGAAACAAGCAGCCGAATTATTCCGGAAAGAACTTTGCAACTGGAGTATTACACAGATGGCAATCTTTCGAAACTTATCGATCACCGGATTGAAATACCTGATAAACAGGCAGAATCATTTTATATTGACACTTATGAAAATTATGACAGCAATACGAATGCAGATGATTTCTCTTTATTGCATAAATCAGGCGATCACCTAATATTGTTACCCGGAATAGTATTGCAAAAAAATAATCCATGCAAAGAAACAAGAACCGGCGATGGAATTAATTATGCAATTACATACAGGTATACTTACCAAAATAAACTTCCGGTAAAAAAAGATGGAGACATGGTATTCTTAAATGGCGATAATATAGGCATGCATAACAACTATAACATATCATTCAGCTATTATTAAAGATATTGTTTCTGCCAAATTGCATTGATACAGCTGAAGAGTGCGACGCAACAAAAGCTTTATAGCAACATACAGCTGACTCCCAAAAATTATATCTGGTAATACAGAAATCGCCTAATTTTTTTGAAAAGAAAATTACCTGTAAATGATAGCATAAAATCAATAATTTTATCGCTTTCAGATTTACAATGGGTAAAAAAATTGCTATTATAGGTGCAGGTATAAGCGGTATGTCTTCTGCATCTTTACTAAAAGAAAACGGGCATGATATTACTATTTACGCCAATGCGTTTTCACCAAACATTACTTCAAATAAAGCCGCAGCGTTTTGGTTTCCTTATCATATCCGAAACGATAAGCGTGGTATAAATTGGTGCAGGCAAACCTATATGGTTTATACTGAAATGGCAAAGCGTTCTGAGACCGGTATCAGTATGCGAAAGCTCATCAAAGTACAGCGAAAAGGAATGGAGGATGGAGAACCGGTGTGGATAGATTTTATGCCAAAAGGCAGTATGCGCATGATGCACGCATATGAACTTCCAGAAGATATTGCTATTGGCTACGAAGTGCAGGTGCCACTTATAGAAACGCAAATATTTTTGCCTTTTCTGCAAAAAAAATTAACCGCAGATGGCGTAAAATTTATTCAACAGGAAATAAAAGGTTTTACTGAGCTTACAAATGATTATGACTTTGTCATCAATTGTTCAGCACTGGGATCAAGATCATTATGTAACGATACTTCCATAATTTCTGTGCGTGGACAGGTAGCATTACTTTCACCATTACATGATATGCATCTATATCTTGACAATGAAAAGCCATTGTATATCGTACCCCGTAAAGATGCCATTATTATTGGCGGTACTTATGAAGAACACGTGGAGCAGGAACAAACAGAACCTGTAACCATACACCGCTTGCTGAATAATGCTTATGAAACATTTCCATTTTTAAAAGAGCAAAAAGTATTGGGTAGCTGGGCGGGATTGAGGCCATATAGGCCCGAAGTAAGAGTGGAGCATGAAACAGAAACCAATATCATTCATAATTATGGGCATGGCGGAAGTGGCTTTACACTTGCATTTGGTTGCGCAGCAGAAGTAGCGAAAATCGTTGAAGGTTTATAAATAAATATTTATGATTATTGTAAGAAAAGCAGAAAGAAAAGATTGCAAAAGGTTACTTGAATTAATAAAAGAGCTGGCTGTTTATGAAAAAGCACCTGATGAGGTTACTGTTGCGCTGGAACATTTTGAAGAAAGTGGCTTTGGCGAAAAACCCGTGTGGTGGGCATTTGTGGCCGAAGAGATAAATGATACAGATAAAAACAAAAATATTCTTGGATTTGCACTTTACTATATTCGTTATTCTACATGGAAAGGGCAGCGCATGTATCTTGAAGACCTTGTTGTTACTGAAGCTGCAAGAGGTAAAGGAATTGGTAAGTTGCTTTTCCATGCGCTTATTGCCGAAGCTAAAGAAAAAAATTTTAGTGGTATTGCCTGGCAGGTGCTAAACTGGAATGAGCCTGCAATAAATTTCTACAAAAAATACAACACTATTTTTGATCCTGAATGGATTAACTGCAGTATACCTGTATAATTTTTTATTTCCATTGCAAAGTAGTGTCCTCTTACTCAATATTAATTTTATTTTTTTGAGCCAGGCTCTATAATATGTGGCATCACCTCTTGCGTCGCACTCTTGTACAACAAAGTACTTTTCAGCTATAATATATTTTTGCTCTTTATAGCTGGTTTTATTTTTCAGCAAAATCTTTATCCTGCAGATGAAAGTATTGCCTCGCAAGAGATGATGCCATGTAAGCAATTGCTGGTATCAAAAAAAATATTATTAGTTTCTTATTGGCTGTCAATACTGTTAAGTATGCGTATTACTTTAAAAGAGTATTAAAATCTTTAATGTGTAAATAAA
Source organism: Panacibacter ginsenosidivorans (assembly GCF_007971225.1). Classification (NCBI taxonomy): domain Bacteria; kingdom Pseudomonadati; phylum Bacteroidota; class Chitinophagia; order Chitinophagales; family Chitinophagaceae; genus Panacibacter; species Panacibacter ginsenosidivorans. Next base: position 339,360 of record NZ_CP042435.1, on the reverse strand, counting down.
ATTAAAAAGTATAACGTTTACTTTACTGTATAAATCAATGTTCTAAATCAAAAGTTAAACCGGACTCACTGATTGTCTTTCCTTAAATTATTCCAACCTTTATAGTTGGATAAATTTATTTAGTGATGATCGGGATAAAATCCAATTCTTAAACAAAAACCTGTATGAAGAGAGTATTACTCCTCATGGTTCTTGCCATGATTGTCTTCTGTGCAAACGCACAAAATCCCTGGAAGCAAATTAGTCTTACTAGTTCATTCGCAAAAGGAAAAGATGTTTTTCATAAACATTTTAAACCCCAGGCTTATGTTTCATTTCAATTAAATGAATCAGCCATGAGGAAACTCTTACGTAATGCACCTTCAGAAAAAAGTGTTTCATCAGCTACTTCTTCATTTATCATTTCGGTGCCAAATTCAAAAGGGCAAATTGAGCGATTCAGGATTGTGGAAGCCTCTTCTATGGAGCCTGCGTTAGCTGCAAAATTTCCGAATATCAAATCATATGCAGGGCAGGGTGTTGATAACCCTGGCTCCCGTATTCGTTTTGATATGTCCCCATTGGGATTTAATGCAGTGATCATGTCTTCAGAGAGAAAGACTTTTTACATCAGTTCCATAGATCGTTCCAGTCAATCATATATTGTATACGACAGGGAATTAAGAGATGCTAAAAAATTCGGGTTTGAATGTTTATTAGATCAAACAGTAAACAGCGAAGTACAACTAAGCAATGCAATAGGAGGAGGAATTACTGACAAGAATGCAAATACAAATGTATTACGCACTTATAGATTGGCTTTATGTTTAACAGGAGAATATTCAAGAGCTGTGTTGGATGATGTTGCTCCGGGAACTGATACAAGCACAGTAGCATTGAAGAAAGCCATTATATTAGCCGTAGCGAATTCGAATACTACCGAGGCAAATGCAGTCTTTGAAAATGAATTTAATTTAAGATTGGTACTCATATCGAATGAGACAAGTATCATTTATCTTGACGCTACTACTGATCCATTTAGTACATGGACACCAAGTTTTACCACAACAACCTGGAATACTGAAACCCAAAACACTTGTACAAGTGTAATAGGTGATGCGAATTATGATATTGGCCACATGCTTAATTATAATACTGAAAAAAATAATGGCAACGCAGGCTGTATTGGTTGTGTTTGCAAAACACCTTCAGGCTCTATCGGCAAAGGTCGGGGATGGAACATGTACGGAGAATATCAGGGCGACTATCTTATCATAGATTACTGGACGCATGAATTGGGACATCAGTTAGGTGGCAATCATACTTTTACGCATAGCATAGAAGGCACAATAGCACAGGTAGAACCTGGAAGTGCTTCTACAATTATGGGATATGCTGGTATTACGGGTGCTACAGATCTTCAGGCGCACAGTGATCCATACTATCATGCAATTAGTATTCAGCAGATAACCGATTATATTCAAACTGGTTCGGGTAACACTTGTGGTACAACCAGTTCTTTAATCAATAATTTACCTACTGCCAATGCCGGATCAGATTATACTGTACCAAAATCAACACCATTTATTTTAACAGGAACATCAACAGATGCAGATGCAGCAGATGTGCCAACTTATTGCTGGGAACAAATGGATGCATATGGCACAAGTACAAATTCTAATACCTACCCAACATCAACTACTACGAAGGGGCCTGCCTTCAGGTCTTTCTTACCTGTCACCAATACATCCAGATCATTTCCAAGACTTCAGGTTGTACTAGACAGTAATAATACAGGTAAATGGGAAGTATTGCCATCTGTATCAAGAACATTGAACTTTAGATTTACAGTAAGAGATAATCATAGTGGCGGCAGTGCTAATGTCAGTGATGATGTGGTTGTAACTGTTTCCGGCACTACCGGACCCTTTGCAGTTACCTCTCCCAACACAGCAGTTAGTGTAGGTGCCGGAACAACACAAACAATCACCTGGAGTGTTAACAGTACAAACACACTTGCAGCCAATGTGAAAATATCTATGTCAACAGATGGAGGGCAAACATTCCCATATGTTCTTGCCGCCAGTACACCCAATGACGGCACTGAAGCGATTACTGTACCAAATGTAACAAGTGGCGCTTGTCGTATTAAAATAGAAGCAATAGGAAATATCTTTTACGATATATCAAATGTGAATTTCTATGTAGGTTCCTGTGGAACAGCTATAGGGCTGAAAGCATCATCCATCACTAATAGCAGTGCTACACTCGGATGGACAGCCGTAACCGGAGCTACATCATATGATGTAGATTACAGAATATCCCCCTCCGGTGCATGGACAAATGCAGCAACAGCCACTACTTCAACAAGCGTAAATATTACAGGGTTAATGCAAGGAACTCTTTACGACTTTAGAGTAAAAACAAATTGTCCATTAAATAATGGAGATTATGCAACCGCACAGTTTACCAGTTTGTGTAGTGCTACACCAACTGGCCTTACATCATCAAATATTACCAATTCAACTGCAACCCTTAGCTGGACAGCCGTAGCTGGTGCAGCATCTTATAAAGTTGATTACAAATTAAGCTCAGCAAGTATTTGGACTAGGGCTGCAAACGCAACTACTGCTACAACAGTGGACATAGCCAACCTGGTATCAAGTTCTGTTTATAATTTCAGAGTAAGAGCTAATTGCTCATCTGGCAGCACGGCTTATATATCCGGAACAAATTTTACAACATTATGTAGCGCTGCGCCATCAGGCCTGTCTGCATCCTCCATTACCAATTCAGGTGCTATACTCAGTTGGACAGCTTCTGCAGGCGCTTCTTCTTATACTGTGGATTACAAGTTAGCTTCTTCAGGTACCTGGACAAATGCAGCAACAGCCACAACATCAACTTCAGTAACCCTGAGTGGATTATCAACAGGTACAGTATATGATTACAGGGTGAGAGCAAACTGTGCATCAGGCAGTACATCTTATACAAGCGAACAATTTACAACATTGTGTAATGTTGCACCATCAGGTTTATCTGCATCGTCTGTAACAAATAATTCAGCAACCATTAGCTGGTCTGCATCTACAGGTGCAGTAAGCTATGATGTGGATTACAAATTAACATCAACAGGTATCTGGACAAATGCAGCAACAGCAACAACATCAACATCTGTAAACCTAAATAGCTTAACAGCAGGTTCAGTTTATGATTACAGGGTAAGAGCTAACTGTGCTGCAGGTAGTACTTCCTACACTGGCGCGCAGTTTACAACTTTATGTGATATTGCTCCAACAGGCTTATCAGCATCATCCATTACCAATACTTCAGCAACTATAAGCTGGTCTGCATCTTCTGGAGCGGTAAGCTATGATTTCGATTACAAATTAACATCAACAGGCACCTGGACAAATGCAGCAACAGCAACAACATCAACATCTGTAAACCTAAGTGGATTAACTACAGGTTCAGGATATGATTACAGGATAAGAGCAAATTGTTCTTCAGGTAGCACCACATATACCAGTGCACAGTTTACAACATTGTGTAGTACAGCACCGTCAGGACTTGCAGCGTCTTCAATTACCACTTCATCAGCATCAATTAGTTGGAGTTCAGCAACCGGTGCAACAAGTTATGATGTGGATTATAAAGATGCAGCATCAAGTAGCTGGATCAATGCGGCAACAGGCACTACAGCTATCTCTGTAGACTTAAGCAGTTTAAATTATAGCACAGTTTATGACTGGAGAGTGAAAACGAATTGCGCATCAGGTAGTAGTGCTTATTCAACCTCACAGTTCACCACCGCCACACCGGTATGTAATGACCCATCAGGCCTTGTATCATCAGCCATTAGTTCATCAACAGCGACTATTAGCTGGAGTGCCGTAACAGGAGCAGCAAGCTATGATATAGATTATAAAGATGCGGCATCAATCAACTGGGTCAATGCTGCAACAGGCACCACGGCTACTTCCGTTAACTTAAGCAGCTTAAATGCTAATACCACCTACGACTGGAGGGTGAGAACAAACTGTATATATGGCAATACCAGCAATTACACTACTGCACAATTTACCACATTAATAGCAGTAGGTTGCGGTGTGCCGGTAACATTAACTACCACCAATATTACAGCTTCATCAGCCACCTTCAATTGGACTGCAGTAAGCGGAGCACTTGGTTATACAGCAGGATACCGTGCCACCAATACACAAAACTGGATTAATGTAGCCTCAGGTACCACAGCCACTTCAGTAAATGTCAGCGGTTTACTAAGCGAGACAAATTATGAATGGCGTGTAAAAGCTGTATGCGCATCAGGTAGCAGTGCTTATAATACTACTTCATTTACCACAAGTGCAACCTGCCCCGGCAAATTCGATACTACTGCAAATAATAATAATTTTGCTACAGCAGTGGATATACCATTCAGTACAGATGTGTATGGAACCATCAATGCATCAGGCGATGTGGATTATTACAAACTTACTATCCCTGCACCAGGTCCTATAACGGTAACACTTACCAATCTGCCTGCAGATTATAATATCTATACTTATAATGTCAATCAGAAGTTCACCGGCAGTTCCATAAATACCGGCACAGCAAATGAAAGCATCACAATCACAGTCGCCAAAGGCACACATTATATTAAAGTAGCCGGTGCCAATGCAAATGAATACAATGCATCAACCTGCTACACCTTAAGAGCCGTTCAGGGCACAGGCCCAAGCAGTAAAGATGCATCATCGCTTATTGCACAACAAAGCAAAAGCGGCATGAAGGTGTATCCAAATCCGGCGCACACGATCATAAATATAGCAACCACAAAAATGCCGGAACAATCTGTCATCAAAATAGCGGATGTATACG